>JBDHQC010000132.1:0-4707 GCA_039806815.1 Parachlamydiales bacterium
CGCCACGATCCATTTGCCATGCTTCCTTTTTGTGGCTATAATATGGCGGATTATTTTGCCCATTGGCTTCATCAAGTAGATGATACAACTCATGTAGTTCCAAAAATTTATTCGGTGAACTGGTTTAAGAAATCAGAGGGTGGAGAATTTTTATGGCCAGGCTATGGCGAAAATATACGCGTCCTCAAGTGGATGTTTGAACGATGTGAAAATGCTTCTGCCTGTCAAACAACGCCGATAGGATTATTGCCAGAACTTTTGCAATTTGATTTTGTTGGGCTACAAATTTCAGAAAATGCAAAAAAAGAACTTTTTGCAGTGAAGAAGAATGAATGGCTCAAAGAAGCAGAAAACTTAGAATCATATTTTGCAATTTTTGGAAATAAATTCCCAAAAGCACTTACGCAAGAATTACAACATCTTAAAACGGCAATGTCCTAAGGAAGCTCATCGATTCCACCTTCTGACCAAGGTCCACATCGAAGCAATCGCTTACAAGAAAGAAAAAGGGCATAAAAAAAGTTTTTTCTTTCAAAGGCAGTTTTACAGTATTCAGAACAGCTCGGGTAAAAGCGACAGTTTTGTCCAAGAAGGGGACGGATGAGTTTTTGATATGCTTTTATAAAAAATAGTACAATGTGCTTCATAGGATTAATTCTAGCACACTACAAAATAAAAGGGACTCTCTTTTAAAGAGCCCCCTGGAATATCACTGCAAATTATTTATGCTTTCCATGATGGCCTTTATGGTGATGGCCATGGTGGTGGTGTTCTTTTGTCTCTTGTGAAATATTTTTAGAGTGCATTAAGCTTTTGACTTCTGTTTGTCCCCATTTCCTAAGATTAGTTTTTGCTTCCTCAAATTTTTTAGCAATTTCTTTTTTGAGTGCTTTTCCTGTTTTTGAGGTTTGAAGAGTTTCTGTTTTTTCAGACTCATATCCGCCAGGAGCTGTGATTTTTACCGTGTAGGTGATTGTAAACGTTGTACTATTTTGATTTAAAACACCTTCTGCTGCTTTTGCAGTAGGAGCTTTTACTTGCTCGAGACGAACGCGATATGTTCCACCGTCAGCAGGGATTTTAATTCCTACGGTTTCACCGGGTTTTCCCTCGATAGTTGCTTTATTATGATGTAATTTTACTTCTTCTTGTCCGACAAAAGGACGTGCTTGTGATGCTGGTTGTGCTGCTTGCATGATAATTCTCCCTAGTATTATTGGTTTACAACTTGGATGTGCAAGGTGTAAACGTTTTTTCCGAAACAAAGCCTAAAGAGAAATGGTAAACGAAACATTAAGAGGGTGTAATTCTTTTGCAAAGAAGAGCTGGCACTATTTTTTCAGGCTGAAAAGTCCCAGGAAGAAAAAATGATCTTTATTTTGTTGCCATGTATTTGCAAATTCTCTACAATTTCGACCATCTTCAACGCGAAAGTGGCGGAATGGTATACGCGCTATCTTGAGGTGGTAGTGAGGGTTTCCTCGTGGGGGTTCAAGTCCCCCCTTTCGCATTCATTTTCACCCCTTCATAGTCACAGACAAATCGAAAAAATTCTTCAAATTTGAATTTTGGATTTTCATTCCGGGAAAACTCAAGAATGTGCTCACGGGTTATTCCTTCGAGTGTGCACCATCCCTCGAGGAACGAAGAAGCACTCAATGAAGAGCACGATGTCATCTTCAGGGAGTCGAGAAAGTTCAAAAATAATTCATACTGTTTTTTTGCAGGAGCGCATTTGGGAAGTGCTTTAAGAAGAAATTCCTTAATCAAGAAAGCTTTTTGAATGTGATCGAAGCTTTTTAATGAGCTTGTATATGATTTTTGAATGTGGGTCAATGTTGCCTTCCAAAGGCTTTTTTCAGAAGAGATAAAGCTCATTTCGACTTTTAGCAAGGGCGAAAAGGATAGTTTTGAATTTTTCACGATGACATCGCATAAACCGTACGTTTTAAAAAAAACAGAAAGTATGGATGAAGAGTCTGAATAGGGTATGACTTTTAAAACAATGGCTTCTTGAGTCTGCATTTTTTTCTTTTTGGCGTTTAAAAAAATCACCTCAGATGATACGCTCTTGTACGATTTTAATGAATCTTTCAACAATCCTTTTTTTTGCACCGATAGCTCAATCGGATAGAGTACCTGGCTTCGAACCAGGTGGTTAGAGGTTCGAGCCCTCTTCGGTGCAATGTTTTCACTATGAATGAAAAAGTCTCTATTTTTAATTTCACCCATAAAGAGTTTTGCTCGTACGTCAAAGAAACCTTAGGCCGTGGACACGAGATTGCAAGCGTACTGTATAAGAGTTTTTTTAAAAAAGGCTCGTTTGACCTTGCCTTGCCACAATTTCGAAATGCACAATCCCTTATAAAAGAAATTATTGACCTTGTAGACACGTCGCACATGCAAGAGGTTCAGTCTCTTTCAGATGATGTTAATGCAAAGTTTTTGTTGTCGACACGCGATCGGTTTGCAATAGAGTCAGTACACATACACATGAAGAATAATAATACCCTTTGCGTCTCATCTCAAATAGGTTGTAAAATGGCATGTGCATTTTGCCAGACAGGACTTATGGGATTGAAGAGGAATCTCGATTGTTCAGAAATCGTCCAACAGGTCATGCACGCGCGATTTTGCAAGAGATTTTCCTTTCGCAACGTCGTATTTATGGGGATGGGAGAGCCTTTTGACAATTACGAAAACGTAAAACGCGCAATTTCCATTCTTTCTGATCAGTGTGGACTTGCAATTGGCATGAATCGCATTACCGTATCGACGAGTGGAAAGGCAGAATATATTCGAATTTTAGCGGGTGAAAAAGAAATTTTTCCCAATTTGGCAGTCTCTATAAATGCACCAAATGACGTACTTCGAAATAAGCTTATGCCGCATAATCGAAAAGAAAATTTAAAAGTTCTTTACGATGCAATGAAAGAATACAACGAAAAGACAAAAAAACAGATCCTCATTGCGTACGTTCTTTTACATGAGTGCAATGACGATCTTCGTTTTGCACAAGAGCTTTCCTTGTATCTTCAAGGGCTTGATGTGAAAATCAATCTCATTCCCTATAATTTTCAAGATGATGCTCGATTTTGCACACCGAGTGAAGACAAAGTGACTTTTTTTAAGGATTTCTTGAAAATGCAAGGATATTCTGTAATGGTGCGAAAAAATAAGGGAAGATCTATAATGGGTGCATGCGGACAGCTGGGAAGTAAAATTTGTGACAATTGACATTGCCATGGAAAAATATTTTTTATTAACGCAGAATGTAAAATGCAACTAACCGAGGTCATCATGGATCGAAAACAAAGAGTAGCCTTACTTGATACAGGATATAACATTACTGTCACAGGACGTCATGTGCACGTCACAGATTCAATGAAGGACTATGCGATTGAAAAGATGTCTAAGATCGAAAAAATAGCCCCTCGCATAATTGACGTCGTGATTACAATGGATATTCAAAAGCTCGACAACAAAGTCGATATCGTCATGAAGTATGGCCCAATACTTATAAAAAGCCATGCAAAATCGACGGATATGTATGTATCTATTGACATGGCAATTGACAAACTCGATTCACAACTTCGAAAATACAAAAGTCGCATCCAAGACTACCATGGAAAAGCACATCAAGCAGAAGAGCGTCCTGCCCGCGTATTTGCTATGATCGACGAGCTCGATGAACAAGAAGCAAATGAAAAGCTCGAAAAAGACCTGAAGAAAAATGAAGAAGAAAATTTACATCCGCATCGCGAGATCAAAAAAGTAACAACGCCGTTGCATATTCTTACAGATGACGAAGCGTTGATGAAAATCGATCTTGCAGGCGGTCATGAACCAATGATCATATATCGCAATGAAAGCGATAAAAAGCTCAAAGTTATTTATCGCTCAGAAGATGGAACCTATGTCATCGTTGACATCGAACAATAAACAAAGTCTTGAGAACATCTTTTGCATTGTCAGAAAAAAATTCATTCCGAAAACAAAAGAAGAGTGTGTGCGACAAAAATTGCTGCACACGCTCATATCTGATTTAGGGTTTCCAATTTCGGGAATCATGGTGGAAAAAAAAATTTCTGAGCTCCCGCACCTTCTCTCAGTTCAAAAAATTCCAAATAGACGCATTGATGTCATATGCTATGGGCAAAATCCTCATACAAAAGAATATCTTCCTCTTTTGCTCGCAGAATGTAAAGCATGTGCATTTACACAAAAAGCAAAGACGCAGATGTTTGGATACAATTACTTTATAAGGGCAAAAGTTCTAGCATTAGTAAATCACAAAAAAGAAGACGTGTATGTGGACACGAAGAGCTTGAATGTCTCTTTTATCCCAAAATATGACGAGATTCTGCAATTCTAGAAATCACCATCTTCTGTTTTTCGTATTTTGTAACGTATGGGTAGTCCTAAACATGTAATGCGATTTGACTTTAGGGGAGGGAGGTTCAATAACGAAATTGTTGCAGAACTGCCGGAGGATCTGAATGCTATAGTAACAAATACTGAAGAGCTTGAAGTCGCTGTTCTTGAGTTAGATGAGCAATGGAGTTATGTTCAGAAAAAGCATAATTAGCAATGGCTATGGCTTGTTTTTCATTCTGCAACACGGCAGGTTTTGGCAATGCACGTTGATAAGCGAACAAAACAAGCAGCAGAATGTATATTGGAAAAGCTGCCTGAAGACTTAAAAAA
>JBDHQC010000133.1:0-4697 GCA_039806815.1 Parachlamydiales bacterium
TTACTGCAAAAGAATATCAAAATTTAACCTTAATGCATTCTTAACATTCAACTTTTAGCTTGATGCTTCTAACATTATTGGGCATCAAATGTTTGTACGAGCTGCATATCTATTGATTGACCGTAAAGAATATCAATACATTCAATCTGATACACAACCATCTATTGATCCATCGACTATACATAGTGTTGCAAGTGTTACACTTAATACAAACTCTAACTCTGCCCTTCGTGTAGTGCAAACTTCCCGAACAAGTATTCCTCAATCAGATGAAAATTTTCAAAACGAAGCATATTTTGCAATCATAGATAGCTTTTTACAACGCATCGCAAAATGCAAATTCACAATCGAACACAGTTTTATTCCAAACAAAAAAGTCTGTACGAACAAAGTATTGGAGCTGGAAGAAAAAATTTATCCTTTGAGCAATAGTATTGAAATTAAATTATTTGAAGAACGACTTGCACGCTTTGAAGATACCATCAAAGAGCTTTATAAAGGAGACCTCGAAGATATTTTTGAGTTACTTGGGCCAGATTTGGTGCATCGCATATTTTCCTATCTCACGCCAAGAGAAATGGTCGCATTAAAGCTTTCTTCGAAAATGCTCAAAACACATGCAGAACAAGTCGAAGAAGAAAAAACCACTATCGATTTTCGGCAAGGCGATATAATTGACCGAGCAGATAAAATGGAATAGATAGAAGTGAATAATCAACAAAATTTCCTAAAGAATCCTTCACATGAAGGTTCGTTATGGAGGGAACATCGGAATTGATCCGAATTGCAAAAGATAGCTTCTTTAAGCCGATAAATACATGGAGAGACTTTAAATTTCCTGTAGTGCCGGCTTTCACTTCAACTGGAATTACCTTATTTCCCATTTGGACGAGATAGTCAACTTCAGAACTCGAACCTTTTTCATCCCGATGCCAGTAATATAAAGAAGGTTCTTGATAATAAGGTGCAATTGTTCGTAACAGCTGGCCAACAACTTGTTCTGCTATCGCTCCATTATTAATTACAATAAGTTCATCTATTGAACTGATTTGACTCAAAGAAAGACCTAATGTTGATGAGGTCAAGCCTACATCGAGAAAAATCACTTTGAGATATTTTTCTAAAACTTCTGCAGCAAGCGGGACGCCATTTCCAGCACAGCCAGTAACTCGATGACAAATTCTTGCTTTGCAAAGTAAATCTAAGGCTTGCTTGATAGTTGAAATTTGGGAGGATGGGTTAACTTTTAATCCATCCATTCTTTGAGAAACGAAAGAGCACTTCGTTCCATCAGTCTCACTCTTTTTCCTTAATAAAAAAGAAGGAAGTTAAGAAAAGAACCGGTTCTTTTTATTATCTACCCAAAGAATGAACCGGTTCTTTTTTTGAGTTGAAAATTTTTTGGTGAAAACATCCCCCATTAAATAACCATGATATGGTTAAATTTACTCCCCTAAAATCGCCATTTTTAATACTATAAAGAAAAAGGGGCCTATGAAATGTACAGATCAATCGAACAAATTTTTAAAAAGTGGAAGGATGATCCAAATCGCCTACCTATCATTTTACGAGGGGCAAGGCAAGTAGGAAAAAGCTACATTATCGAAAAATTCGGATCAGAACACTTCGAAAATCAAGTAACCATTAATTTCGATTTCCGGCCTGAACTTTCTCTTTATTTTGAAAATCTCGATCCTGTGCAGATCGTTTCAAAACTAGAAACAGTGCTAAATAAAAGGATTATCCCAGGCAAAACTCTTCTCTTTTTTGACGAAATTCAAAACTGTCCCAAAGCGATACAATCTCTTCGATATTTTAAAGAAAAAATGAACCAACTCCATGTAATGGCAGCAGGATCACTTTTAGAATTTGTCATACATGAAGAACATTTTTCATTCCCGGTCGGAAGAGTACAGTCGCTGTATTTAAAACCTTTGTCATTTCGCGAATATCTTCAAAGCTTACATGAAGAAAGCATCATAAAGTATATCGATATACTTTCCTGGGAGCATCCTTTTGATGAAATCATTCACGAAAAGCTCCTTCAGTATGTTAGGCAGTATTTTCTTACAGGGGGAATGCCTGCAGTAGTTCGATCTTTTTTAGAAAAAAAATCATTTCTCGAATGCCAACAAATTCTCAAGACTTTACTTGAGACCTATCGGAGTGATTTTTCTAAATATGCATCCAAAACTCAATATAAGTACTTACAAGTTTTCTTTGAAAAAGCGCCCGGTCTTGTAGGGCAACATTTTAAATTTAGTCATATTGATCCAGAATTGCGGTCAAGGGAGTTAAAAATTGCTTTGGAGCAACTCGAATGGGCAGGTTTACTTCACCGCATCATTGCAACAAGTGCTTCAGGAATACCTTTGCAAACACATATAAAAGAAAACAAAATAAAGTTGCTGTTTTTAGACATTGGCCTGATGAACTGTGGACAAAAGATAGACATAGAGTCAATTTGGAATACAAATTTGACACATTTAAATGTCGGGATACAAGCAGAGCAATTTGTAGGACAGGAGTTACTTTCTTATGAAGATGTATATTCAAAACCACACCTTTATTTTTGGACGAGAGAAAAACAAGGATCACTTGCAGAAGTAGACTATGTCATACAGTCAGGAACAAAGATATTCCCTGTTGAAGTAAAAGCCGGGACAACCGGACGACTCAAATCGCTTGCACAATTTATCAAGGAAAAGAAAAGCCCATTCGGAATTCGCATCTCTCAACACCCCCTTTCTTATCACGATCAGATCTTATCGATACCTTTTTATATGATCGATCAAATTCATCGTCTTGCCAGTAGTTTGTTATAGTCATTTTTGTATATGTTTAAAATTTTATCAAAGTTGACGCAAGAAAACCTTTAGCCTTGTTCTAAAGGATGAATTGCGCTTTAATTTATATTCAACAACAAGAGTAAGCATATTACGCGAAAATATCCCTTTTCCAACGCAAAAAAACCCAAACCAAAGGCACTGGATCAATATTACGAAGAGCCAAAAATACTTGGTGAACAAGGAATGTGCGCAATTTTGGACAAAGGCAAAATTTGGGCAACAGATCTTGCAAAAACCCTGAACAATGGTGGCTCTTGTATATTTCCACATACTTTTTTAAGTCAATGCGGTTACCAAATTGCTGCAGCTGTCAATGCAGTTTTAGACTCTCATGCTGACCAAGCATTACTTTTAGGCGTCTTACATCCCATGTCAGAGTCGCTTGTCCTTGCAAGAACAAAAGAGCTCAATGAAGAAGACATCTCACAAGAACCATCCTACGGAGTTCTCGGATCCGGGATTTCAAGAGACGACTGCTGGAAAAAAGAATTTTCTCTTGATTTGTTTCGAATTCTTTTTGATTTTGAAACAAAGCGAAGAGGCATCAAAGGCCCAAAACTGATAGAACGTTATCCGAGCTTAGTAAATCGAGATCCAGAAAGCCTTCCAGGAATAAAAGAACTCGCTGAAATTGCAAAAGATTCCGTCATTGTTGCAACAGATGATATGTGTCACCACGGCGTAGGCTACGGTGTTCTTCCTCAAGATGCATATGGAATGGATGAAAAAGGGTATACGTTTGCAAGAAAATGTATCGAAGATGGATATTCCCTCTTAAGACAGAATAACTTTAGAGAATATTTCTTTCATTGGATGAATCCCATGGCAATTGGGGATCCTACAGATACTGCGATCGTGCTCAAGTACCTTCTTGGAAATGTTTCCATAAATGTTTTAGACTTAAGACTCGTCGATGTCTCTATGCTTTTTGAAAATGATATTGCACCTTCCTGGGTGGCAGCTTCTCTCGTTAAATTTGCACCTAATTAGAAAGCATAGCTCGAGCTTCTTGATGTGTTAACCAACGGTCAGTCTGTATAAGATGCAGAAGTTGAAATTCGGCTAATTTTTCATCGACGATGCATGGACGATCCTCTACTGCTGTATAATGAAAGCCGGTAAACTCAATTTTCGTTTCTTGTAGAGCTTCTTCTACAGATTTCAGATATTCGAGCTTGTTGTCTATAAAGATGATGCGAGATGGTTTATATCGGATTTTTTCTAAAAATGCGAGTAAGACAGGCCCTTTGTCTTGTTTATCTGCACAAAGCACCCCTGATTTAAAGAGGGCTCTTTTATCATTGTGATCGCCGAGTTCAAAATTAACGGCAAACGCTCGAGAAAAGTCTATATTGTGCTTTTTAAGATGATCTATTCTCCAATCCTCTAATGAAGGAATGATTCCACAAGCACCTGTCGGCATTCGAGTAAAGGCAATCGCTTTACTATTTCGATTTTGCAATGCATGAATAATTGCAAGAATTTTTGGATCAACGATTTCATAATCAATCCTCGAGAGAATCAGGCTTAAAAAATGGTCATCAGTATACTTTCCAATAGGAACAATAATTTTATCTTAATATCCAATAATTTCAATTTTTGTTTAATAATCCCTGATAAGAGACTTTACATTATATAATAAAAGTCATAAAATTGATATTTTAAAAATAAATACAGGATGTAATATGAGGATTGAAAATATTAATGATTTACCATTAGAAATTATTTCGTCAATTTCTCATGAGGCGAATAATCCATTATTGAGTTTAGTTTGTAATAATTTATTCGAGGCAAATAAAGAACTACGAGCTAAAACTATATTAAATAAAGCCATATCTTTCAAATTCA
>JBDHQC010000134.1:0-4631 GCA_039806815.1 Parachlamydiales bacterium
GATGATCCAAAAAAGCTCGAACGTGCAATAGGCCAAGCACTGGACACCCCACATGTTCGAGTCATTACTGAAGAAGCAATTAATAGTCGTGTGCTTGTAGAACTTGCTAAAGATAAACCTAATTCTAAAGAACTCTTGATAAAGGTAGAAAATGCACTAAAAAAGTGCAAGTAACTAATATGCTAATCCTTTATAATCTTGGGGTTTTCTTCAGGGAGAGAAGATTCTTATGAGAAAGTCACAAAGACCGAAAATTCATCGACCGAGCACTACAAAACATCCGCATCGCAAAAAATCGATGAGACAAGTCGATAATACAAAAGATCTCGATCTTTTTTTGGAAAAAAATAAAACCCTACAGGACATCTTGGGTTTTTCAAGGGAAAAACTCGGAACTCTTTTCGATCAAGCTATAGCTTTATTACAAGCCAGTAGGTTCGATGAAGCAATTCAAGGATTTTCCTTCCTTTCAAGGGTAAACCCATATGTCTCTGACTTTTGGGTTGGCCTTGGTCTTGCAAGAGAGGGAAATGGCGACTATAAAGGAGCTTTAGAAGACTTCTACATGGCAATCACCATGGATCCATCAAGGCTTGAATCGTATATTTATGCAGTAGATTGTTGTCTTGAACTCGGTAAAATCTCTCAAGCTGATACCATTTTGCACTCTGCAAAATCATTTCTTAGAAGACACCCTCGACTTGAAGAGGCAGATTATTTTTTGCATGAAATTTTGCGCCTCGAGGAAAGCATTCAAGAAAAGAAAAACAATCATAAAAAAAAGCCTCACAAAAAATTCTTGTAAGGCTTTGATATTTTTTTATTTGTTTTTTACATATTGATTGTATTGATTCGGAAAGTTTACAACACCCGTTCCGCCAAGAGTTTGACGTACTTTCATAAGTGTTTTCCCAAGATGATTTTGTCCTGATCCATCATGGTTATCGGACCAAATTTTATCTCTTCCCGTTACAGGATTATGTTCGACGAGTTCTGCGCCATTTGTTGCAAGAAGGAGTTTTTTCAATTGGGGATTTTGTTGAAATTTTGCAGTCACTATTTCTTTCATTATCTGAAACTTATTCACATTCCATTTTCTTGGAAGAGCTTTTAATTTCCTTGCTTTTCTGAAAGCTTGATCTCCTGTAAGATTTACAAATTTTTTCTTATTTCGATCACTTAAGCATTTTTGAGCCTGAAATGCAGCTTCAGAACATGAATAGGTAATTCCCTTATATGTCACAGGGCTCATATAGAAATTGCCAAAAATTTCAGTGAGCTTATTTTTGTGGTCGTAAAACCAAATTACTTTTTTCGTATTTGCCAAATTTCGCAATTGTTTTGCTTGTGACTTTTGCTTGATAGGTTGATTATTATTCGAAAATACTTTGATGAATTTTGTTTTTATTGCATCAACATTTCCTGGTGTAAAATGCCCTTGTTTTTTTGCTGTATCCAACCACGTAAAAAAATCCCTCTGAATAGTAGAGGATCCTTTAAGAGCATAGAGCTTTTGTCTCATATGAGTCCCATTGCCATGAGAGATATGCTTTTGCCCTTCAATTTTTTTGGTAAAATTTATAAAAGAATCAAATGAGCTTTTTATGACGTTCATTTTATTATTCCTATTATTTAACCTGAGTTGAAGGTAACTAACAGTAAATTTCTGCATATTCTGTTTGCTTCAAAAAAAATCGTATCTCGCTAATATTTATACCAATATTAGTTTCGCTTCGACTTTCTTGCGTCATATCAGAATTTATTCAGAACTTTACTCGTTATTTGCTTTCAAATAAGATTATTTTATTAATTTACAGTGGAAATTATACTAAATTAGATTAATTGATTAAATATAAATTTTATATTAGATATTAAAGAAAGAGAAAGAGGGGGACTCCAACGATGAATCGAGATGCACTTTCACTCGATGATAGAGAATTTCTCGAACCGTATCTTTCTAAAATCACCTTTCGAATATCTGATTTTTTATTTTCAAATATATTTTTGTTTCGAAAAAAACACGAGTATACATTAGTAAAAGAAGACGTGCCCTATATTCTTGGAAAGACCTATGACAATAAGCATTTTTCTTATCTTTTAGTAAATCCTTCAAAAATTCCAAAAGCTACTCTAACTCATATCATTTCTCAGGGAGAGTTTCTATATCCAATTCCTGAGAGCTGGAAAAATGCATTTTCAAAAAATGAATACACTATAGATTTTTTCGAAGGCGATAGCGACTATCTCTTTAATAAATCAACGCTATCAGATTACCCAGGGCGAAATTTGAGTAAAAAGAGGAACCTCGTGCATCAGTTTCATGAACTCTACAATGCAAAATTAAGAAAATGTTCCAAAAGCGATGCTCTTCAAATAAAAGATGTCCTCGATATATGGGTGAAACAAACAAAAAGAAAAATTGAAGAGACAGACTATTATCCATGCCTGGAAGCAATTGAAATGCAGGATATATTACAACTTTCAGGGCTTATAGTATCTATAGATGGAATAGATGTCGGGTTTCTTTTAGGAGAAGGAAAAAACGATACCTTTTACATTCATTTTGCAAAGGCTGATATGTCCTACAAGGGCATTTTTCAGTTTATGTACCAAGAATTTTGCAAAACTCTTTCCGATGATATACACTATATTAATCTCGAGCAAGATTTAGGAGATCCCAACTTAAAACACGCAAAGCATTCCTACCACCCAGACAAAATGGAAATTAAATACCGCACTTTTCGTAAAGTCTAGTGTGATCTTTTACCCCTGCCAATCGAAATTTTCCTGAAGTTATTTTTGGGGTCCTGTATTCGATACCTGTTTCCGGAAGTGTTGAGTTAAAAAATTCCTCGTATTCTTTAATAGAAAGCGGCTTTCGTTGATCGAGCAAATTTTTGTGATACGTCGTCAAAAGATGGTTTTTATATCCTTTTTGAACAATTCCGCTAAAAAATTCTGCAACGCATCCTGATCCATAGCTAAAAAAGCCTATTCTTTTTTCTGAAAGATCATCTTGTGCATGGTCGAAAATCGAGGAAAGTCCAATAAAAAGAGATGCTGTATAGCTATTTCCGACTTTGCGGCTATATTCTAAAGATTCCGCAAGAGTATTACTTTCAGTTTTTTCGATCCCACAAGTTTTTAAAAGGCGTTCATGAGCTTTTTCTGCCATTTTTGTAAATGGAAGGTGATAACAAAATCGCGCATGATCTTGAAAACAGCGCTGAGAATTTTTTTGATATTCTTTCCAGCACTCTTGTAGTGTTGTTAAATAGACTCTCGTCGAATATTTCCCATCGACAAGAGCGTCTTTACTGTAATTCGGACGCCAAAAATCCCATGTGTGGTCGGAATATAAACCAGATTCCGGTTCAATTGCGCATAATCTTGGATTTGCAGAAAGTAATAAAGCTGCACTTCCGCATCCTTGAGTAGGCTCACCGGGTGTGTTCAATCCATATCGCGCAATGTCACTTGTGATGAGGAGAACTTTTTTTTCAGGATATTGTCGTAAATAAGGCATTGAAAGCTGTAAAGCTCCTGCGCCACTATAACAGGCTTGTTTTACTTCTAAAATGCGGCACGTTTTTGGAAGGTTTAAAAGATGCTGAATGTAGACACCGCACGATTTTGAAAAATCAAGACCTGACTCTGTTGCAAAGAGGATCATCGAAATATCTTGTGGATCTATATCTTGAATGACTTGCCATGCAGCATTAGCAGCAAGTGTAACGACATCTTCATCAGGCGGATGAATGCTCATTTGCTCTTGACCCAAGCCTATGTAGTATTTATCGACTTCCTGGTTTCGAGCTAAAGCTAATTCTTTAAGGTCGAGATAAAAATTCGATGTGTAAAAACTTAAATTATCAATTCCAACAGGTATCACATCTTCTCCTTTTTTCGTTCGAGTTCCATATGCGTTTTTACCAATTCTCCCTGGTTTGTTTGAGCTGCAAGTAATGAAAGCTCTCCACACAAGACAACACTTGCTACCATTGCAGCCAAGCGCTGAGAATTTTCTCCTTCAGGACGCTTTGCTATAAGATCCATCTTCTCGAGGTTTTCTTTTACAAAATCGAGATCTTTTCCATTCCCAATCGTTCCTACAATGATATTTGGTATGCTAACAGAAAAGTAAAGGTCTTGTCCTTGAAGCTGACAGAATGTTATTCCTTGAGAGCCTTCGACTATGTTTGCAGCATCTTGGCCGGTCGCAAGATAAATGCCTAAAAGCATATTTGCAAAATGGGCGTTTGCAGAACGCAAGCTCCCTGCAAGAATTGAACCGATTAAGTTTTTTTTAATGTTGAGATCGACGATTTTTTCAGGCGTAGTCTTAAAGTATTTTGTTACGATCAAACGAGGGAGAACGATCTCAGCAACGACAGATTTTCCCCTTCCTAAAATACCGTTTACAGAAGATACCTTCTTATCTGTGCAGTAATTTGAAGAAAGTGAAACGTATTGAACATCTTTAAACGTTTGTAAAATCCAAGTCAGGATGTTTTCAGAAGCCTTTGTCACCATATTGTGACCTGCTGCATCTTTTGAATTCATCTCGAATCGCAAGTACAATAAATTTCCCACCACTTGATAATTCACATTTAATAATTTTGCAAAGCGGC
>JBDHQC010000015.1:0-19479 GCA_039806815.1 Parachlamydiales bacterium
AAAGAAGTCGTCATTACGGGAATTAACGTTGGTGATTTTGACGGGGGAGTAAAAAGAGGAGAAAAAAAAGTACGACTCTCTGAACTTATCTCCGAAGTAGATAAAGTTGAAGGGCTGAAAAGACTTCGCGTTTCGTCAATCGACCCCGATGAAGTCGACGAAGAGCTTCAAGAAGTTCTTTTAAATGGAAAATGTACCTGTAAATCAATCCATCTCGTTCTTCAATCAGGATCAAATCAAGTTCTCAAGCGGATGAATCGAAAATATACGCGACAAATCTTTTTAGAAACTGTCCGTCGAATAAGAGCTGCTTGTCCTGATTTTACATTCACAACTGATGTCATCGTAGGCTTTCCTGGTGAAACAGATCACGATTTTGAAGAAACACTCGATGTTTTAAAAATTGTACAGTTTGCAAAAGTGCACATGTTCCCATTTAGTGAAAGAAAAGGGACAAAAGCTGTGTTTTTTGATAACAAAGTGGTACAAGAAGTCATGCGTCAAAGAAGAGCTAGGATTTTACAGGTAGATGAAAATGAAGCTTATGCTTTGAGAGAAAAATTTGTAGGACGGACAATGTCAATTTTGACAGAAAGTCTTGATGACGATGATCCAAAGTATATATCTGGTCATACTGATAATTTCTTACGCGTTTTAATTCCAAAAGATTCATACGAGCCAAATGAACTTCTCGATGTAGTTTTATTGCAAAATACTCCAAAAGGGCTTATCGGAGAAGTTGTGAAATAAGGGACCTTCATATGTCAAAAAATCCGATAAAAAATTTATTGAGACTGCGCCCATTTTCCCACAATCCAGGGACTATGTGCATAATTCCTGCGACGACGATTGCAGTCGAAGTATTTCCTGCTCTTCTTCGATTTTATGAGCTTGGTACAACGAAATGCGTGCAGATTGGTCAAATCTCTTTTGACGATCTCGGGCCCCTTGATGAATTTACTGTAACGTGTGATATGGAACGCTCTTTGGTTCTTGTTTCGGGATTCCAAAATAAGCGCCCTTTTCGCTATGAAATTTTCCAGAAAGACTCAAAGGAAATTAGGATTTATTTTGAAAAGCTTAATTCAGTACTTCTCAAAGTACATACGACAGTTTCAGATTCTGGATGGTCCTTTTACGATTCTGAAAAAAAATTAATCGAAGAACGTGCTCCTGTATTTTCAAAGTCCTTTCTCATCTTCAAACCGCACAGAGAGGTAATGAGTTTTAATCATTGGCCAAAGAAGAATAAAGAACGCCTTTTTCTTGGAAACACGAAAAAACAAGATTTTGATCTCATGATGAAACGAGAAGATGTTCGAGAGCTCTTACCATTTTATTATTATCTGACACATCTCGTGCCAAAAGTGTTGCACCTAAAAGAGCATACACCGGAAACGCAATCTCTTTGTTATAAATTGGAAAAAGCGATCCAGGAAAAGGATGGAAAAACAAGTGAAGAGGTTTTGCTTGCGTTTTTTAAAGTTGGATTTACAAAGATGATGATTCCGGCCCTGCTCGATCCTTTATATCAGGGCTACTCTTATATTCTTACAGAGAAGATTCAAGATTTTTCTGCTTTGATCCTCTTTGAAAAATTGTACGTAGATGTTCGGAAAATGTTTTTCGAAGAACTTCACGATCAATTTTCTATCCTTCCTTCGCTACCGCCTTCTTTTCATTCAGGTGTTTTGACAGATATACTCACAGAAAAAGGACATGCCATCTCGATTGAATGGTCAAAAAAAGCAATTCGTCGACTTTTTATTCACACGCAAGGAAAAGTTCAAATCCCATTTGTTTTCCAAAATCCAATATCCTCTTTTCGGATACAAGATCTGAACTCAAAAAAAATCCTCGGTCGCTTCAAAAATAAATCCAAAATTACTCTAGAAGAAAACGGCATTTATCTTTTAGATCGTTTCGAAAAATAGCCTTTTTCGATAAGATCATCCTTAAAACCCGATTGGTAGCCAATCGGGTTTAAACTTCGGAGCATTCGATATGGCATATGGCATCATCCAGGAGGAGAAAGTAAATCTCGTCGACGATTTGCTTAATACGAGACGATATGATCCTCATAGTATATTAGGCTTACATACGACACGGGAAGGAAAAGTGATTCGCCTTTATAGGCCAGATGCAGAGAATGTCTATCTCGAAGTTAAAAATGAAATTCTCCAAGCTACAAAGGTACACCCTTGCGGTCTTTTTGAGTATCGCGTTGCAAATGAAATTGAGGCCTTAGATTATCGCGTGTATCATCAAAGTGGATTACTTGCCCATGATCCATATGCATTTTTACCAACTTTTGGAGAGCTCGATGCATACTTATTTGGAAAGGGTGTAAACTACAACTTGCACAAAGTTATGGGTGGACGTCCTTGTGTTTTCAATGACACAGAAGGTGTGAAATTTACTGTATGGGCTCCTTCTGCAAAGCAAGTAAGCCTTGTAGGGGATTTTAACTATTGGGATGGAAGGACAAATCCAATGCGATCGTTAGGATCAAGTGGGATTTACGAGATCTTTATTCCGGGACTAAAGGTTGGAGAAAAGTATAAATTTGAGATCACGACTCAAAATAACGAGTTGAGGGTAAAGTCAGACCCATATGCACTTTATTCTGAAATTCGTCCAAATACAGCATCGATCGTCCAAGATCCCTATCAATGGAAATGGAACGATGCAGAGTGGATTCAAAATAGAAAATCAATTCACAAAACACCCATCAGTATTTATGAGGTGCATCTCGGCTCCTGGAAAAGACGTGATGGTCATTTTATGAACTATCGCGATATCGCACGAGATATTAGTTCCTACTGCAAAGAAATGGGATTTACGCATATTGAATTAATGCCTTTATCAGAACATCCCTTCGATGAATCCTGGGGTTATCAGGTTACAGGATATTTTGCTATTACAAGTCGGTATGGCACATGCGAAGATTTTCAATATTTTGTCGATCATCTTCACCAAAATGGCATAGGTGTTATCATGGATTTTGTTCCTGGTCACTTTCCTTTTGATGATTTTGCCCTCGCTCGATTTGATGGTACATGTCTTTATGAGCACGAAGACGAAAGACAAGGTTTTCATCCTCATTGGAACACGTGTATTTTTAATTTTGGGCGTCCTGAAGTTTCAAACTTTTTGATCTCTTCTGCCATAAACTGGTTTGACGTGTATCACATTGATGGTCTACGAGTCGATGCAGTAGCATCTATGCTCTATCTCGACTACGGAAGAGATGAAGGAAAATGGATACCAAATAAATACGGTGGAAAAGAAAATATTGAAGCTATCGAATTCATAAAGCATCTCAATTCCATAGTTCATGAAAAATTTCCCAATGTCTGCATGATTGCAGAAGAGTCAACATCATTTACAGGTGTGTCGCACCCACTTGAATACAATGGGCTTGGGTTTGATCTGAAATGGAACATGGGGTGGATGAACGATACATTGCGCTATTTTCGAACCGACCCCTTGTTTCGATTATATCACCACAATGATCTTACCTTTGGTCTTTTGTACGCCTTTTCAGAAAACTTCATTCTCGTATTTTCTCATGACGAAGTTGTCCATGGAAAGGGGAGCCTGCTTTCAAAAATGCCGGGAGACTATTGGCAAAAATTTGCAAATTTACGGCTTCTTTTGAGTTATCAGATGTGTCAGCCAGGAAAAAAATTGCTCTTTATGGGCCAAGAAATTGGTCAGTGGAACGAATGGTACTGCAAAGCAGAAGTCGAATGGTCATTATTGCAATATCCTTCCCACGCAGGCATTCAAACGCTTGTCAAGGATTTAAATCACCTCTACGTTACAGAAAAAATGCTCCACGATGAAGACTTGTCATATCATGGATTTGAATGGATCGATTTCAACGACACAAAAAATAGCGTCATCAGCTATTATAGAAAATCCCCAAAAAATAATAGAGAAGCTCTTTTGTGCGTTCACAATTTTACACCTCAATATCATCATGAATATATAATTCCTGTACGATCTATCTACGAAATTGAAGAGATTTTCAATTCCGATGATGTTCGGTACGGGGGATCGGGAAAAACGAAGATGGAAATACACATCTTAAGAAATGAGCAAGGGTATCCATGGGGAATTAAATTATCGCTTGCGCCTTTGGCAACTTGCATACTACGAGTAAAAAAATGAGCTCTTATACTCAAAAAGACTACGAGCAATTTTGCGATGAGGTATGGGAACACAATAGGCTCTATTTTCAGGAAAATCGACCACGTATATCAGATGATGAATACGATAGGCTTTTGAAAAAAGTAGAACACATCGAAAAACTGCATCCTGAGTGGGTTTCACAGACTTCTCCAACCCAACGAATTGGTGAAAAGCCCTTTGAAGGTTTTAAGGAAGTAACCCACGATGCTCCAATGCTTTCTTTGGAAAAAGCCTTTACGAAAGACGATGTAGAAAATTTTTGCAATCGCATGAAAAAGCTGCTCGAAACGAAAACGATTGCGTATTGCGCAGAATTAAAAATGGATGGACTTGCGATTTCCTGTCATTTCAAAAATGGACGCTATGTCAGGGCAGTTACGCGAGGGGATGGAAAAGTAGGGTCGGATGTAACCCAAAACATGAAAACGCTTCAGAATTTTCCTTTGCGACTCTTCGGAGATGACATCCCTGATGAGTTTGAAGTGCGTGGAGAAGTTTTTATCCCAAAAAAAGCGTTTGAAAGGATGAATGAGGAAAGACAAGTTGAAGGGCTTCCTCTCTGGGCAAATCCTCGAAATGCAGCAGCAGGTTCATTAAAACTTTTAGACCCCAAAGAAGTGGCAAAACGCATAGATTTATCCTGTGTGTTCTACGGAATTCCGCACTACACAAAACAGTTTAAACATCAATATGCACTCGAAGAATATCTTTCAATGATAGGCCTTCCTACAGTGGAGACCTTTTTAAAACAGAGTAAAATGCATGCGATTGAACCTGTAGTCAAATTACATACACCCCAAGAGATCTTAGAGTTTGCAGAAAATGTACAAAAAAATAGAGAGCTTCTTCCGTTTGCAATCGATGGAATTGTGATTAAACTCGACGATTTAGAAGCGTACGATCGCATTGGAACAACGGGAAAACACCCACGAGGTGCCATTGCTTTAAAATTTTCTGCAGAGCAAGCATGGACGAAAATGAAAGATATTGTCATCCAAGTCGGAAGAACCGGAGTCATCACACCTGTTGCAGAATTAGAGCCCGTTAATCTTGCAGGAAGTACAATATCTCGCGCAACACTACACAACTTTGATGAACTCAAAAGGAAGGACTTTCGGGTAGGCGATGTTGTATGCATAGAAAAAGGGGGAGATGTCATACCAAAAGTTGTTGCTTGTGATCCAGAAAAGCGGAACAAATCGTCTCATCCTTATGAAATTCCAAAAGTTTGCCCATCATGCCATACAAAGCTCATTAAAGATCCGGAAGAAGTTGCATTGCGATGTCCGAATAAGGAGGGATGCTTTGACCAGATACTTCATAGACTGATTCACTTTGCATCAAAAAATGGCCTTGATATTGAACATCTCGGAGTAAAGGTGATGGAAGCTTTAGTAAAAAAGGGATTTGTAAAGCGTTTTTCAGATATTTTTTCCTTAACGAAAGAACAGGTTGAGAAACTAGAAGGGTTTAAAGAAAAATCGACGAATAACCTTCTTAAAAGTATAGAAGACGCAAAGAAGACGACGTTGTCGAGATTTATCATGGCCCTTGGCATTCGCTACATTGGAGTACAAACAGCAGAACTCTTAGCTAATAAGGCGCAAAATCTAAAATCTTTAGAATCTTTTACAGAAGATCAACTACTTTCTATTGAGGGTGTCGGAAATAAAGTTGCTCATAGCGTCTATGAATATTTTCACGATCCAAAAGAGCTCGAAGAGATCAATCGCTTAGTTAAAAATGGGTTAGTAATCGAAACAAAAAAAGTTGCACATAACGTGGATCATCCATTTTATGGCAAAACGATTGTACTTACAGGTACTTTAGAGTCGATGGGTCGAACAAAAGCAAAAGAGCTCATTCAAGAACTCGGTGGCCATCCATCTGAATCGGTAAGCAAAAATACTGATTTTGTCGTCGTTGGAACGGAAGCAGGATCAAAACTTGAAAAAGCAAAAAAATTTGGTGTAAAAATTCTCGATGAAAAAGAGTTTTTACAGATTATGCAACAATAGAAAGTAAATTTTCAGTTGCAAGATCTCCGATTAACGTTTGATGCGAAAAAGAGTGTATTTTTACTTTTTGCAAGGTCCCTATTAGGCTTTCATCACCGACAAAAAGTACATTTTCCCAAAGCCGCGTTCTTCCACGTAAAAATTGCGACTCTTTTTGAGATTGCTCTTCGACTAATACTTCAACAGTTTGCCCAAGCCTTTTCTGACGAAGGTCTTTTGTAATTTCTTCTTGCACCTCGATGATGCGTTGCAGCCTTTCGTCTTTTACATCTTGTGGGATGTCGTCCTTCCATCTCGTTGCAGGAGTTCCTTTTCGGGGGCTATACGCAAACAAAAATGCAGTGTGATATCGCAATTCTTTAAGAACGTCGATTGTTTCACAAAATTCACTCTCGGTCTCTGTCGGAAATCCGACGATGATGTCAGTCCCTATTGCAACATCGGGAACAATTTCCCGAAGCATGTGGACCTTATCGAGATATTCTTGTTTTGTATAGAGCCTGTGCATTTTTTTGAGTATGCGGTCAGATCCTGCTTGAATTGGGAAATGTACAAATTCGCAGACCGTTCTCAGATCGCGAATTGCTTCCATGAGGTTTTTTGTAATGTCAATGGGATGACTCGTCATAAAACGAATGCGTTCTAGTCCTGGTATCGCATCTATTTTATAGAGAAGATCGTGAAAAAGAGTTTTGGATTCAGGAATGTCTTTTCCATAGCTATTGACATTCTGTCCTAAGAGAGTGATCTCTTTATAGCCTTTATCGACGATGAGTTTACATTCCTCATAGATGCTTTCGGGCTTCCTTGAGCTTTCAGGACCTCTTGTATAGGGCACTATGCAGTACGTGCAGTGTTTGTCGCATCCTCTGATGATTGAGACGTATGCTTTTACAGGGTCTTTACGGGTAGCAATAGTGTAGTCAAGTTCGTGTTCAAAACGGGCATCGACTTTAGCAGGCTGTCTTCCATGGGCAAGAACTTCGTCGAGTACAGTGTTCAACTCATGGATGTTATTTGTTCCGATGACAAAATCGATATTGGGTACTTTTTGAAAAAGGGAATCTTTTTTTGCATTTGCCATGCAACCGGTAACACCAATAATCGGCCTATTTTTTCGCAAAGTGCCGAGCTTTCCGATTTTTCCAAGGGCCTTTCTTTCTGCAAGATCTCGCACAGAACACGTATTAAAAATCAAAAGGTCTGCTGCATATTCGTCTTCAATTCGAGTAAGGCCGCGCTCTTGTAAAAGCCCGACCATAATCTCTGAGTCAAGCTCATTCATCTGGCAGCCATACGTGCGTACATAAAATGTTCGAGGTTCGTTTCTTTTCATGGGAATACTTTCTTCAAAAATAATGAAGAAAAAGTATACCTCATGCCAGGATCTTATTCAATTTTAAAAAGTGGCTACTATTATAATTTCGTTGTGTCAAGTAAACTTTCGAGGAGTTTTGCAAGATTTTCATAAGCTTTTCTACTTCTTGGTAGAGCGTTCCATTCTTGGAGTGGAGTAGAAATATAGTCGTCTAGATCGACACTTACGACTATGACATTTTCTAAAGTCTCATTTGTTTGATTTAAACGATGTAAAATTGCGTGGGTATTTACAGAAAAAGTTATGTACACGCGTCTTGAGCCTTGATCTGCACTTGAAGGTCCATAGTACTTATCGTCATGAAATTGTTTAAGTTCCTTTAAAAGCTCAGGACTTGGGTCAGAGATATGTTGTAAATGACGATATTCTTCATATGCAAAGCGAACAGGTTTTGGTCCATTGTTCCACATAGCATATTCGTCGTCTTCTAAATCAAATTCGTAATTTTCTTGCCAATGAGGTTTATCGTTATATGGATCAAAACCTTGTCGAGTAGCATGAGGAGGAAAAAGCGTAATGCTTTCTGAGAATGGCGAAAGTACTGTCCACAATGTTACAGATCGACATAACCCGGCAGTACAACCTGGAAATACTGTATCTTTTGGATGAAGTTCAAATTTTTCTATTGATGGGTTATTTGGATCGAGGACGACCAATTCTCCACCTTTGGATTTGAACTTTTCTAAGCACTTTTCTCCTGTTGTTTCGGTTCTTTTTTCGAGGCTTTCTTCTACGCGAAAGGGGGTATTATTATACCGTCCCTTTAATTTGGGGTATCGTAGTTCTGAGGTGCTTTGAGTAAAATAATGATGTTCTACTGGTTGAGTTGCAAACATTTTTATTTCCTTTAGGTAGAATTAACAATAAATATTATTAGTTTTATATAAAAACATAATTATGATCAAAAGTCTTCCATTACATCAAACTAAGAAACTAACGCATAATATGTTAGGAAATATTTTTAGAAAATAGGAAGGGATTATGATCAAAACGAGCAAGACCGTATACGATCCAAAAGAGGCACAAGATGGAAAAAGAATCTTGGTGATGAGTATTTGGCCGAGAGGAATTGCAAAAGATAAGGTCGATCTTTGGATAAAGGAACTTGGAACAGACAAAGATCTGATCAAAAAATGGAAAGAACAAACGATTACATGGGAAGAATTTCGATCGTCCTATCTAAAAAGTCTCAAAGGAAAAGACGATCTTTTACGAGAACTTGCCAAAGTTGCAAAAAAACAAACCGTCACGCTTCTGTGCAGCTGTAAAGATGAAAAACATTGCTATCGGTATTTACTAAAAATGCAAATAGACAAACTCCATTAAAAATATAGTAAATATTTTAAAATCAACTTGGAATCCCTCCAAAAAAGGAGTTGGCAGAAAAGGGGGAATTTAGGTATGATTTTGCTATTTCTTAGAGAAATGAATTCCAGAAAATGCAAGGACTACTTGCATTTGATTAATTGTAAGGATTGGAAATGACCGAACAACAACAGAAAACCTTTATGAAGAAGAAAGAGCAAGTTGTACGTCAATGGTTCGTACTCGATGCAGCAGGAAAAACGCTTGGGCGTTTTGCTGCAGAGGTTGCTAAAATTCTTCGAGGTAAGCATCGTCCAGATTTTACTCCACATGTCGACTGTGGTGATGGCGTAATCGTTATAAATGCAGATAAAATTTATTTGTCTGGTTCAAAGCGAGTGCAAAAAATGTATCGCTACTATACGGGTTCGATGAGCGGATTGAGAGAGATACCTTTCGAGATTATGCAAAAACGCCATCCAAACTATGCGATCGAGCATGCCGTAAAAGGGATGCTTCCAAAAAATTCACATCTTTCTCGCGCACAAATGACAAGACTTCGGGTGTATGCTAAAGGCGAACACGATCTCGATGCGCAGAATGCAATTCAAGTAAGCATGTAATAGGTGAAAACACATGGCAGATAATATTGGTATCGGAAGACGCAAAACGTCTGTAGCATCAGTACGGTTGCGACCAGGAAAAGGAAAAATTGACGTAAATGGACGTGAATTTGACAGCTATTTTCCTTTAGAAATTCAAAGAAAAACGATCTTGATGCCGTTTGAAAAAGCAGGAAATCAAGGATCATATGATATGATTGTTCGCGTAAAAGGTGGCGGAATCGAAGCCCAAGCAATAGCAATGCGCTTAGGGCTAGCCCGTGCACTCGTTCACGAAGACGAAGGACGAAGACACAATCTCAAAGAAGCAGGGCTTTTGACTCGAGATAGCCGTAAGAAAGAACGTAAAAAATACGGTCATGCAAAAGCAAGAAAACGCTTCCAGTTTTCAAAGCGGTAAAAACGCTTTTTTTCTATTTAACCGCACGTTCGAGTGCGGTTTTTTCATTTTGGACTTGCAATGCGTGAAGGCGCGAGAGCTTAAAATGTATGCATCCTTCAGAGTCAATAAACTCCGTGTCTAATTCGCTCATCCATTCTACGACATTCGTAAAGAATTGTTTGCTTTGAGTAGGAGTTTATATTCCAATTGGCAGTCATCGTTCCAAACATAAACGAAACAAGCTCAAACTTGTCATAAAAAGTAGTATCCGTATCAACTGTATGAACATATTCAATTTCATACGATGCTTGTTTTAAAAGTTCCGTACAGCCTTCTACAGTTCGCATTTTCGCGGTTGCATTAACGACAGTGTCCTTCCAGATGTTCTTCAGGTTGTGCTTTTTGAACATTTCTTCTGTTGCTTCGAACAGAGAAGGATTTTTTCCTATATGCAAAACGAGTACAAGCAATCCATCCGAATTCAAGTGTCGTTTTAGATTAATATGAACATTAACGGAATTGTCTAATAGAGGTGTTCTGTTAGATAGTGGACGCTAAAGCTGCAAATATGACACGATGAGCGAATGCGAATTGTGCACGTGGCAAAGAAACGTCAAAAAAGAAAGAATAGGCTGTGAGAGTAGACTAATTCCTGAAGCCTGCTTCTTTAGAGGCAGGTAGTTCACTTGGTGTAGATTCTAATTTACAGAAAGATCATCAGGAATCATAGACATTGTGGCAAATCGTCCACCCATATCGCGCAAAAGCGTTCGCCATAATTTATCAGGAGGAACATCGAAAATGTATTTTTTAGATGCAGGATAAATATACCAGCTTCCATCGAGAAATTCCCTTTCGAGTTGTCCACCACCCCAACCGGCATATCCAAAGCAAAGATTTACAGAAGGACCATCGGCATCTTGGAGTATCTCTTGTAAGAATTGTAAATCCCCACCGAGATAAACACCTTCGCAGACATTGAGGGTATGTTGGTTTTCTTCTGTGTGGGTATGTAATAACAGCATTTGATTTGTCTGAACAGGACCGCCGGCTCTGAGGCTAATTCTTGGGTTTGCAACGTTGCTCAGATTGAGAACATCTTCCGGGAGTTCTAGATCCAAAGCTTTGTTGATGAGGATGCCAAATGAGCCACTTGAATTGTGCTCACAAATTAAAAGAACCCCTCGGAAGAACATCCCGCTTTCAATTTCAGGGGTTGCAATCAAAAATGTTCCTTTTTGTATTTGTGTCGGTTGAATTTGTTCCATGCTCGCATCTCATTAGTTGTAAATAAAATAGATAGCTTTTTCCTGCTACAACGTCAAGAAATAACTATGATAGGTGAATTTTTTCAATGAAGTGTGCAAAAAAGTAAGGACTCCATAGCTTCAGGCTTTCCAGCTCTCTTGGTTTCAAAAAGACTTCTACATCCCGTCTTGCTTGTTCCCAGTCAATGCTATTTACCTTCTTTGTTAATTCCTCACAAATCCATTGTCGATCAACGATCATATTCTGTTCATGTGTCCATGGGCCTTGTTGTAAAAGAGCTTGTTTTAAGAAAGTATAGTTAATGGGGGTGTTTTTTGTTATGTACCAAATAAAATCATACCAGTCTCTTCCTTTTACATACTTTCGACATAGTAAGGCATGTAATTTTCCTGCAAAAAGACTTGGCAGCGATTGTGCCTGAATTGAATAAGGAGTTGGGAATTCGATAAGTTTTGAATCGAAATCAGAACCGAGAGGTGGATTCGTATCGATTTCTACTTTGATTTGAATAGTTTGCGCATCGCTTTGTTCCCTTGTATACATCAATTGTAGTACTTTTCCAAAAGAGTTTTCCTTTAAAAAAGCTTTCTTGACGCTGTTATTGACCTCTGATCGATCTTTAATTTGTAAAGAAAACCCCCATGAATCAAATTCAAGCTTTATCTCGTTGAGATATTGCTGCCAAATAAACTGTGGGTTTGGTTTTAACAGAATAAAGTCGAGATCTTCTGAAAATCGAGGAAGCCCATATACAATCTGTAAACAGGTGTCGCCTTGAAATGCTGCATGTTTGAAAAATTCAGCTCTGCTTAATGCTAATAAAGCAATTTCTTGGGAGATTTCCTTAAATGCGTTTAATTCATCATGTTTCGAAATAGGATTATACGCACGAATTCGATCCTCAATAACGCGAATATCCATCAACTCAACTCCTGATAAAACATGTGCAGAACTTTTTGAACTCGCTTACAATCATAGTATTTTGCAATGTGAAGTAAACTATTTCGATCAGACTCTTCCAAGGTTTCTACCTCAATCCTCAGATCTGAACTGAGATCGTCAAGTGACTTCCAATCTCTTCGATAGCAATAAATTGCATCGGCTATTGCTTTCCAAGGTTCTGCTATAAGAAAGATAGATGAGCCGTTATTTGTTTCTTCAACTCTTTGTACATTGAGAAAAAAATGAGAAGGAGGTGCATGGGAAAAGCGAAATACCCCTAAATAGGTCTGAAATGTTTTTGCTCGTTTCGGTGTTACACAAGTAGTAGTTCGTACTGCTTCCGGGATCCATCCATGGAATGAAAGAGCTGTTTCAAGGCTGATGTACGATGGGCCATACAATACAGAAGCAATTTCGAATGGATCGCACGTTCCTTTTCCAAAAGGCTTTCCGATCAGATAGAGACCTCT
Source organism: Parachlamydiales bacterium (assembly GCA_039806815.1). Classification (GTDB taxonomy): domain Bacteria; phylum Chlamydiota; class Chlamydiia; order Chlamydiales; family FEN-1388; genus JBDHQC01. Next base: position 12,585 of record JBDHQC010000015.1, read on the forward strand.
TCTTACTTGAATCAGAACACCCTTTTTTAGGGCGTATTTGACAACATCGTAGCGTCGAGTATCTTTTCCCGGGAAAAGCACGGCCAAATCTTGATCCCGAAGAAAAGGTTTTTGCCAACTCAGTAAATGATTTGTAAAGATTGTATCCATAACTTAATTATGCATAAAACTGGAAATATTTTCCAGTTTTATGCATAATTAAATGTAAGAAACTGGAAAATTTTCCCAGTTTCTTACACAAATTTATTGTTTCACAGCGGTTGTTGCTTCTTCTTGATAGTGTTCGAGAGTAGTTTCAAGTTGCTTTATCTGAAACTGAAGATCCTTGAAGGTTTGGATGAGATCTTCTCGAATCTGAGGATTCTTAATTGTTCCTTTAGGTAAATCAAGGTCATTGTTGACTCTGTCAAGAGCAGAGCCTACGCGAGAAAGCGATGACGATATCGATGCCATTTCTTCATCGAGGTAATTGCGAAAGTCTTGAGGTGATGAGAGTCTATCGAGCTCTTGTATTCTTTTTCTTCGTTCTCTTTGCCATCCTTTGTCGAGATGAAACAATATCCCGTAATTGTTCAAGTCAGACATGAAGAGATTTGCTTTGTTCAGGGTGGAGATAGTTTTATCGTAAAATTCGTTCTGGACTAAAAATTTAGAAAGTGATCCATTACTGTTTTTAAGCTCTTTTATGAATTCATTTACAGTTTTGAGCGTTACATCACTTTGATTTGCCGCATTATGAATACTTCCTACGATGTCAAGTTTATTTGCGCGTTCGAGCATTATGTCAAAACTTTTGGCAGCATTTTGGATCGACCGCAAAGACCCTTCGAGTTCTTTTCTGTTGTCTTTCAAAAGTCCTGCGAGTTCTGAAATTGTATAATCTGCTTTTTTCGTTATGCTCGATATGCTTTGAAACGTTTCTTCCATCGGACTCAAACCCGATGAATAGATCAAATCCTGCGAAGTAAGGAGTTTTCTCGAAGCATCTTTTGTATATCTTGGAACGATAGAGACGTACTTTTCACCCATTAATCCGGAAGTTGCAAGAGTAATGTCGTCTGTAGAATACACCTTTACGCTTGAGTCAATAGAAAGAGTTAGAACGTATGTGAAGACCTTTCCATGTTCTCCTTTAGGCTCTCGTTCATTTTCCGCAAGCTCTCGAATTTTAATTACTTCTCCAACGGGGCGGCCTGCATAGGTCACTCGTGTTCCGATGTTCAATTTTTCAATATCCGGAAAACAGACGTGTAAAATGAGGCCTCCGTCTCCATATTTTGGATGTAAAAACATCAAAATCCAAACGATCAGAGCTATTGCTATAGCTACAAAGATTCCGAGCGTAAGATTTTTTGTGGTGTCTTGCATGTTTTCCTCATTCACTTGTTGATCTTATTAATGATGCATACTTTTCTGGAATCATGGCGGTTTCAAGGAAATTTCGAACGAGTGGATTATCGGATTGTATAAAATTTTCCTTTGTGTCGACATGAGCAATTTTTCCTTCGTGGTGAAGAGCAAAAAAATCTCCGATATCGAGGGCAGAATGTATATCGTGAGTCACGACGATGATAGTTGCTTTCAATTCCTCATGAGTTTGCTTAATTAATTCATTGATTTGTTTTGATGTTATTGGATCAAGGCCCGTTGTTGGTTCGTCAAAAAGCATGACTTTGGGCGTTCCAATAATGAGTCGTGCTAATGCAGCTCTTCTTTTTTGCCCTCCCGAAAGATCAGATGGCATTTTTTTTTGCATTCCACCGAGACCTACTTTTTTTAGGCTCTCTTCTACAAGGTCATCCAGTTCACTTTTTGCGATTTTTCGGGGTTTTTCTTCAAACTGGAGCTGTGTGAGGAAGTTAAATGCAACGTTTTCACCGACAGTCATCGAGTCAAAGAGGGCAGAGGATTGAAAAAGCATTCCGAAATTGCGCATGTAGGGGTACAGTTTTGCTTGAGATAAATCAGTAATCCGTATCCCATCGACTTCGATATATCCTTTATCCGGTTTTTCAAGACCCAATATTTGCTTCAATAAGACGCTTTTTCCAGCACCTGACCTTCCTAAAATGATCATGGCTTTGCCATCCGGAACTTCCAAAGAAAGGCCTTTGAGCACTTGAAGGTTCTTATAACTTTTCCACACATCGTGCGCTTTAATCATAAACTTATACTTTTAATGTATACACTTGCCAGTAAAATGCATTGAGGGCAAGTGTGAGTAAAAAATTAGAAATTAATATCGCCGAGTAGCAAATAACGACGCTCTTTGTCGTTGCTCTTCCGACGCCTGCAGCACCACCATGAGTCATGATTCCTCGATAGCAGGATATCGTTACAATCAAAAACCCAAAAAACGTAGCTTTTGTCAGCCCTGAAAATATGTCGTAATACGTAATGTACGTTGGCATAGGATCAAAAAAGCTTAAACTACTCATTCCATAAAGCTGCACGGCAACGAGGTATCCTCCAAAGATGCCCATTGCAACAGAAAATATTGTCAAAAGCGGCACCATAAAAAACATTGCAATAAAGCGCGGTGCTACTAAGTATGCTAAGGGATTTACTGCCATCGATCGCAAAGCATCAATTTGTTCTGTTACTTTCATACTTCCTAGTTCTGCACAAATTGCAGCGCCCACTCTTCCTGTAATCATAAAGGCAGTAAGAACAGGTCCAAGTTCTACGATCATCGATTTTGCAACCATTATCCCTGTTGTCCCGGCAAGTCCTTTTTCTGCTAACTGAAAATAGCTTTGGGCAGCTAATACCATGCCTGTTGAAAACCCGGTCACTCCAATTACCGGAAGAGAAAGCACGCCAATATCAAAAAGCTGTTGCGTGAGTTGTTTCCATTTAGGCGTATCTTTAAAGCAAATAAAGATGACGTCTACTACCATTCTCGTATATTCGCCAAGTATTTCCAGGATGTTTTTTATTTTATCGATCATAAGTTTACATTCGCTTTTTTCGATCTATATAGTAACTGCGGTTCAAGTTGCAAGAAAAATTAATTTTTCCCATTTAACTATTTAAGAAGTTAATTTTAAATTATTTAAAAAAACAATTCAATATTTTTATTAATATTGATGTTTCCATTTTAAGGACACCTGTCCTTCAGAATCATCGCCAATTGCTGCTTCTGCTGTGAGTTTATCAGTCACAGAGGCTTCAATCCCTATCCGATTTGCTTCTTTTGAAACATCTTTTGATAGAGTAAGCATAATTCCTTCTGAAATGTATTTTCCAATTTGGAACGATATGGCATTTGCTATGCTTTGCTGAGGATTTGCCGCTTCTGTGGCAAGAAGTTCTGCATTTGTACGAGAAATTTTTTGAGGGCCATTGGAAACGGCACTTGCTATTCGATCGAGTCTAAGAGTTTTTTTAATAGTATCAAAAAAGTCGATACTTTGGTCTTTTCCATAGAGTTTAAAAATTACTTGAGCAAGCTGAACCCCTTCAACAGGAGATATTTCTGAAGAACTTTTATTGAACAGGATATGACAAAGAATTTCTTTTTCTGACATGGCAGGAGTTGAATGAAACGTAAAGCGGGGAGATTCGAGATTTCCTCTCACATAGACGCCACCTGTAAGTTGGGAACTTTTAATGTCTGCTAAAATATTTAATCGAGATTCTTTCAATAAGTCTCCATCAAATTCGACAATGCCTTTGGACAATAAAAATTTTTTATCGAGAAAAGAAAGAGTTCCCTTCATGAGATCGATTTGCCCGAAAACGCGAATGAGGTCAGGTGCGCCATATATTTTTGCATGACCTTGCCATTCGGATTCTACTCCAAGACCTGTAATAAAACCTTTATTGGGAAGGTCGATGTCGAGATCGAGGTTGAGTTCAAATTTTGATGCACTTTTTTGAGGCTTTTCTTCAGAGGTGTTAATAAAAGTGATTGGGATTTTTGGGGCATTTACTGAAAATGGTGCATTGAGAAAGAATTCTGCATTTTTTCCGATGAATAATCCAGTAAGTACAGCACTTTGAAAATCTCCAATAAGAGTCGCCGCTCCATCTGCAAATGCAGTTGCATATTCAACATCGATGAGAAGGCAATTATTTGCTTCTAGATGGACTTCAAATGGAAAATGCTTTTCAAATGAAAATTCAAGGTGTCCTGTTCCTGAATAGCTTCCATCTTGGCCATCTGACGCTTTGATAGAATGGGCTGTCAATAAAGAATCTTTGACTTGGATCTTCATTTCCAATGAAGAAAAGATGCCTCCCGTCTTTAACATGTTTAAATAGCCATCTTTTATGTCTATTTCTCCAAGAATATGGGGGTGGTTTTTCTTGTCGTGGAAGTTAAATCCAAGCTGCATGATTCCTTGTATTTCTTCATTTTCTTCGATGTGTCTTTCGAAGTAAAGACCAAGATCGATTTCACCTTCTAAAGATCCAGAATTTGGAAGCGATATGGATCCTGTGCTGCATCCACAAGGAAAAGATAGGTCCCAAGAAAGGGGCTGTTTGAAAATTGCTCCGACAAGTTGTCCTTTTGAAAAACAGGTGTTATTTTCAAGACGGGTCGTCGAATATCCAGAACAAGGAGCAAAGAGTGGATGTCCTTTTGAAAAAAGGCAAAGATCTTGTACCGAAAATTGACAAATGAGTTTCGGATCCGATGGTTTTCCATACCATTGCAGATCTAACCCTGCATTTCCATCAATCCAGCGGTTTTTTGAAAAGAGGTTGCAAAGTTCTAACGGTATTTTTTGGCAAAAGAGATGCCCTGAAATCTGAGAATCCGTAAAAGAGGCATCTCCTTTTAAAATTGTCAAATCGTCGAATAGCAATGAAAAAGGTTTAATTTGAAATGCATTCGGACCATACGTGCAAATGATCGGTTCTTTATTTTTTATCAAGCCAATCGGATGTTCAATTTCAAAAAGATCTGTTTTTGTGCGAATGAAAAAGTCACTTTTTTCCGGTTGGAATTGAACGATGCTTTCAAGGTGCATTTTTGCAATATTGTCCTTGAAAGGAATTTCAACTAAAAGTGTGAGGGGAAATGTCCAGTTTTGTGATTTTGTCGGCATCTTTGAATGAATATGAATTGCATGAATTTCTGTTTCATTGCTTTTTATATCCTCAAACGATCCTTCGAGCCTTGTATTGAAAAGGGTGGCCAAATCGTCAATATCGATGTGTGCTTGTCCATTTGCACATTCAAAGTGAGGAGCAATCACATTTTTTAATGAGAGGTCAGAGGTTATTTTTTGCTTTTCTTCATCTAGAGAAAATAAAAGAGAAAGGACTGCTTCTCCTTGAAGTCTGTAGTCTATATCGCAAAGTCGGGGAAGATGCGCATTGCAAAAGCCATCGTACGTATTCTTCAATCTATCATAACGACCGGAAGTGTTGATAATGGCATCTTCTGAAAGGAGATGTGCTTTTTTAATAGTGATAGAATCTTGATCGAAAAGGCTTTGAACGAGTATCTGACAGGATTCTTTTTCAATAAAGGGCGCTTTAAAATTGCCTTCAAGATTACATTCTGTTTCATCTTTACGAAGAGAAAAAATCGAGCTACAGAAGATATCGTGAATTTGGTTGTCTAAAATATTTAAATACGGTGAACGGAACAATATAGATACTTTATTTTCCAGGTCGTCTTTTATAAAGTTGCATGTTGAACTAAAGCTTCCGATCTGAGTAAGAGGAAAAACTGTAAGATCATTTGTCGTGCAAGGTATTCCTTGTATATTTTTTGCTTCGATCTGTACTTCGCATTTTCTTGAAAAAAGAGTGCCTTCGAGTAATACACTATGAATGTTATTTAGCTTTTCAGAGACATTGTTATCAAAAGTAAGATGGCTTTTCCACGTCCCTGTAAGTGTATAATCATTGAGAGGGTTTACGTGTCCATGTAAAATGTCATCGAATAAATGTTCATAATTTATCCTAAGGGCTGCTTGAAATGACCCTTCTTGGAGATGTAAATCTTGAAAATATGGGGTCCAAGAAGTTTTATATGCAGTGCTTTGCGATTTACAAGAAAGGTTGTGTTCCTTGAGCTTGAGATCACATCCGAGGTCTAGAATTTTAGACCGTTCAGAATAAAGACTAAAGGTCCCTCTAAACACGCCTTCTTTTTTTGAAAAATTTGTAAATAATGAACCTGAAAAAGACATAAAAGCTTTTTCTTCGTCATCTATTTTTAGTTTTTCTTTAAGAATCGATGGCAAAAAAACGTCTGAGGCGCGCACGGAATACAATGAAATGTTAGGTAACGTTGAAGAATTTTCTTTTTTTTCAGATTGCATGTTGTGGGGAAGTGAAAAAAGATGTACCCCTTTTATACTCGTTTCGATAAACACGAGTTCACCTTTGAGCATTTCAAGCCATGAAGGAACAATTCTTGCCTCATTAATTGTACAAAGAAGTTCATCTTCTTGAGTGATCGAGATCCGTTCGCACGTCATACTAAAGGGAAGAAAGCCTTTCATGCGTTCTATTCGAAGCTGGTAAGGATTATTTTGACTGAAAGCATACTCTAAATATTCTTTTATTGCATGCTGGATGGGAGGTAGCTGAAAGAAAAGAAGAAGAGTAAAAAGGATAAAAATAACAAAAGAAATAATGGAAGCTATTCGTCTCATAATAATATGAGCTTATAGCATCATTTCCATTTTGAGCAACTTAGTACTCTGTTAACGAAGTTTTTATCTATCGCGCCGTAAAACCCGCTCATTTATGGGTGCGATGTAAGGCGCTCCTATTGAGGAATAACACTTTGTTGTTCAATATATTTACGTATATGCTCAAGTGGAGCTCTGCCACAACTTCCTGCAAAATAACTCGGTGACCAAAAATTTGATCCCCATAATGCTTCTGTAATAGAAGGATATTTCTTTTTTCGAATAAGTCGCGATGA
>JBDHQC010000135.1:0-4616 GCA_039806815.1 Parachlamydiales bacterium
ATATTCATACAGAAGTTATAGGCGTCCCTATTGTCGATTCAAATCTTCGTTTTTGCAACTCAATTGAAAAAACATTCGATGTTTCGAATGAAATTTTGTTTCAAAAAAGAGCAAATCTTGTCAGAGGAGCGATAAGGAGCATAGAAAACGAGTTGGCAAGAGGGGATTTCGACCAAGACATCAAACAAAAGGCTGTATTTGTAAAACAGATTCTTCAAGTGATTTTGGAAGGGCGTGATCCGGATTTAAAAAATTTGAGGATTATCCAAGAAACGAAAGCAAAAGTAAAAGAAGATGATAATGCAAGAATTTGCCAAGACATTCTAGCCAGATATGTAGCAGGTGAGGGGTTTATTTCATATCTCGATGAATTGAGAGCAAAAGTCTACGGCAATCTATTGAGTTTACCCCAAGAAATTCTTATGTTGATTTTTTCTCATGTTGACATCTCAAATGTTTTGCACATAGCGCTTGTTTCAAAATTATTTAACAATTCCATAAACGACCGCATTTTATTGCGACGATTGATTCGACAATCATTTCCCTTGTTATGTAAATGTCATCTCGATATTGACCCATGTGATCTCGTTAAAAAAAAAGCACCGTATTGTACAAAAAATGAAAGGGTTTGAAAATCAAGATGTCAAAGTGACACGAGGACTTTTTCATCCCCTTGCTGGACAAATGGGTGGTGAAGGACAGAATATAACGACTTTGTTTACGGGTTTTGTAAATGTCGATTTAGAAAAATACGTGCCGGAATTTACTCCAAGAGCTCAAAGCTGGTGGGTATTATATGCCTTATCCGAGCATATTTTATGCTATTTTGAAGGCCTTGCAAATCAACTCGACTTCGATAGACTCTTTCTTTTCGATACAAAAGCTCACAAAAAAGTAGAAGTGAGTCTTCCTTGTCCTATGCGTCTTTTTAAATATAATACAGACTCAGTAATTGCAACAGATGGCAAAACGATCTTAAAGATATGCTTGTCAGTTCAGAAAAGCACTATTGCCTACGAGAATACCCATTTTCTTGTGATCCTGGAGGCTCATTTATACAAAATGGATTTTTTTACTTTTCTAAAGAAAACTGGAAAGGAACTGTTCGAATTAATTTACTGTCCGAAAATTCTGTCCCTGAAATTATAGATAATGCGTTATGGCCTCCTTTTAAAATATTGGCAAATCATCATTTTTTTCTTTCTTCTGACGGAAAAACAACAAAGATTCTTTCAAAAACACTAGAAACAGAAGGGTTGCTCTATTTTGAAGAGGCTCAAAGTTTTTCGAACTACATAGAGATATATTATGGCCTATTATTTTTGGGGTCTTGTGACAAAATCACAGTAATTGATTTGGCAACAAAACGGGTTCTTACCACGTTAAAGCTTGCTTTTCCATTGGTATCGATATTCCCTGATAATGCAAATATCCCTCTTCAATTGAACTCCTCTTCGGAAACCGTAATGGATGGTTTGTATTTTTCCCCATTCTTAAAATTTGAAAATGAAACTTTGCGATTCTTTATGAAGGATCCTGAAACTTCGGAAATATGCATGGGAACATTGGAATTTTCAGAAAAGAAAAGTAAATAACTTATATTTTATATCTTGACTAAAACTCATCATTTCGATGAAATTTGTTCCAAAGATGAAAATTAGGCTACCTCTATTATTATAACAGTTCATCTCTCTATTTCTAATCATATAAATAGATATTCAAGCAACAGATGACCAGATTAAATTATAAAGAAGTTTTTACAGCTCAACAGCAAACAAAAGTTGAAGAGTTGGTGGCTCTTGCAAAAGATCAAGGCTACATTACATATGAAGAGATCAATGAAGTATTGCCGATCACATTTGACTCTGCAGATGTAATTGACGAGGTGCTGATATTTTTGTCAGGTCTCGATATTCAAATTTTGAATCAGGTAGAAGTAGAGCGTCAAAAAGAGCGAAAGAAAGAAGCGAAAGAGCTCGAGACACTTCCAAAGCGCATTGAAGGAACTTCTGATGACCCTGTTCGGATGTATCTCAAGGAAATGGGTTCTGTTCCTCTTTTAAGTCGTGAAGAAGAAGTTGAAATATCAAAACGCATTGAAAAATCGCAATTGCAAATTGAAAGAATCATAATGCGTTTTCGCTACTCTGCAAGAGAAGCAAAATCGATTGCAACGTATCTCATCCAGCAAAAAGAGCGTTTTGACAAGGTCATTTTGGAAAAAGAGGTGGCTAATCGCTCAGAATTTTTACATCTTTTGCCAAGACTTGCAGACCTTTTGAAAGAAGAAGATAACGTCCTAGAAAATTTACTTTTGCAGCTCGAAGAAGAAAATATGTCTTCCGATGAGCGAGCTCATATTCTCGACGAAATAGAAAAATCGCGAATTAGAACTCAGGCCTTTTTGAGAAGGCTTAAACTACGCCATAATATTACAGAAGACTTCGGTGAGGTAATTCTCAGAGCCTACGATAGATTTTTGCAACTGGAAAAAGAGATCCAAGAACTTGCACCTCGAGCTTCTCGCAATAAGTTTGCCATGGCAAAATTGTTAGCATGTAAACGTCGGTTAAAAAAGCTCGAGCTTGCAGCAGGTAGGTCTTTAGAAGACTTTAAAAAAGACGTCAGAATGCTGCAGCGCTGGATGGATAAAAGCCAGGAAGCAAAACGCGAGATGGTAGAATCGAATTTACGTCTCGTCATTTCGATTGCAAAAAAATATACAAACAGAGGCCTTTCATTTCTGGATCTCATCCAGGAAGGAAACATGGGCTTGATGAAAGCCGTTGAAAAATTCGAGTACCGACGTGGGTATAAGTTTTCGACTTATGCGACATGGTGGATCAGACAGGCTGTAACAAGAGCTATTGCAGATCAAGCCAGAACCATCAGAATCCCCGTACACATGATTGAGACGATAAACAAGGTGTTGCGCGGGGCTAAGAAGTTGATGATGGAAACGGGCCGAGAGCCGACTCCTGAAGAGCTTGCAGAAGAAGTAGGGCTCACTCCTGAAAGAGTGCGCGAGATTTACAAAATTGCCCAGCATCCAATATCTCTCCAAGCGGAAGTCGGAGACAGTGGTGAAAGCCAATTTGGCGATTTTATTGAAGATACGAGCGTAGATTCTCCTGCAGAAGCAACGGGATATTCCATTTTAAAAGACAAAATGAACGAAGTTTTGGAAACGCTTACTGATAGAGAACGAAAAGTGCTCATTCGTCGCTTTGGACTTTTAGATGGTAAGCCCAAAACATTAGAAGAAGTGGGTCTTGAGTTTAATGTTACACGTGAACGCATTCGCCAAATCGAAGCAAAAGCACTGCGCAAAATGCGACATCCTACGCGATCAAAGCTCCTCCGAGCCTTTTTAGACATGCTCGAAGAAGAGTGAGCAAAAAAAATGTATGACCGGACAAACTATAGCTACAGCTACGGATTTTTTTGGTCCTGAAAGTGCCTTAAGGCTTGCTCTCCAAGGATTTGAAGAACGCCCAAGTCAAAGTGATATGGCATCTTGTGTTCTCGATGCTTTTGAAAATCAAAAAATAGCATTGATTGAAGCAGGTACCGGCGTTGGAAAAAGCCTTGCCTATCTTCTTCCTAGTCTTTTATGGGCAAAACAAAATAATGAAACAATCCTCATATCGACAAACACGATTGCCCTTCAGGAACAACTTTTAGAAAAAGACATTCCCTTAGCATTAAAAGTTTTAGGTTTTGACCTCGAGGTAGTCTTAGCAAAAGGGATGAACAACTATCTTTGCCAAAGAAAATTTGGGGCAAAAGTATCAGATCCTTCCCTCTTTGAGAATTCTCACAACGAATTTCTTCAAATTGAACAGTGGAGAAGAACGACAAAAACAGGATCAAAGTCAGAACTTCCTTTTTTTCCAAGTTATGCGCTATGGGAAGAGGTATCTGCTTCTTCTGATACCTGTACGCAAAATCTTTGCTCACATGCTTCATCGTGCTTTTTTTTAAAAGCAAGAAAAATGGCACATGATGCAAAAGTAATTGTTGCAAATCACCATCTTCTTTTTTCAGATCTTGCATTTCGCATCGATACAGACAATTTTACAAAGCAGGCACTTCTTCCTGCCTATAAAAGGGTTATCATCGATGAGGCACATCATATAGAGGATGTGGCAATACAGCATTTTCTTCGGAAAATATCGAGGCAAGAAATGCATAAAATATGTCTTCAGCTCGATTCACAAAGCAGTTTTTCCAAATGGACACCGATTAAAAAACTCATCGCATCTGTCAAGGCAAAATTTAATCAGTATTTTGATTCTGAACTCGAAGAACTCATTAGATTGATAGATTTTAGTATTTCTTCTGAACAAAGAAATCTTTGGGTCATTGCAGAAGGCTATTTTGATGATTTTAAACAGTTTTCAAAGCTCATACGGCCAAAAGATACTGAGAATGAATCGATACAAAAGATGAGAATACAAGAAGAGCACAAGACCCACCCCTTCTGGAAAAAGGAACTAAAAAATAGTACAGAGCTTTTTTCTTCTGCCTTATTGTGCCTGAAAAAAAGCCTCGATGTGATTCTGAATAAGCTTCACAATTTACAGCAAAATGACGGTCTTTCCTCATCTGAAAAT
>JBDHQC010000136.1:0-4572 GCA_039806815.1 Parachlamydiales bacterium
GGAGATGATGGTGCAGGACACTACGTCAAAATGGTCCACAACGGCATCGAATATGGCGATATGCAGCTCATTTCAGAAAGTTACGATCTTTTACATCGAGGATGCAATCTTTCGTATGAAGCACTTGGAGCTATTTTTTTAGAATGGAATAAAGGCCTTCTCGATAGTTATCTGATTGAAATTACGAGCAAAATTTTTCAAACAAAAGATACCGACAATAAATTCTTAGTCGAAAAGATCCTCGACGTTGCAGGACAAAAAGGAACCGGGAAATGGACTGTCATTAATGCACTCGATGTGGGAATACCATTGACGCTTGTTTCTGAAGCTGTATTTGCAAGAAACCTGTCGAGTTTGTACGACGAACGACTTGCGACTGCAAAAGTATATGCGCTGCCCATAAAACAAATTGAAGATGATGTGAAAAATTTTATCAATGACCTTGAAAATGCCTTGTATTGTGCAAAAATCACAAGCTATGCGCAAGGTTTTATGTTGATGAAGGAAGCAGCACACGAATACAATTGGCGCTTAAATTATGGAGCAATTGCTCTTATGTGGCGCGGTGGGTGCATTATCAGATCTGCGTTCTTAGGAAAAATTAAAGATGCGTTTGATCGAAATCCAAATTTATCTTCTCTTTTTGTCGACGACTACTTTTCTGAAAAAATTAAAAAGAGCCAAGATGGATGGAGACGAGTTGTCGCAAAAGCTGCAACTTCAGGAATTCCTGCTCCTTGTTTGAGCTCTGGGTTATCATTTTTTGATGGCCTTAGATCAGCAAGGCTTCCTGCAAACCTCATTCAAGCCCAAAGAGACTTTTTTGGAGCCCATACTTATGAGCGAATTGACTCAGAACGGGGAAAGTTCTTCCACACCCAGTGGACGTGAAAATTTCGACTATTTTGCAATAGAATGCAAAATAGTCTTGACTTTTCTGCATTCTACTGCAAAAAAGTCGAGTTAGTGAAAATTTCAAATCATTCCATTTCACAAGGCTTGCGCTATTTTCATGAAAAATACAATCTTCCTGGAGTGCAAATAGTAAAAGATTTAAAACGAGAAAAGATCGAAAAAGGAATTGATATAGTAGAAGGTCTTTGCTTTCTCAAATCATTATATTTGTGATTTTTCATACATTTCTTTGAGCTTTGCAATTTCGCGTTGTGTACGCTTTGCAACTTCTTCTGGGAATACTTTTGGATCGACACCAGAAAACTCATGGGGAAAAATAGGTTTTCCAAATATGCAGGCAGTTTTTATTCCGAAACGTGGAAACCATGTTTTTCTCGGCAGAATCTCGCAAGTTCCATGAACATAGGTTGGAATAATCGCACATTGCGTTCTTTGACAAAGAACTCCAATTCCTTTTTTAAAAGGAAGAATCTGTCCGTTTTCTGAACGCGTTCCTTCCGGAAAGATAAGGACTTTTTTGTTCTTGTCTAAAAGAGAACAGACGAGTTTCATGGATGCGACTTGATTATTTCTTTTCACGGGATGCGCATTGAGCATCCTTATCAATAAGCCAAAAAAGAAATTCTTAAAGAGATAGTCATTTGCAAGAAAGTGAATTGGCGCCGGCCAGGAAATTGCAATAAGAGGAGGGTCTATGAACGATGCATGGTTTGATGCTATGATTGCCCCGCTTGGAACGTTATTTGAATCGATAAAGTGTACTCTATGGCGAAAAAGTATTCGTGCAGTGCCAAAAAGGATGCATTGCAAGCAATAATAGAAAAAAGACAGAACTTTTTTAGTCATTGTTGGTTCCGGACGAGGGCAATAATTTTTTCAACTACTTCCATTATTGAAAAATGAGAAGTGTCGATAATTATAGCATCAATTGCTGGTTTTAATGGAGAAGAACTTCTCGAAGAATCGAGAAAATCCCGCCGGCTTATATCCTTGAGAATTTCTTCAAGGGTCGGATGAGAGGAGAGTTTGCTTTTTCCAACAATTTCTTTATAACGTCGTTCTGCTCGAATTTCCGGCGTTGCTGTTAAATATATTTTTAATTCGGCATTGGGAAAGACAACAGTTCCGATATCTCTTCCCACAGTAATGACGTTTTTGTCCTTTGCAATCAAGCGTTGTTTTTGAACCATATGAGCACGAACTTCTTCATAAGCAGAAATTTTCGAAACGAGTGCTGTTACTTCTTTCGAAGATAATTCATAAGTTACATCGTCTTTTCCAAAAAATATCTTCTTTTCGCCATTTTCCGTGCGAAAATCTATCGGATTTGCATCTAAAATTTCCAAAATTGTGTTGATGCTATCGGAATCGATCTTTTTTTGAAGTACAGCCCAGGTAAGTGCGCGATACATGAGCCCTGTATCGAAATATTCAAAACCAATTAGGGATGCCAATTTTTTTGCGACTGTTGTTTTTCCGGTTCCTGCAGGGCCATCAATTGCAATGATCATAAAGAAAAGCCAATTAAAATGATTTTGATAAGAAAAGATAAAAGTATAAAACAGGGGTTGTAAACAAAAGAGAATCGACAATATCTAAAAAGCCCCCGAATCCAGGCATGTTGCTACTGTCTTTCACATGAGCATCTCTCTTTATTAAAGACTCTGAAAGATCAGAAATCTCTGCAAAAAAACCTATGAGAAGTCCTAAAAATATAAGGGTCGTTATATCAAGTGAAAGTATGCCAAAAAAAGAAAAGAGAATACTTGCAACGATTGCACCAGAAATTCCGCCGATGGAGCCTTCTATTGTCTTTTTTGGGCTTATCTTTTTTGCAAGGGGAGTTTTCCCGAAGCGCTTTCCTGCAATATACGAGAAGGTATCCGTAGCTTTTGTCACAATGAGTAAATACGCTACCCATTTCGGAGAATGATCTTGAGGCAAAAAGTTAATATCGAGAAACAAGCCAAGAGGAAAGGTGATATACAAGAGTCCGAAAATGGTCGTCGATATTTTTGTTATTGCATCTCGTATCGGATTGAGAAAAGAATATGAAAATAAAGACATGAGAAAAAGGATAATAAAAAATGAAAATAGGCAATGCTGTTCTTGAGAAGAAAGAAGCAAATTTCGCAAAACGAGGTATATGCAAGATCCTGTTATTGCAAATAGGCTATAACATTCGACACCCTTTTTTTTGCATATGCTGTAAAACTCATGCAATGCAACAGCTTGTATGAAAATCACTGCAATCGAATACAGTATATTCCATGGAGGTGTATGTGAGTAAAATAATATTGAAACAGTAAAAATGATTGCAAACGCACTCATGATAAGGCGTTGATTAAAATTTGTAAGCCTTTGAAACATAATCTATTTTAAAATCCCTTTCTTCGATTTCGATTTTGATAATCCAAAATCGCCTGCAAAAGATGTTGTGGTGTAAATTCCGGCCATGGGACATCTACTGTATAACTTTCTGTGTATGATGTTTGCCATAATAAAAAGTTCGAAATTCTCTTTTCACCACTCGTTCTAATGAGTAAGTCAGGATCAGGTAATCCATGTGTATCCAAATATGCACTAATGGTTTCTTCATTAATTTCAGATGTTTGAAGCTTTGAAGCCTTAACATCTTGCGATATCTTTTGCACAGCGCGACATATTTCATCGCGTCCGCCGTAGTTTATTGCAAGAACAATATCGAGTTTTGTGTTCTCTTGAGTAAGTTTTTCAGTTTCTTCGATGATTTTCTTTAAAGACTCTGGAAGTTGTGCGATATTTCCGATTGTGCGAAAGCGGATTTTTTCTTTTTGAAATGTCTTTTGTCCTTTTTGAAAGTACGTCTCGAATATGTTAATGAGGTATGCAACTTCGTCAAAAGGCCTTGCCCAATTTTCTGTAGAAAGTCCATACACCATTAAAGTCTTTATACCTAACTGCATCGCGGCAGCAATACACGTTATGAGGGATTCTGTACCATGGATATGGCCTGATTCAAGAGGAAGAAAATACTTTTTTGCATAGCGTCTATTTCCGTCTGGAATAATGGCAATGTGCTTCGGGAGTTTTGAAGGAATGACCATTCTTTTTTCATCTTCAGAAAAAAGCTGTCTTTCAAAATCATCGATTCGATTTCTCGTTTCAATGGGTTTTCTTTGTGTTACTAATTCCATTCAGGGTGCCAACTATTAAAATATTAGGTATTTCCGAGTTTTAAGACTTCCATGAAGGCATTTTGAGGGATATTGACTTTTCCGATTTCTTTCATTCGCTTTTTGCCTTCTTTCTGCTTTTCCCAAAGTTTCTTTTTACGGGTAATATCTCCACCATAGCACTTTGCAGTTACATTTTTCGAAAGAGCGCGGATGGTTTCACGAGCAACGACTTTTCCACCAATTGCCGCTTGAATTGGCACGCGGAAGAGTTGCATTGGGATTACCTGTCCAAGCTTTTCGCATATCGCTCGTCCTTTGGATTCTGCCTTTGAACGGTGAATAAGACAAGAAAAAGCATCGACCGGCTCTTCGTTTACGCGGATTTCAAGCTTGATGATGTCGCCTTCTTCATATTTATTAAATTCATAGTCAAAAGAGGCATATCCTTTCGTTAGCGATTTCAATTTATCTGCAAAATCTGTAACTATCTCATTCAGTG
>JBDHQC010000016.1:0-19243 GCA_039806815.1 Parachlamydiales bacterium
AGGTGCCTTTTGTATAAGAACTAAAGAGCCTACATGTTTTCTTTTTTATTCACTAAAAACTTTTTGATTCTGCTTTCAATCTCTCAATTCTTTTAAGCGTCAGACTTTTTCAACAACGCCAGTCAAGATTGTAAAATTATTTTTTTTAAATGTAATTAATTTGAATTTTTATTATTATCATGCATTGATTTATCTAACTAATAAAAAAAGCAATAACATGGAAGCTAAAACTACTTGCTCTGATTCAAAAATTTTACAAGAATTAATAATCGCGTTCAATCTTGTAAATTCAAACCCTAAACAATTTTGTTTTAATTCATCGCTAAAAATATTAAGAGTCGAAAAGAATACAAGTCGAGCTACTAATCTCGAAATTATAAATTCTATAAAAGACCGTTTAATAAAATATAGCAATGAACTTTCAACAGATACAGCTTTCGATTCGCTCCATAGTTTAAAAGAAAAAGTACTTCAGTACTGTAAATCTTGTCCTGATAAATCCTTAAAAACCTATGAAAAAAAAGTCGAAGAATCATTCCAAATAATAATCCAGGAAAACCCAATTCTCAAAACAAAACAGCTCCTTTCTAAAAAGAGTTGCGAAATTTCGCAAGAGGAAGTCTCATCAATTTTATTTCCTTTCCTTAACAGCATTGCAAAAGAAAAAGCTTCTGCGAACATGCTGTTTTTAATGATCGTTGCAGATACTTTTGTGCAATTTAGTCTTGAACAGTTTCAGGAAGCGGTTACTCCACTTGTTGTAGAATCTACCCATGAAAACAAACAATCTACTTTATTTTGTCCAAAATACATTTCATCCTTGATTCCCCCACAAACTGCAGAAGAAGCATCTATTGCATTTGCGTTAGAAAAGGCAACGAAGCAAAATTCAGGACTCGCACTTGATAAAATAGCAGAATTTTCAAAAGAGTCCTCATCTTTATCGCAACGATCTCAGATCATTCTTAAAGCATGGCAATGTCGACAAATAACAATGCTTTCCGGAAAGTTCTACGATTATATAAAAGAAGCAATTCGATCAATTGTCACGGCTAATAAAGATCTCAGAATTTCTGAGCTTTCTGACTTTTTTTCTCATTATAATGAATTTCTTGCCGAGCGAATGAATATTGCAAGAATGATGTCTGCAAATAGAATGCCTTATATACACGACTTTTATGAATTAATGTTTGATTCTTATGATAAATATGTACAAGCCGATTCAAAATATAATGAGATCTATCGTTTATGCTATGATAAGTTAAAGGAAGTACTTTCGCATCATCCTGAGTATTCCGTGATGCATGCCCATCCACTATTAGAAAAAACTCTTCCTTCTCCTGAAGAATTTTCTAATCTTACCGTTCTTAGAAAGCCTGCAAAAGAAATTATAAATTTTGCATTTTGCAAATTTTTAGATGACATGACTCTTTTTTGTACCGAACCGGAAACCGTTCTTTATGACGCGATGAGAAGTTGTCTTGATATTCCGGAGAATATGAGGATCAAAAGTCAATTTGCAAAATACTGCTGCAATCAGGATGCAAAAAGAAATGAACCCATAAAGCATTTATTTTACACGACAAGACCTCAGAAGCAAAAGTCAAAAGAAAAATCACTTACCTCGTTGACCGCAAACGACCTCAATGAGTTTTTGCCAAAGTCTGCCCAACATTTCAAAAAAACTGGATCGGGAATGCAGCCTCAAAAAAAGAAAACTCATCATAAAAGAGGACATAGAAATGATGAACAAAAATCAATTCAAGCTCCCATAGAAATTCTTACAAAACAAGTTGAAAAACTATCTTTAGAAAAAGAACCCGAGCTACAACTACCAAAAAAAGTTCCTCCTGTTGTTGAAGAGTCTCATTCTGACACATTCCTTGCAAGACTTGGAATAAAGCAAAAATTCATAGCATTACATGGACGCGTCGAACGATGGTTTACAAATCAAGATCCAACGAACTGGGATAAAGGGTATGCTCAATTGACAAAAGAAGAAGTTTTTTTCGAAAAGATATGCCATTCATTTCCGGGATACGTATCACAAGTCATTTTGCGATATGGATTAAAGTCACATTGGCATTCTAAAACTTCTTCAAAAGATGGAATCCGCTTTTCTATCCCCGGCGAAATTTCGATTTGCGATTCTGAACGAAATCCAATTAAAACATATCCTGGAGTCTATTCTGATTGCTACGACAAAAAAAGATACGAATCTAATAACGAATGCTTTCTCTACCATCATTATTTTGTCGCCCAGAGCTTTGATACTACTTTAAAAGAGCTTCAAAACAAAGGAAGATACATTTCATTGCAGACAATCGATGACGGAGTAGAACCTTCTAAGGAAGAAAGTAACGAACCTATATTCTTAGACGATGACGGCCAATATATCCTGGAGCACCATACGCCATTATGCGTCTCAATTTACGACATTCAGGCAAACATTCGCTATACGGCATGCTTGGTTTAAAAATAGTTCACCTCAGAAAAAAAAACACCATGTTGTTAGAGCATAATTTTTACTGATGTGAAATATATTCCATTGGCTTAATCCTTTTTTGAAGAACAACGTGTGTTTCTGCTGCCATAGAAAAGAAAAAGACAACACTTGGCGATAAGATACAACAAAACGGCACCATAATGATTAACGATTGCAAGATCATTTGGAGATCGCTTTGTGTTCCCATATACCCCCATGTCGTCATTTTCGCTGCTAAAAAGAGTAATGTTAAAGAAAAGAGCAACGGAACAAGAGAAAAACCCAAGAGCACAACCCTTGTGAAAATGTGTGAGCGCATTTCTTCGATCAGAAGGTAAAACGTTGCCATGCGTGGCTCTTTTCTAAGGGCAAATAATGGAGTCATGACGAACAAAAGATAGATAGAAAAAAGACACAAAACGATTGACCCTAGGTTCAATAGAAATGGGCCAAAAGCAAAAGCGACTCCAAAGAACTGGCCAATAAGTGGAATTTCTTGCAAAAGAAAGAAAAGACCCAAAGTCATCCACATCAAAAGATACAAGAGTACGACAGGCATGAAGACATACGATGATGTAATGACAATTTCTGATGATTCCAAGATTAAGGAAGTATAGCGAAAATCGCGAAACTTGATTTCATTGTGATAAGCCCGAATGAGAATTACCCCAAGTCCTGTAAGAACACCACCGGAAATAAAAACTGGTAAGAAACTCAGACTGAGTGCGAGCCAAAAACTCGTTTGAATAGCAAGTCCCATGCAAAAGACGATAAGTATGCCGCATAAAAGCAATGTCAACGTCGTCAGAAGGAGCTTTTTTTTCACAAACGTAAATTCAAGCGCTCTCGTACACATCTTTTCAAATAGTGCAAAATTCATGTATTTCTTCCTTTATCCTGATACTTCTTCATTGCCTAAGTAAAAATATTTAGGTCGCACAATTGGCGTTCCTTTTCTATCCCTAGCTTCGCATCGTTCGTATACGATCTGTCTCGATATACCGACCATTCGAGACATTGCAAATAATACAGACATGTACTGGGGAAAACTAAACCCTGATACGACAAGCGCCACCCCTGATATTGCATCGACATTGGGATAAGGATCTTGAATTTTTGAGTTTTCTTTGAGTACCGTTTGTCCTGCTTTTCTCAAGTATCTCGAAATTTTTACAAGGGGATGAACGGGATATCGTTTTTCGCAAAAATCGTAGAAAATTTGTGCTCTTGGATCTTCTACGCGAAGAACAGCATGTCCAAAACCGAATACAAGTTCTCCTTTTGCAAGTTTTGTACGTATCAACTGTTCTACGTGTTCTTCCGTAGCACTTTCTCCAACTGTTTGCAAAACCAACTGCACAAATTCAAAACAATCCTGGTTTGCTCTTCCATGACGAGGACCTTCTAGTGCTAGAACACCTGCTGCTAATGAACCATACATATCTTCAAGCCCTGATGCCACTGCCTTTGCAACGAAAGTGGAAAGGTTTCCTCCTCCATGATCGTAATGGAGAATGTTAAAAAGCTTCATCACATCGAGAAAATCCTGAGACGGATTTAGGGGCATGTTCAACATCTGACAAAAGTTTTCAATGTAACCGAGCTCTGGCATTGAAGGTCTGATTTCTCCCCATCCTGCATGATGTGCGATAACTTGTGCTGCAAGAATTGGAGCTTGGGCTATGATCTGAAGGCAATCATGTTCGTAATTAAACGATTCGGAGAACATGCCTGTAAGTAAAAGTGCACAGGAAAACAATTTCATCGGACTTGTATCGCGAGGTAATTTTCGAATCTGTTCTAAAACTATTTTCGAGCATTGGGAAAGTGTACAAAGCTCTTGTTTAAAAACTCTCAACGAATCTTTGTCTGACTCTTTTCCATAATACAAAAGATAGATGACTTCTTCAGGAGACGTATTCGCAAGGGTTTCTACTGGAATTCCGCGATAAAAGAGTCCTTTTTGTGGATCGACGTAAGAAGTTGAGCAATATCCTACGGGATATCCTCTGAGGCCTGTCTCCAGGTTTTCGCGAGTTATCTGAAATAAAACATCGTCCTTCATCAAAATCCCCCAAAAAAATTCAAAACTTTTCCTTATATAGAAATTTTTTTTTCAAAGCAAATGCTTGATTAGATCTCGCTCTTCTTTGAGCTCATTTTCAGAAAGGCGAATTTTTTCTTCCAAAAATGAATTCCAGGGAACATCTGCAACGATTGAATAGTCAAAATTTCCACCTGATGCACAAGGGAAAGAAAAGACGAGATCCTCATCAATTCTATAAGGATTGTTTTTCGTATAGACAGCACAAGAAAACCGACCCTCTTGTGGGGTTTCTGTAAGAAGCGATCGCATAGCATCAATTGCACTCGATGCAGCAGATCCAGCAGATGATTTTCCACGAGCTTTTATAACTTCTGCGCCTCTTTGTTGAACAGCTTTTATAAATTCATTTTCAAGCCACGGAATATCGTTGATCACTTCAATAGCAGGTTTTCCAGAAATTTTTGCATTGTAAAAATCCGGAACTTGGGTCGTTGAGTGATTGCCCCATACGGTCATATTTGAAATATCGTCGACTGAAACCTTTGCTCTTTTAGCAAGCATACTCGCTGCTCGATTTTGATCGAGGCGCATCATACTCGTAAATTGGCGAGGATGAAGATCCGGCGCATTGTGAATGGCAATGAGACAGTTTGTGTTGCATGGATTTCCGACGACGAGAACCTGGACATTGCGATTTGCAACCTTGTTCAACGCCTTTCCTTGTGCCGAAAAGATTTTTGCATTTTCGAGCAAAAGATCCTTTCGCTCCATTCCAGGACCTCGTGGCTTTGCGCCAACTAAGAATGCAATATCTATTCCTTCAAAAATTTCATAAGGATCACTTCCAACTTTTACCTCTTGCACAGTTGAAAATGCAGAATCTTCGAGTTCCATTTTCAATCCTTCGAGTTGACCTACCATTTCTGGTATTTCAAGAAAATGTAACGCTATTGGAGTTTTTGGACCAAAGAGTTCACCTGCTGCTATGCGAAACAACAAACTATAGGCTATTTGCCCAGCGCCGCCTGTTATTGCAATTCGTATTAGTTCTTGTCCCATATTCACACCTATAGTTCAAAGATGAAATTGAACTATATCAAATTTTAATCATTTCAAGCTCTAAAAATAAAGCTTCAAATACAGTTTGCATGGGAATTGAACGCTCGATTGAAAGCCGAGCTTTTTGTAAGACAGAATGAACCTGGGATAAGGAAATGAGGTTTCCATTTTGAAAAAGATCGAGAATCTCATTTTTTCTTTCTTCGTAAAAGAGCTGTTCTTTTGACCCTAATGCCACAAGTTGCACATCGCGGAAAAAATCATAGATATCGTGAAATATTTTATCGACTATGGTCATCTGGATTTTTTGAAGCTCGCCTTCATATTCTTGCTCAATCTGATTGCGAATGTTTGCAGGCAAGTCTTTTGTATCTTTTACAATATGCTCTGCATATTCTTTTTTTTTCGCGTCTATTGATTCGCAAAGTTGTTTCAATGAAGAAGATAACTCGTAAAAATTTGAATGCTCTTTCGAGACCAATGAAAAAAGCAAATCTTCGAAGTCAAAGGTATTTTCTAGCATATCAAGTGCATATCCCAAAGAGCCTTTTGATCGATAGGCAATTTTTTCTGCTTGATCTTTTGTGATATTCTTTGTTTTTTGTAAATAGTCTGCTATTTCAAGCGTATCAATGGGATCAAAGCGAATCACTTGTGCACGAGAAAGAATAGTTGGCAAAAGTTGAGATGTCCTGCTCGTAATTAAAATAATTTTTGTTCGTTTAGGCTCTTCAAACGATTTTAAAAGCGCGTTAGCACTTGTAGGAAGCATCTTGTCGCAATCGTCAATGATAATGATTTTGTACTCGGCTTCAAACGGAGAAAAATCCATTTCTTCTATCATTTTTCGCATCGATTGAATGCTGTGAAGGCCTGCTTTTCCTTCTACTTTTAAAAGAGAAATATCGGGATGAAAGGATTTATCTTGCTTGAGTTGTGCTTTTGCAAATTCTAAAGCAAAGTGCTTTTTTCCGATTCCTTCTATTCCTGAAAACAAAAGAAGATGTGGAATTGCATTTAACGTAAGGTATTTTTCAAGATACCTTTTGGCACGCGTATTTCCAATGAGTCCTTCAAAGGTCATAATTTTTTCTTTTTTGATCTATGCAAACTAAACATTGAGACAAAAGATCTTGTGCACTTTTCATGGCATCTAAAATGACAATTCGATCCGGGTGAAGTCGGGAAAGCTCTAAAAACCCTTTTCTGACTTGCTTGTGAAATTCGATATGTTCTTCTTCTATGCGATCTTTTGATTTTCTGTGATTTGTACGCAAAAAGCCCTGCTCTGTTTCCAGATCGCAAAGAAATGTCAAATCTGGAATGAGAAAGCCAGTCGAAAGATCACATAAATTTTGCACATAATCAGGTCCAAGATGGCGACCATAGCCTTGATAGGCAACGGTCGAGTCTGAGAAACGGTCGCAAAGAACAGTCACCCCTTCTAGTAGACGAGGGCGAATTACTTCTTCGACATGTTGTGCTCGTGCTGCCAGGAATAAAAAAAGCTCCGCTCTTGGCTTTATATGTCCAGAAAGGTCTTTATCGAGGACAAACAGGCGAAGTTTTTCGCCTAGCAAAGTCCCCCCCGGTTCTCGTGTAAGAGTTACAGGAATGCTATCCGCTTGAAGTGCTTTTGAAACATTCAACGAAAGCGTAGACTTGCCGGCACCTTCAACGCCTTCAAACGTGATAAAAAGACCTCGTTTTGTCACAACATCTCATCCTTATTCAACTTGCGGAGCATCAGCTTGAGGAGCATCTGTTTGTATTTGTTCTTCATCACCGAGATCTGTTGCAATTTTTTGGATCGCCACTAAAGAATCGCTATCTTTAATGTTTGCAAGTTTTACGCCTTGTGTATTTCGGCCCATCACTCGAACTTGATTTAACGGAATTCTCACAGTTTGTCCGGATGAAGAGACCATGAGAAGGCCATCTTGATCTGTAACAGAAAGCGCTCCAACGACTAATCCATTTCTTTCACTGACGATAATGGATTTAACTCCCTTTCCTCCGCGATGGCACTTTCTAAAATCTTCGACCAAGGAACGTTTTCCAAAGCCATTTTCACAGACGACAAGGATTGATTCAGTTCCGGACACAGCTTCGCATCCAACGACAGAATCTGATTCGTCTTTGAGTAAAACGCCACGAACGCCTCGAGCAGTTCTTCCCATAGGACGAACTTCTGCTTCGTCGAACCGTACAGCCATACCATTTTTTGTAAAAAGCATGATTTCTTGTTGTGGCATCACGCGTCTGCAAGCAATTAATTCATCGCCCTCATCGATCGTCAACGCAATAACGCCTTTACGTCGAGGATTTGAAAACTCATCTAAACTAATCTTTTTGATAGTTCCATTTTTCGTTGCCATTACCAAGAACGCATCCGGTTGAAATTCGGAAACCTGAATGACCGCTGCTATTTTTTCTTCAGGTTGAACATCTTCTAAAAGATTGACTAAAGGTCTTCCTTTAGAACGACGGCCGCTATCAGGAATCTGCCAAACTTTTAACCAATACAATCGACCCTTGGTTGTAAAGACGAGTAAATAGTCATGAGTCGAGGCAATCAAAACGCATTTTACCGTGTCGTCTTGTTTTTTCAATTCAAACCCTGCAATCCCCTGTCCGCCACGACGTTGCTCTCGGAATAAATTGACCGACATGCGTTTAATGTAATCATCCTCAGAAATCGTAATGACGACCTGTTCATTTGCGATCAGGTCTTCCATTTCCATGTCAGCTTCAGAAGCCGTAATTTTCGTCTTTCGTTCTGATTTATGATTTTTTTGGATGTCGGTAAGTTCTTGTTTGATTATGTCGCGAACTTTTTGCTCACTTGCCAATATTTCTTTATACTGGCGAATTTTTTCCATGAGCTCGTTGTATTCATTTGTGATTTTATCGCGTTCGAGGGCTGTCAATTGATACAAGCGCAATTCTAAAATTGCTCCTGCTTGACGGTCAGAAAATTCATAACGTGCAATGAGTGCCATCTTTGCCGCTTCTTTCGATTCACTTTGGCGAATGAGGCGAACTACTTCGTCGAGATAGTCCAAGGCCTTGAGATATCCTGCCAGAATATGTGCACGAGCTTCTGCCTGATTGAGTTCAAATCGCGTTCTTCTTCGTATTACGTCAATGCGATGATCGATCCACAAAGATATCATCTGCTTGATATTCATAAGACGAGGAAGACCTTTGTCGAGGGCGAGCATAATACAACCAAAAGTCACTTCGAGGTCGCAGTACTTATAGAGCTGATTAATAGTAACTTCTGGAATCTCTCCCTTTTTCAAGTCTATGCATATGCGTAAACCTTCGCGGTCAGATTCATCTCTCAGATCTGAAATTCCGGCAATTGATTTATCTTGGATATGCTCTGCAATCTTTTGGATAAGGCGGGATTTATTTATTCCATAAGGAATTTCGTTAATGACAAGTCGTTGACGATCAGAAGATTCTGCATCTTCAATAGATATGACGCCACGCAGCGTAATTTTTCCTCGACCGGTATGATATGCTTCTTTAATTCCTCGCCATCCGCAAATGATTCCGCCAGTTGGAAAATCTGGTCCCGGCATAACGTGCATAACTTCTTCAATCGAGCATAAAGGATTGTCGAGTACGAGTAGAGTTGCTTGCAATACTTCCAAGAAATTGTGTGGAGGTATGTTCGTTGCCATACCGACTGCGATACCGCTCGATCCATTGCACAGTAAATTGGGAAATTTTGAAGGAAATACTGTCGGTTCCTTTTTCGTTTCGTCGTAGTTTGGAACAAAATCGACTGTATCTTTATCGAGGTCTTCCATTAATTGGACAGATGCTGGAGTAAGTCTTGCTTCAGTATATCGCATCTGTGCTGGAGGGTCGCCATCAATAGAGCCGAAGTTTCCTTGGCCATTGATGAGCATGTAGCGCAAAGACCAATCCTGTGCCATGCGGACTAAAGTTGGATAAATTACGGATTCACCATGAGGGTGGTAGTCCCCGGATGTATCACCGCAAATTTTTGCGCACTTTCTATGCTTTGCAGTAGGCCCTAAATTCAATTGTCTCATGGCAAACAAAATTCTGCGCTGCGATGGTTTTAATCCGTCGCGCACATCAGGCAGCGCACGAGAAATGATCACGGACATCGAATAGCGAAGATAACTATCTTTGAGTTCTTCTTCAACCGAGCGCGAAACAACGTTATCGCCTTCTACGTATGTGGTCATTTTTACTTTTTCCTCCGTCGCATCAAATGTCTAAATTTTTCACTGAAAGGGCATGCTTTTCAATGAAGGCTCTGCGCGGAGGCACATCTTCACCCATTAACATGGTGAACATGTGCTCTGCGTTAACTAAATCAGCAAGATACACTTTCAAAAGCGTTCTTTTTTCCGGATCCATGGTCGTCTCCCAAAGCTGCTCTGGGTTCATTTCCCCAAGACCTTTATAACGCTGGATCTCAATATCTTTTCGTCCATTGGCTCGAATTGCATCTATAAACTCTTTGAGGGTGTACAACTCTTCAACTTTTCCATTTGCTTCGATCAGCGTAAATATCGGAGAACCTTTTGCCTCGAGATACTGATCTAAAGATGCATCGAGAGTATGTAAGTTATCATAAAGCGATTGCAATGTCACATCGTCAAAAAATTCCATGAACGCTAAAGCTTTTGGTCGAAACTCCTTCAACTGATCGTCTTGTTCTTCTTTTGGAATGGAAGCAAGAGTCGTTTCAAAAACTTTGCGCTGTGCTTCTTCGTGTTTTTTCTTTAAAGAAGCAAGTTCTTCTTCTGTATAAACATACTGTTCTTTATCGACGAGATTCGCAACAAACCTCGGCAATTTACCTTCTGCATTTTTCCTCGCCAAGAACTCGCGGAAAGGCAAACCTTTTCGCTCGATTCTCATGATGAAATTTTCCACTTCGAGTACAGCTTTTGTCATTTTTTTCAGCATTTCAACTGCTAAAAGCTCATCTTTTTGTTTTACTTGTATGTCGCTTATGCCAAGTTCGATGAGATATTCATCCATTTCTTTTTCTGAATGAATATAGCGTCCTTGTTTTTTGCGCATAACTCGGAACAAAGGAGGTTGAGCAACATAGACAAACCCGTTTTCAACGATCTGTGGCATATGGCGATAAAAGAAGGTAAGTAATAACGTTCTAATGTGAGAACCATCGACATCGGCGTCAGTCATGATAATGATTCTGTGATAACGAAGTTTTTCTAATGTAAAGTTATCTTTCCCGATTCCACATCCAAGGGCTGAAACTAAATTGCCAACTTCATCGTTTTGAAGCACCTTTTCAAGCCTTGCTTTTTCGACGTTCAAAATTTTACCGCGAATGGGAAGAACTGCCTGAAAGCGTCTGTCGCGAGCACCTTTTGCAGAACCACCGGCAGAATCTCCTTCGACGACATATATTTCACAAAGAGCTGGATTGCGCTCTTGGCAATCGATGAGTTTTCCCGGCAGTCGTCCGGAATCGAGTACTGACTTTCTCAATGTAAGTTCACGAGCACGCTTGGCAGCTTCTCTAGCTTGTGCTGCGATGATTGCTTTTTCTGCTATTGCTTTTGCAATCTGCGGATGTTCGTCGAGAAATGTCGCAAGTCCTTCAGAAGTGATTTGCTGGACCATTGAACCAACTTCACTATTTCCAAGGCGTTGTTTTGTCTGTCCTTCAAATTGCGGATTTGGAACTTTTGCAGAGATAACAGCAGTAAGCCCTTCGCGCATATCTTCACCGGTCAGTGACAACTTATCCGTTTTTAAAAGATTGTTGTTTTTGATATAGTTATTTAAAACACGTGTCAAAGATGTAGAAAAACCGCTCAAGTGAGTTCCACCATGGCGAGTTGCGATATTATTCACATAGGAAAAGATGTTTTCAGAATACCCATCATTCCACTGCATTGCAACTTCTGCTTCAATAACACCTTCTTCTTCAGATTCTCTTGAACCACGAAAATAAATTGGCGCTGGAAAGAGTGCCTGTTTATTTTCATTTAAGTATTCGACAAATGAAGAAAGTCCCCCACGATATAAGAAAACAGAATCATCTCGTCCTTCTTGTCGCTCATCGCGCAACGTGATCTCGATGCCGGGGTTTAAGAATGCAAGTTCGCGAAAGCGTTGTGCAAGTGTATCGTAATCAGGAACACACACTTTCATTACTGTACTATCTGGATAAAACGTGATTTTCGTTCCGCATTTTTCTGTTTTTCCGACAATCGTTAAGGGGTTTGTCACATGTCCTTTTGAAAACTCCATCTGGTAAATGTTGTTTTCATTAAACACTTGAACGATCATTTTTTCAGAAAGAGCGCACACGCATGAAACGCCGACGCCGTGAAGACCACCTGAAACTTTGTATGTTTCTTTATCAAATTTTCCACCGGCATGCAATACTGTCATGACAACTTCAAGAGCAGATACATCGCGCTTTCGTCTTTGAGATTCTTTTTCGTGCTTTCCTACAGGAATACCTCGGCCATCATCTTCTACTGTAATACTTCCATCGTCGTGAAGCGCGATGTCGATAGTCGTACAATGACCTGCCATTGCTTCGTCTATTGAGTTATCGACAACTTCATACACGAGTTGATGCAACCCATTTATACCTGTATCTCCGATATACATCCCTGGACGCTCGCGAACCGCTTGCAATCCTTCCAGAACAGTAATCGAACTTGCACTATAGTGGTTTGTTTCAGAACCATTTTGTTCTTCTTTATGGGCCGTTGTCTCTGCCATTAACTTTCACCATTTAGCCTGATTTATACTGAATAGAATCAATCTGAACACCTGCAAATTTTTTTCTCAAAATGGCAAGTATTCGTTCTTTATCTTGAGGAACACTCAAAAGACTTAAAACAGTCGAGTTTTTTACAAGTACATGCAAAATTCGATTTTCGAATCTCATAGCTTTTGTCATCGAAGCAATTCTCGGATCGACTATTTCGTGCCAGGCATCTAAAATTTTTTGAGGCCTTTGTTCTGCTGCTCTATTTAAGCGTTCTACTATATGAGGTAGTATATCTTGTAGCGCATGCGAGGTAAGCTCTGAGCCATTGTATGCATAGGGCGTCCTCGTGTATTTTTTTTTAATCTGTGCCATAAGATACTGCAATTTTAATAAATTTAAATAATACCACAAATTCTCTGAATCACTCAAGACTTTTTTTAGTAGAAAATACCACTCAGAACATATTCTGGAGCACCCTCTTATCCGTTAACATCCTTTGCGCAACGAAAACCGTATGTACCGTTTGATGCCCAAGGATTATTTCTATGCCTTTTTGAGGTTCTCAAATCCTCACTTAAGCTCTTCCAACACCCTCCGCGAAGAACTCTATAAACTCCCTGTAGAGGTCCTTTTGGAAAGTCCGGCTCTAAAGTTGATGTTTCGTAATATGTATATTCATACCAATCCTGGCACCATTCATAGACATTTCCTGCCATATCGAATATCCCATATCCATTTGGTGGATAACTCATAACAGCAGTAGTATCTGAACTGAAAAAATTTGCTTCCGTTTTTTCTATAGAATCACCTGTAGGATACAACGGATTTTCAAGTCCTCCACAACACGCAATTTCCCATTCTGCTTCACTAGGAAGGCGCTTTCCTACCCATTGAGCATAACCAATTGCTCCGTACCATGTAACGCCAACGACTGGATGTTTTGCATATCCTGGCTCAATACTTATGCGTCCTGCAGATTTTTTTATTCTGGAGTCTTTTAAACGTATAATGTCGTGATTTTGTGCATCTTTTTCTCCAGAAACATATTCAAAATAACGAACAAACTGCTCATTTGTAACAGGATGAATATCGATTGCAAATGAATTTATTTTGATCTTGTGGCGCGGCATTTCATCGCGACACCCTTGATCATTTCCACGAAAGTAATACCCTCCTTTAACGACACAAGTTTCTGTAAGTATTGGTATGATTGTGCGATCTTCTCCCTTTTCGGGATGATATTCTTTTACAAAGCGATCATATGGCTTTATTTCAACAGACGATGCCTTTAATCGCGCATCCATCTCTTCTTCTTTAGGTGGTTTCGGAAGTATTGATTCATCTGTAAATGTTTGACTTTGAGTTGTTTGTTGAATAGGAGGATTTTGCTTTGCAGTTTTTGCATGTTTTGCCTTTTCAAGTAGCTCTTGAAGATTTTCTGGACGTTCATCTACCTTGGGATTGAGTAGGGATGTTACGACGAAATCCCAGTTAATAATTGGATTTTCAATTGTTGAAGAGGGCATACAAAATGCACCTTCCGGAAATTCCTTCATCAATAAATAGTACACGAGCACACCGAATGCGTAATTATCTACTTTGCAATCAAAAGCATCTGATTTTTTTTGTTCAGGGGCAAGAAAAATAAAATTTTGCAATAAGGAGGCTTGAAGGATCTGTATCTTTTGTTGAGAAAGCGGAGGATTGGGATAGGCAAGACTTGAAGGCGCCTGAACTGAAAGTCCATCTGCAACACCGCGAAACGTCCTCAAGAGCGCTTGTCCCGTTCCAATAATCTTTGAAAGCCCCCAATCAGAAATAAACACTGATCTTGTGTTTGAGGCGTCCATTTTTTTGCCGATGAGAATGTTATTAAGTTTAAGACTTCTATGAATAAGTGGTTTTTTTTCAGAATCAAAAACGCTATGACCGTAATCAACACCTTGAGCTACTTGTGTTACAATGTCGAGAATTTCCTCTTGGGTGATTTTATTTCCCATTGAATGCATGTATTGTTGAAGATTTGTCGACTCGGAAAGTTCATCGACTATGCAATCTGTCACGAGGAAGTAAATCCCTTGAGAAAACGAAACGTTATACGTTTTTACGATATGAGGATGATCGAGAAGAGATAAGACGCCTATTTCTTCTTCAAAGCGCTGCATAAAACCGCGATCTTGAGCAAGCTCTTCCGGGAGGATCTTCAAGGCATATTGGCGTTTTGTGAATCTATGTTCTGCAACAAAAACAGTCCCCATAGAGCCTTGGCCCAATTGTTTTAAAAGTTTCCAATCTCCAAGAAGGCGCACATCTTCCATCCATTACCTCGATCTTGTTTTTTTAAATTCATCAACAGTTTGTTGCAGTTGATGCAAAATTCGACTCGTTTCATACCATGTTCTTGCTTTCTCAATAAACCGTTCGGCAAGATCTGGATCTTTCATAATCAAAGCCTGGTTTACATACAATGGTAATAATGTCCTATTAATCTGAATATTTTTTGAAAAAATGATTTGAAAAACTTCTTCTACGATTGCTTTTCTCGTTTCTTTATCTGCAAGCATAAACAGTATTTTGTGAACGTGCACATCTTCGGGGTAAAGATGTAAAGCCTTTTGCATTTCAAAAATTGCTTTGCGATTCATTTCTTTGCGAACTTCCTGCGATGTTGCTTTTTCATAAAGGAGGACATAAAGAACTCCTTTTGTTTTATGAGCCATGAAATGATCTGGATGTTCTTTATAGCTTTGAAGAAAAACAGGAAAGAAATCTTCAAGCTTTCCTAAGTTTGCAAGAATTGCAGCATGAAGAAACTGTATCGTTGAATGGGTCGGATTTTTTTCAAGATATGGAATGACGAGTTCTTGCAATTTGTGTGCTACTTCCTGCGGAGGCTTTGTTCCTTCTTGCAGGTAAATTTGAAAAAATTGACTATAATTTTCATTTTCTTCTAGAGATATCTTTTTTTGTGAAGAAATTTCTACACAAGAAAGCGATTGCATAAACGTCGAAAGAGCTTTTTCTTCATTTTGATCTTTCCACAAGGCACGTGCTTTTAAAAGGAGAAGCTCTGCTTTTTTATTTTTATCATTTGTTTTTTGAATTTCAGGATCAATCGACGATAAAACTGCTTGTATATCATTTTGGAGATATTTTTCTTTCATTTGATTGAGGATCGCGTCTGGTTCAGAGTGTAAAAAGACAAGAAAACTTTGAGAAATCGTGAACAAAAAAAGAAACCGCAACATTGATTTTTACTCGTTATGCTTAAACACTCCAGAGTATAGACCAAGAATATTGATTAGACAAGAAATTAAATTTCCAAATTCTAGTCTTTATTTACCACATCTGCTATTCTCGAACGTATCTTAAAATAGAAACCCCTGGTTAGCATGGACAAACGTTTTATTATTTTTCTTATTTCGTTGACTTTGGCTTTATTTGTGACAAAGACAGCGTTTCAAATGTACTACGAAAGCTCGAATCCACAACACGTTGCCCCTAGCAAGCAAAACGCAACAATTCCGCAAGAGACGAAGCCTCAAAAAGAACAAGAAAACAAGACAATTCCGATTCAAGAAGATCGAAAAGAACAATTTTACGTCCTTGAAAATGAATTTCAACAGCTCGTCTTTTCCTCTAAAGGAGGATCTCTTGTTGAACTTAATCTTCCTTTAAAAAGCAAAAAGGACCAAAAAAGTGCAGTTTTGCCGATAGAAATAGACGAGCAAGTAAAAGAACAAAGTCCACAAAACGACATGTTTCCTCTTCGCCCTGCACAACGAGCATCTGGCAAATTGCAAGAACCAGTACTTGGTGGATATTATCCATTGTTGCGAAGATCACAAAAGATTGGAAATAAAACTATTTCCGTTCCTCCACAAGATTATTCTTTGAATATTTCATCGCAATACCCGGAACTTTCGTCTTTGTTTTACGATGTGAAAAAGTTCACTGACAACGAAATAGTCTTTGAGTCAAAACTTCCCTATCGAACAATAACAAAGCGTTTTTATTTCCCAGAAAATCAAGAAAATGCCCCTTACTGTTTTCAACTTGATATGACGATCGATGGAAATGCAAAAGATTTCTGGATTACAAGCGGCGTTCCTGAAATCGAATGGCAAGCAGGAGCTTCAGGCACTGTAGTCAAGTATCGTTTGACGACGAATCGCGCATCACAGGTTGAAAAAGTCGATATTCCAAAAAATATCTTCACGTTGACTTCGGTACAACCTGATTGGGTCTGCAATTCAAACGGATTTTTTGGCATCATTCTCGATCCTCTTCAAGGAACAGAACCAGGATTTAGCGTTGAAAGAACATCCGGTGAAATGGTTCCATCGAGACTTGTACTTATCGATTCTGACGTTGGGCGTTTCAAAAATGAAGATCTTCCCGGATGCAATGTGCTCATGCCATTGAAAAACAATGCAGAAAAGATCCAATTTCGCATCTTTGCAGGACCATTTGCCGATAACGTATTAAAACAGGTCGATGTTTACTGGAAAGAAAACGCAGAAGGCATCACCTCTGACTATCTTTCTTTGCAAACGTTCCATGGATGGTTTTCTTTTATATCGGAACCCTTTGCAAAATTTCTCTTCTTTATCATGAAGGGATGTTACTATATTACAGGGTCATGGGGTTTTTCGATCATCTTATTGACTGTTGTTTTACGGATTCTATTATATCCGTTGAATAATTGGTCGATGAAATCGATGAAGCAAATGCAAATCATTGCACCTCAAGTCAAAGCCATTCAAGATCGATATAAAAAAGATCCTCAGAAAGCACAACTTGAAATTATGACTTTGTATAAAGAAAACAAAGTTAATCCACTTTCAGGATGTTTGCCATTGTTACTCCAAATGCCATTTTTGATTGGTATGTTTGATCTTCTCAAATCGACTTATGAGTTACGAGGAGCATCATTTATTCCTGGTTGGATCAACAATTTATCAGCCCCTGATGTATTATTTTCTTGGAAAACACCTATTCCCTTTATTGGAAATGAACTACATCTTTTGCCAATCATCCTTGGCGCGATCATGTATATCCAACAAAATGTGATGGGCAATTTGCCAAAAGATAAGTCGACATGGACAGAACAGCAAAGACAGCAGCGATTAATGGGGAACATCATGACGATCTTTATGACCGTGATCTTTTATCAATTCCCCTCAGGTTTAAACATTTATTGGATTTCATCGACACTACTAGGCATGATTCAACAATGGTGGATCAATCGAACAGTTGGTGCAAAAGTTGTATCGTATTAAACTTTCTGATAGATTGAACTATTGATAAACCTGAAATAAAGTGTTGTATGTCGATACAATTGTGGCAGCAGTTTCTTTTGCAAAACGAAAAAGAATTTGGAAAAGAAACTGTCGATAAATGGCTTCGAACATTGGTGGTAAAGAAATCAGACCTTTCTTCTCTCCATCTCGAAGCCCCTGATTCCTTTCAGGCACTTTGGTTTGAAGAGCACGTAAGGCCTCGCCTACATTTGTTTGTGAACCAAAAATCAAAGCCAATAAAAGTCCTGCTTACGATTCAGGGAAAACCTACCAATACAAAAAAACGCGATGTTGCAAAAGAAGGGCTCCCACAATTTACTCTCCATTTTGATGAGCTTGATCCAAGTCATTCTTTTGAAGAATTTTATACGAGCAAGGAAAACGAAGTCCCCGTGCGTATAATCCAACAGATATGTACGCAACTGACTGATAAAAAAGTCCAGTCCATGTCTCAGTTTTCAGACACTCCAAAAGAAGTACAACCAACGCAGAGTATAAACCCGATTTATCTTTATGGTCCAAGTGGCTCCGGAAAATCGCATCTTCTTTCTGCAATGTGCCAAAAATTGCGTCGCGTTGGATATGAAGTGATATACGTCACCTCTTCTCAATTTTGCGACCACCTTGTAAAAGCTTTGAAAGCAGGACAGATGCAGGAATTTCGAAAAATCTATCGCAAGGCAGATGTTCTCTTGGTCGATGACATCCATAATCTTGCACGCAAATCCACAACTCAGGAAGAATTTTTTCATACGTTCAATGCCCTTCATGCACAAAACTTGACAATAGTTCTTGCAAGCGCTCAAGCACCATGCTTTTTGCAACACATAGAACCAAGACTTGTAAGTCGCTTTGAATGGGGAATTGTTCTCGATTTACAGCTCGTAACAAAAAAAGAACTGCAAAAAATTATTGAAACAAGAGCATCCTTTTTTAATTTTCCCGTATCGTTTCGCATTGTGGAATTTTTAGCAGAAACATTTCCATCGAGTCCAAAACAAGCACTGAAAGCATTAGAAACACTCGTTCTTCGAGCTCACATGCATTCTGCGATCAATCCGACCTTATTATCGCTTTCTGCTTGTAAGACAATTCTTTCCGACCTCATCAAACAAGAAAAAGATCGGTCGATTAATCCTCAAATGATTATCGATTCTGTAAGTGAACATTATGGAATATCTATCGACGATATTGCAGGAAAATCTCAAGATCGAACTTGCACACTTGCCAGAAAAGTTTCGATGTATCTTTGTCGCCACCTTTTAAAAATCCCTTATATGAAAATTGGGGACATTTTTTCACGCGATCACTCAACAGTGATGTCATCAATACGGCAAGTAGAAAAACTCAAAATTTCCCCGCAAAGCGATGTTGCAAATAAGCTCCATTCAATAGAGTCAGATCTTATAAAAAACGCTTTAAAAGGATAAAATTTTTTGTTCTGTTAACGCCAGTTTAACGTAAGCCCCATTCAAAATATATCCTGAATGGGGCTTACGTTAAACTGGCGTTAATATTATATTTACAAGTTTTTCTGATTCAGAAAGATAAGGATCGTCTTGTTGAAGCAAGTAACCACTGATCAAGAATATACT
>JBDHQC010000137.1:0-4555 GCA_039806815.1 Parachlamydiales bacterium
TTCAAGGCTTTGAAACAATGTAAATGCTGCAATACAACACGTTCCTGGTCCAGAACCAAGATCAAACAGCGATTGTGGTTCAAAATCCTTTATCTCTTGAAACACGCGTATAACACTTGAATATGTGGCAGGAAGTCGTACAGCAAGATAGGCAAGACATGCTTCATCTGAGGAAAGTTGCGGGCTTTCAATTCTGAATTTGTATTCAGATGAAAGAGTATTGCTTGCTTTTGAAAGTGTCTGTTTGTTCGTTTTTTCAAGCAAAAGTTCAATTTTTTCTTGAATGTCCAAAGGAAGACTTGTCAATGAATACCTATTGATTTTTCTAAAAAGTATATCGAGAGGAGGGAATTAGGAATAGATCATTTCTATTGAAGACCGAGAATGTTTTTTATTATCGCGTCTATTTCTTGCATCTCTCTTATAGAAAAGCTGCCCAATTTGTCCCCAAGTCTTGATTTATCGACTGACCTTAATTGATCGACCATTACTTTTCCTTCAACAGCACGATGATCTTTAATAGCATATTCGAAAGAATAAACCTTCTTTAGATTGGATGTAATAGGAGCTATAATAACGCGAGTAAAATTATCGTTTAATATATCGTGAGAATAGATTACAGCAGGTCTTGTTTTTTGTGTCTCTGTAGCTTTTGAAGGATCGAAATTAACCCAAAATATATCACCTCTTCTAATAGTCGTTTGCATTATTTATACCGTCTCCGATTGTTGTGTCCCAAAGTTGTATCTCCGCATTTCTTTCTTCATCTTGAGCGGCTTCTCTAAATTCGCATGCTAGCTGCTGTTTTTTTGTCTCTAAGCCTTTTCTTACCAAGTCGGCAATAAAATTACTTATTTTCCTTCGAGGTATGTAAAGGTGCAATTCTTTGATTTGATCTTCTGGTAAAGTTATAGTAATGGGTATATTACTCATATATTATCTCCTGTATATTTATATAGTATAACGTTATACGTATAACTTGTAATAAAAATCTACACTCATAAGATATACTTTTTTGGGATCACTAGGACATAAAAATTAAGATAGAAATACATAGATGAGACATTGCAATGAAGAGGAAAATTTCCGCTGTTCTTACAGGTATATAAATTTTATTTAAATATAGATTGACAATTTATAATTTTTTATATACAATTTTATTGTTTTTAATATTAAATTAGGGGATTTTATGCAAATTAGTAATAATAGAGTCCATAGTGATCAAACAAATCATTTCAACCCAATTTCCGCAAAAGACCTTGAAAGCCAAAAGAATTATCGTCAAATTTTTAAGAAAGTTAAGTTAGAAGAGCGAAAATTAGATGTATCAAGATGCGGTCGTCAAGGGGATTTTTTTCCTTCAAAAATGCAATTTCCAGTACCATTAACCGCTCTTTGGGGAGAATTTAATAGTCGAAACGGAAAAGATGACAATTTTTCTTGCGAATATAGTTATAATTACGGGGAAGCTACTATTACTATTGAAGGAACTTCAAAAAAAATAATGGTAAAAATTGGAAAAGATGAGTGGAGTTTTGACGGGAATCAACCTTCTGTAGAAACTTCAATGTCTAATAAGTTTTGCCTTATATTCCGAGGGCCGAAAAGACAAGAAGTCGTCGAATTTGAGATTTCAAAAGAAAATACTGGCCCGCGTGGAAAAATTCTAAATAGCAGTTTAACTTCTGATATTCGCCATATAAAATATCTCCCCTACGATTTAGAAAACAAAGAAACTAGAAGTCCTATTGAAAGAAATAGGGCATTAATTTACAGGCAAGGGGTTGATGGACCATACAAAGTCTTTAAACGAGTAGGAGATCAAGAAGAAACTCTATATTACGACCAGGCAATAGAAGAAAAACTTCCACAAGATCGGTATTGTCCAGTAAAAACAAAAATAATCACTGCCAATGGCCTTGACCACACTGTCCATTGCGTTCTTCCGAAAGGGCTCAAAGAAGGGGAGAAGGTTCCTGCCATATTTTATGTCCATGGGGGGCCAATGCAATGTTATGATGCAGATTTTACTTCATTTGATCACAAATGGGCACAATATTATGCAAGTAGAGGGTTTGCATTTATCGGGATTAATTATCGAGGAAATACAGGCTTTGGAGCAGATTATAGAAATGCAATTCTCGGAGACTTTGCAGGAGAACACCTTCAAGATGTCAAAGGTCTTGCTGGGATTGTTAAGCAGTTTGATTTTGTTGATCCGAATCAATTTCACTATTTTGGACACAGCTTTGGGGCTTATGCTGGAGGAATGTTTACGACGAAAGATCCTCAGTTCCTCAATGAGACATTCAAGACAGTAACGCTTGTATCAGGTGTATATGACTGGTCAAAAAATTTAAAAGGCACATGTGATAAAGAGCCCACAGAAGGTTGTTCCGAAAAGAGTTGTTCTTGGCATGGTCCTCTTGATGAAAGCGCAAGAAATGCAAGAAGAGTTCAATGGCACACCTTTTTTGGGAAGGAAATTGGAAAAGACAATGAGGGAGCCCCAATATACTCAGATCCACATGACGACAAAGAACTTCAAAGAAAAATTTCCCCAATCGCTCATGATGTAACAAAACTTACACCTCCCATACACTTGATCCATGGAACATCTGATACTATTGCTTCTCATAAATTTACAGAAGACTTTGCAAAAAAATTGTCTGATGCCGGAAATAATGTGGCAACGACATTCATTCAAGGCGCGAACCATGAGTTTAAAGGGAAAAAACCCTTCAAGCAAATGCTCGGATCTATGAAAAAATTTGTACAGCAACACTAAAAAATTCAACAGCATGAGGGTAAAGCTCAAAAATGCTTTATCCTCAGCTTCCAAAATCATCAAGGATTATATTTTCTCGTGGAACACCATAATCATCTAAGAGTTTTAACACACTCTTGTTGTGCATTGGAGGGCCACAGACATAATACAAGCATTCTTCCGGAGCATCGAGATTTTTGAGCTGTCCTTGTTCGAATGCTCGGAAAAGAAAGTTTGTCTTGATAGGATCTTTGGTAGGCCATCCTGCTTCGATGTCTTCTGGCAATGGCTCTGATAAAACGAGGTTGTATTTGAAATTTGAAAACTCTTTTGCAAGTTCTACGTATTCGTTTTGGTAGATATTTTCTCGAAGTGCTCTTGCACCATACCAAAGCGAAACATTGCGCTTTGTATTCTCTGTTCTAAAAAGATGCAAGATGTGGCTTCTTCCAAAAGAAGAACCCGCACCTCCGATCAAAAAGATCAGATCGCGCATATCTTGAATCATGTACGATTCTCCATAAGGTCCTGATAA
The DNA here is from genome assembly GCA_039806815.1 of Parachlamydiales bacterium. Lineage (GTDB taxonomy): Bacteria > Chlamydiota > Chlamydiia > Chlamydiales > FEN-1388 > JBDHQC01. Next base: position 3,303 of record JBDHQC010000137.1, read on the forward strand.
TTTGACTTTGTCTCCAGGGCGAAGCGAAAACGTATATGAGGAACATAGTCCCCAGGGTATGTTCTTTGCGACTTTACCCCCTGAAAACGGAGGGGTTGCAATGCGAATGTTGAACATGAGCCTTCCTCCTTCTGCGGGATAAGAAGCCATTGAATATGCTCGAATAACCTCATGGGGTAAATTCGAGAAATCAATCTCTTGGGCAAACATTCCGTATTTTTCCCAGTCGTCCCAGAATTTGCGATCAATCGTCGCTTTCCAGTCGTCAGTATTGGTTTTGAATGGGGGGACATGAAATTGTAAGTATCCCCCTGATCTGTAATGTATAACTTCTTTAGGTGGTAAGTCAACAACAAGTTCTTTAATAAATGTTGCAACGTTGATATTGCTTATCACGGTCGCTTCATATGTTTGTATTCCTAGAAGAGATTCTTCGATGTCGACGTGTATATCATTTTTAATTTTTGTCTGGCAAGAAAGGCGCCATCCTTCCTTGAGCTGTCGTTTTGTAAATGTCGATCGGTCCGTTTCAAGTGGTTCATCTTCGCCTTTGCAGATTCTAACGCGACATTGTTTACACGTCGCTTTTCCGCCGCAAGGAGAAGGAATTGCAATGCCATGTCCTGTCAATACAGAAAGAAGAGTTTGTCCTGTCGATGTCGTTATTGTTAAATCAGGTTCTTCATTGATAAAAATTTTACATTGCTCGGCAGTGATAAACTTCGATTTGGTATACAGAATCAAAGCGACCAAAAGAACACCGATTGCGATAAAGGCAATTACAGCATAGGCTACGAGTTGAAGATCTATTGTCAATAGAATATCCCAAAGTTTAAAGATTTTCCCTGTGTTATACCTTTTTTTCCTCTTTGGCTTCAAGTATAGAAAAGATATTGACATCGTTTGAGAGGAGAACGATAATTATGCTTTTGAAAATTCATAAATTTGGAGAAAATAGGAAATGAAGAAGGGACATGTACAGATTCACAGTGAAAATATCCTCCCAATAATCAAAAAATGGCTTTATTCAGAAAAAGATATTTTTATTAGAGAGCTCGTCTCCAATGCGTGCGATGCTATTTCCAAAAGGCAAATTTTGCAAAATCGCGGAGAATGTACAACAACAGTTGAGCCAAAAATAGAAATTTTTCTTGATAAAGCTGCAAAAACGTTGTCTTTTTCCGATAACGGGATTGGGATGAATGCCGACGAAACAGAAAAGTACTTAGCTCAGATTGCCTTCTCAGGTGCAG
>JBDHQC010000017.1:0-19156 GCA_039806815.1 Parachlamydiales bacterium
CATACATGGCTTCTCATCTCTCAGTAAGTGTTGTGTTTTTGTCGACAAACACTTTACAAGATGAGAGGCCTTTTTTTTAATCTCAGATTTTTTTATGTTTAGTTATCCGCAACTTGCATTATTTAATTTTTGTAAATTTTTGATTCATGTATAAATAATGAAAATTAAATATTTTTATGAGTAAACGTTCGCTATTATTTTTTACGACAGAGGTAAAAAAATAATCTTTCCCAGATTAAACTTTATATTTAAATCAATGAATTAAGGATATTTCCATATGAACTCTATTTCAAAATTGTATAATTTTTTTTCAACATTGAGCCCCTCAGATTTCGATACAAATACTCTCCTCCTTACAGACGAAAATTTAACCATTCAAAGAATTCCGAAAACGCTCTCAGCAAAAAAGGCTGTTCCCCACTTCCAAGGATTGTCAAGAGCAATACTTTCTTTAGATCAAATTTCAAAAAATCACCAAGGTTTTGAAGAGCAAGCACAACTTCAATTTGTTAAAACGATACTTACTCATATTCAATTAGGAATTGATACTTCGTTAAAGAGATGGTCTTGCATTTTAAAACTCGAAAAAATAGTCGATGCTAAAGATCCAAAAAGTTGTTCATTTGGAAAAGCTCTTGTACAAGACATGAGGGATAAATATTTTAAACTCGGACGAGAGACAAAAAAATCATTTACCGATGAAATTGGAAAAGCAATTTCTTTAGTGTCTCATTGCGAAGAAAAAAAGCCGTGCAAAAAAGAAACGAGAGAAGAAAAAATAACAGGCATTAACGACATTCCTCCCGAAGTTTTGGTCCATGTTTTTTCCTATTTACCATTAAACGACCTCAGTTTTTCCCAGCGGGTATGTAAGTCCTGGAAGAGTGTTGCATCTGACAATCTGTGTATACTTAATAGTATCCAAATCACTCCGAAATGCTGTAATCTCTTTTCAAAATCAGAACCGGTTATCGATCAAGTCAAAAAAGCAATACGACTACAGAAAACCTTACCATCTAAATTGTTTGAAAGGTTAAAATTTTCTATCGAAAATGCAGTTTTCATGTCTTGCAATGATAAAATAATACTATCAGGGAGATCAATTAGAAATCAGCATAAGTGTATTGTTCTTATTAACGATACAAAACCAAAAAAATTTGAAGAGCTCGACGTGGAGTCATACAGGACCCCTAAAGGAATTACATTTTACCATGAAGAAAAACTCATTACAATAGACCAGGATCTTGTTTTACATTTTACAGATATACACAACAAAGAAACAGACCCTCGAAAATCAATAGCATTACTTATAGAAACATCAGCAATTAGTAATTCATATTTTTATAACAATCATATTTTTTTGATTATCGATAAAACATTATATAAAATAAACCCGTCAAATGGATCGATAATTCACTCCATAGCCATAGCTGATGATGAAGCCACAAAATTTTTTGAAAATGGTTGGTTAGTATGCAAAAGGGAAAATAAAAATCTAACGTGTTTCTCTCAAAAACAAATCGAGTTACCCTATAGTGAAGATCTTAAACCGATTCACGTCTCTAAAGATAATTTCCTATTTTGCATAACAAAAATGAATAACATTAAAGTTTTCGATTTAATGAATGAAAAAAATCCAGAAATTGGGATTATAAATTGTCAGAATATACTTAATACTCCGATTGGAGTTATTGCCTATAGTACCGGTATAGTCTATATTTATAGTGACAAAAAAGTTCATGCAGTAAATGCTTTTAGCGGTGAGAAAATAAAAAGTTTTAATACTTATGAACCTATACGCTCTATGTTTTGCTCTGACAAGCATTTATATCTTAAGAATTCAAATAATATAATAATTGCACTTATATGATGAAAAGCTTCCTCACGGAAGCTTTTTTAATATGCTTTTGCAAGAAGAATATCGGTTTTTGCCGGACGTCCCGTAAAAATACAAACCCCTTCAGTCCCTGATTGTTTTAAAGGGATGCAGCGGATTGTAATTTTGTGTTCCTCGAGCAATTTTTCCGTCTCTGGATCTTCGCACCATTTTGCAATGACAAATCCCCCGTGTGGTTCTGGTTGATCTACATTTTTTGGCGTGAAGAACTCTTTGAGTTCTTGAAGAGATTTTATGTGGTGATAGGTATGTTGATTGCGAAAGCGCAAAGCTCTGTCAAAATAGCCTTGCTGTATTTCTTCTAACAGGGAAAGAATATGAGAGTCCAGGTCGTTTAAAGACATGGCATTTTTTTCAGTGTGAGACCTATCGCGACGAGCAAGAACAACGGCATCATTTTCAATGTCTTTCGGGCCAATTTCAATTCGAACTGGAACGCCTTTTTTGATCCACTCCCAATTCTTATCGCCTCCTCTCATATCGCGAAGATCAATGTGAATGGAAAGCTTGCGACCGCGAAATTCTTTCGCAGAAAGTTCTTGTTGTAACGCTTTGCAATAGCGCACAACCTCTTCAACCTTTTCCGGTTTCGATAGTATCGGTAAAATCACGATGTGATAGGGAGAAACACATGGAGGAATGCGCAAACCATCATCATCTGCATGAGTCATGATCATTCCTCCGATGAGACGCGTTGTCACGCCCCATGAAGTTGTGTATGCATACTCAAGAACTTCTTCTTTTGTATTGAATCGAATTTGAAAAGCTTTTGCAAAATTTTGACCAAGATCATGAGCAGTTCCTGCCTGGATCGCTTTTCTATCCTGCATCATAGCTTCAATTGTATACGTATGATCTGCTCCTGGAAATCGCTCTCCTGGGGATTTTTCGCCTAATATCAAGGGTATTGCCAAATATTCTTCTACGACCTGTCTATAGACCTCGAGCATTTTCAACGCTTCTTCTTTTGCTTCTTGTGCTGTTGCATGAGCAGTATGGCCTTCTTGCCAAAGGATCTCTGTCGTTCTTAAGAAAAGCCTTGGACGCAATTCCCAACGAACAATATTTGCCCATTGATTCATCAAAAGCGGCAAATCGCGATACGACTGAATCCACCGCGAAAAAGCTTCTCCAATTATTGCCTCAGAGGTTGGACGAACCACAAGCGGTTCTTCTAGCTGTCCAGAAGGAACGAGTTTTCCATCTTTTGCTTCCAAGCGATGGTGCGTTACCACAGCACATTCTTTTGCAAATCCTTCGACGTGTGCTGCTTCCTTTTCAAGAAAACTCAAAGGGATAAATAAGGGAAAATAGACATTAACGTGTCCTGTTTCTTTAATTTTTCTATCAAGGACATCGCGGATGTTCTCCCAAATGTTAAAGCCCCAGGGCTTAATCGTCATGCTACCGCGAACGGGTGAGTTTTCTGCAAGATCTGCTGCTTTTATGACCTCTTGGAACCACTCGTTGTAGTCTTCTTCTCTTGTCGGACTAATTGCGTGCATACGCTTGGACGAACTCATCGATTTCTCCGTATAGAACATGTTGTTTTTTGAGTAAATAATACCACTATCTCGAGTTGAATTTCCAGTGAATTGATCGAGGTTAGTACTTGACTTGTGGCAATAAAATCTACGGCATTGACTTGGTGGATACTTACGTAAAATTTAGCAGCCGTGTTAGTTCTTTTCTTAAGTTAATTTCAAATTTTAAATTTCTTTCGAATGTTCTTTCAGAAATTCTGACGACAGGTAAAAACCAGATGATTGAGTTGCAGAGATATAAACTTGCACTTTGAGGTATGTCAGAAAGTAAAAATTTTCCCTGAAGAAAAGAAAAAGAAAGGCTTTGAGCTCGCGATTCGATAGTCCTTATCATTGTCCCATATAATATGGGAAGAGCTTTTGACGGTGTAAAAATAGCACCATCATGCACCCAGAACACGTTAGCATAAGAAGATTCCAGTAAAATTCCCGCTTCATCTTGTACAATGCAATCGTCAAATTGAAGTTGTTGTGCTTTTTGATAAAGCAGATGGCGCTCATCGTAACAAATGGTTTTTATTCCTGGTGGCTTTGTGGGCTCGTAATTTAAAAGAACGAGCTTTTTTTCCAAAAAGTCTTGAGTATAGGGAAATAGTTGTAACTTGAGCAAATATTTACTATCGATTGACTCTATTACGCTGACCTTGAAGCGAAAGGTTCCATTTTTCACATCGTTTTTTTCAAGGAAGGAATCAAAAAGATCTTTGACATTCCCATCGAAATGAATCCCAACAAAACGAGCGTGCTCTTGTAAGCGTTTTATATGAAGTTCATAATTTTCAATGACTCCATTATGTACCCTCATTGTAGTAAAAACCCCTTTCATGGATGTAAACTCTCCATTATTGCCTGAGCTTTATGAAGTGTTTCAAGATACTCTTGTGAGGGGTCTGAATCAATGACAATCCCACTTCCTACGCCAAATGTCAAAACATCGTTTGCGATGACAAGAGTACGTATTGCAATATTAAAATCAAAATCACCATTTGCATCGATATAACCAATAGACCCGGTATATAGCCCACGACGTCTTTTTTCAAGAGCATGTATCGTTTTCAAACTTTCTCGTTTGGGACATCCTGAAATAGAGCCTCCCGGAAAAATTTTCTTGAGCATGTCGATAGGATGAAGAGGTTTTGGCTTTGATTGGATTACAGAAAGTTGATGAAAAATATGCGAATACTCTTCTTGACGAATGAGGTCTGTAACGCAAGTTGTACCGGGAAAACTTATCATTGCAAGATCATTTCTCATAAGATCACAGATCATCATAAGCTCTGATACTTCCTTTTCAGATGTTCGAAGTTCATGCCTTGTGCGAGCATTTTCTATTGGACATTGAGATTTTGGCCGCGTTCCTTTTATTGGTCTTGTTTCAAGCACATCTCCTTTTTTCGAAAGAAATCGCTCAGGAGATGAGCTTACGAGAGCGTAGTCATTTACACGAAAGAACGCAAAGAATGAAGATGGATTTTTCTTGCATAACCTTCTGAATATTCCAAAAGGTGAAAATGTGCCTCTAACCTTCATTTCATGAGAAAGATTAACTTGGTACACTACCCCATCTCGTATCAGTTCTTGAATCTGTTCTACCTTTTTACAAAATGAGTGCATGTCCTCTTTAGACTCTTCGGTATATTGTGAAGATATTTCTTTACTGAGAGGTCTATTTTTCAAGCGTTCTGTGATCCAAGCTTCATCGATCTTTTCAAAGAGATTTTCAGGTAATGTATCTTTTACTGTAACAAAGAGCACGTTTTTTTCATGTTCGTATATAATCTCAAGGCCACATCTTTGTACATACGCATCGGGAAGGCTTTCAGGCACTTGTGGAACATAAAGATCAAAAAGATCTCCAATGAAGGCCATTTCATAGGAAAAAAAGCACGAAATTGAATCTTTTTCTTCAAAACCTAAGCTTACAAATTTTTCGATGTCGTGCCATGGATTTGATGAGTGTAGCTGTTTTGTTCGTCCATGAAGCAAACGCAAGACGCTCGAATGAGTAACTTTTATTTCATCGAAAGGATATGCCCAAAGAAATGAACGGTTATGTGATTCATTTCTTGCAGAATAGAGAAAACAAGTCCCTTGTATATCCTGGAAATGCTCTGCAAGGTTGAGCATTTCAACATGTGGCACATCGTCCACGATGAATTTTTTCGATTTTTTATTCAAAGCTCATCTGGAATTTTCATATTGTGAAAGACCGCATCGACATCGTCTATTCCTTCGAGCCATTCAATGAGCGCAAGGTTTTGTTTTGCAGTTTCTACATCGCATTCGACAGATGTTTTTGGGACCATTTCAAGCAATGCTTCTTCGCATTCTACGCCCTTATGGGAAAGAGCATCTTTAATCGTGTAGAGCTCTTGTGGATCTGTAATGATGATAAATACATCCTCTTCTGCGATAAAATCTTCTGCCCCACTTTCTGTTGCTTTTACAAAAAGCTCATCTTCAAAAGCCTTATTTTTGGCAACGGTAATAACGCCTTTTCTATCAAAATTGAAGGCAACAGATCCCGGGGTTGCAATCGACCCACCACGTTTATTCGTCGCAATGCGAATTTCAGAAGAAGCCCGATTTTTATTGTCTGTTAAAACCTCAACGATAATTCCAACACCACCATGTCCATACAATTCGTATTGCACATCGTGATAGGCTTCGACATCTTGAGAGGATCCTTTTTTGATAGAGCGCTCGATGTTGTCATTTGGTACATTCGCAGCTTTTGCATTTTGCAAAGCCAACCTTAGACGCGTATTTGACTTTGGATCGGGACCTCCGAGTTTAACTGCTGTAATTATCTCTTTTGCAGCTCTAGTAAATGCCTTGCCTTTTTTTGCATCGCTTTTGGCTTTCTGATGCTTGATATTGGCCCATTTGCTGTGTCCTGCCATAGTTTTTTGATCCTTTTACTATGAAAAAATTGTCTTGATTTGCTTTCAACCACTGTTGAGCTTTTGCATATTCTCGAAATTCTACTTCTTTTTTACGAAATTCAGCACTATGAATCTTTGCATATCCGCGTTCGTCTATTTTTATAGGACATACTGCATGGAGCATTTCGTGATAGACGACAAAATGGAGTACAAAAGGCGGAATATGTACATGGTCTAAAAGTCTATGAATTTTAATAAGTTTACATGGACTTAAAAATAAACCCAAAGAACATTTGCGCCTGTTTGTCGGTACATGATTTCCGAACCAGGTGATATGTAATGCCAATTTCGAATCAAAATATTCTTCATTTAATTCAAAGTAGATGTCTTTTAAATCGTATACAGTTCCAAACGGTGCTAATGAAGAAAGATCGAGTCTTTTGGCATAATCCATTAAGGGCATAGATTCTTCTATATATGCCTTCACAGAAGGCGCCAGCTGTTTATCATCCCCCTTGAGGTATTTTGCAAGTGCATAGCGTATGTCAAACGGAGCAGATAGGAACATTCTGTGAAGAGAAACCCTTGTCATATCAGGCTCCCACTTCACACTCACCATTGTAGAACGGTTGTCGTTGATCCGTATAGCTAACTTTTTTCCGACTAAATTCTGTAATTCCTGTAGAGGGTCTTGATTTGGCCCGTATTGCATCGACATAGTACTTATCCCATGAATGAAGACTTTGGCTTTATTAGGGACAAGACTTTATCAAGAATAATGATGATTTGCAAGAGACGATTGAGTTTAAAAATAGGATTTTTCGTTACTTTAAATAGTTTAATTTATTTGATATAAGTAAATTATTACTTTTAATTAAAAATATACGATTGTTAAATAACAAACTCTTCAAGAAAGTATAATGTTTCTTTCTATAAAGATTTTCAATAATGAACTCTGGTTGCAAAATTAAAATAATTTATATTATTATGAAAACTAGTATGGAAGTAGAATCTATGAGGGTGTGGCATGGAAAGCAACAAAGAAATAAGTCAACAAGCAGTAAATCAGTATTATAATCGTGCTTATGATAATGAGGGAAACAAAACTTTTCGTTGGCCCGGACTAAAAGGAAAAGAACGGCTTGTTATTGTTGAGAAGAAAAATGGGGATAAGGTATTAGAATGTCGTAAGTTAACTCGTTCAGAAAAAAAACAAGCTGCACAAGGAAAAGAGAATGCTGCGTATAAAAACGTAATAGAATTTTGTCAAAAACAAGGAATTACCCATAGTCATATGCCTAAAGATATTGAGGTATATAATAAAAAATACCGCGCAAATCAAAATAAAAATGTCAGCGATGTTGTAACCAAAAAATTGAAAAATTCGTTCCCTTCCGTAAAGAAAGAAGAGAGGTCTCCCGAGGAACCTAAACTGAGTATGCATAGGCGTGATGTGACTTCTGAGAAAGCTGCTGGAGAGGCTCCTCAACATATTGTTGCTAAAGATGTATCTGCTCCGAGCAAGAGCGGTGAACAGAAGGTTAATATAAATCCTTTGACTCTAGCTGCAGAGAGCAAAAATGCTGATAATTTTATGAAATTGATGAGATCAATGAATGCAGAACAGCTCAAAAGCATACCAGAAAAAGAAAAAGTCGAAATTTTGAGTTTTGTAGCAACAATTAAGTATGAATTACCCTCTCTTCTTCAGCATAACGAATACAAAATTCTCGGTAATGAAGTGACCTCAAAGAATACAACAGTGCTTGAAGAAATAGTAAAAGCTGGACGATATTCTGCAGCTGTTACATTACTAGAAAATGTCCCCAAAGGTTCTATGCAAAGTGAAGCCGTTCGCAATCTTTTTAAACTCACTGATGAATCAGGGATGACGCTTTTTCATATGGCAGCAGCAAATCACAATTACGATTTTCTTACTAGATATCTAGAATATATGGATAAGGACGCTTTAGGAGTCCAAAGTACCAATGGGAAAACTATATTACATCACCTTATTGAGAATGGTAATTTAGAGAACTCTAAAATGAGCAAACTTGTTTCAACACTTATAGAGAAGGGAGCATCTACTTCCATTCAAGACAATACTCAACCAATTCCATTAACTCCATTAACAACTTGCGATTTGAATGGCTTATCGTTTGTACATATATACCTCGCTAAAGATGAAGTTGACAAATTACAAGGAGTTGCTTGGAAAGATTTAACATTCAAGAAATTACCGCTTGCATACTATATGGCTCAACAAGGAAATATAAAAGGATTGGAACAGCTCAAAAAGGAGGATCTTGATTTAAAAAAGGAACCTGAAGGTAATACTGCACTTCATTATGCAATCGAGAACGGAAAAACAGACATTGCAAAAAAATTGATTGAGTTAGGGGCTAATGTTACAAAACCGGATTCTAATAATCGTACCCCTCTTGCCATTGCTTTTAAAATGAAGAACAAGGAATTAATAGACATACTTATTAATAAAGAAATAAATCTCGAGTTAAAAGAGACGACTGAGGGCTTCACCCTCCTACATTACGCTGTTGCTTATGGAGATAAAGATATTATTAAACAACTGATCAAAAAAGGGATGAACCTTAATGATGCAAAAAACGTTTATGGTGAAACTCCTTTACATGAAGCTGTTAAATATAAAACTAATAACGGAGATTTTATAGCAAGTCTCATTGAACAAGGAGCGGAAGTTAATAGCCGAGGTGAATCTCAAAATACACCCTTACATATTGCTGCAATGAGATCATCCGAGGACGTTATCGAAGCTCTGATCACAAGGGGTGCAGATGTAAATGCAAAAGATTATAGAGGGATGACACCTTTACATAATGCTTTGTTATATTCTGATAATATACATGGTCCCCAAGTTATGAAAAAATTGCTTGATAATGGAGCTGATCCTTTTCTGAAAGCTGATATTGATGGGGAGGAAAAAAACCTTTTAGATAGTTTGAATGAACGTCGTGAAATTTCTTTAGATAAAGCTTGCATTCTTATTCAATACTGCCGAGATAAGAAGATAGATATTCCTATTCAAGATTTCGGTTTTATTAAAAGGGCAATGAATGAATTTGAAAGAAGAGCTAAGGATCAATCTAAGATGACAAAATCAGAGTAGATTTTTTTTTAAATTTCATATACTTGCAAACAAATTACATTTTGCAAATGATATTTCTGTAAAATGAAATAATACTCACATTAGGCACATCTGGTAATGAAAAGACCCCTGGTACAAAAAAATACATTAATCATTCGCATTCTAGAAGGCTGATAACTTTCTCAAAATGGAATAAACCCTATGTTACCTTTAGCAAAAGCAAAAGATGCGTATGATGACCTCCTTGTAAAAACAGCCCAAGCAAAACTTCTTGTTCATGCTCTTCAAGGACGCAAGGTAAGTCTTACTGAAGATGCTTTAGGCGAGTATCTTCCTGTGAAAAATAACAAACTGAGCATTGCGTTAAATCTACAAAAACTCATCGTAGAAATTAACAAAGATCTCATGTATTTGAAAAACTATAATATTTCTTCCTTTAAAGAATATTCTGGTCTTAAAAAAGCAACAGATGATTTGAACAAGGATCTTGTACAGATTAACAAGCATGCTCTCGTACATAGAAAAATATCGTATATCAAAACGGAAGTATTTTCCCCTCAAGGCTTGAGAAAAAAAATGCTCAATAAAATGAAAGATATTTTGGCTAATAAAAAAGTTTAATTATAATTCCTTATAAAAACCTTTCCATGAAAAGCCTTGCTCGGTATTGACCATCTTCTTCTTTTAACCAATGCGTCTGGCGACCAAATTCGCGAAAGCCGAAGCGCTTATATAAGCGGATAGCGGGATTATCGGCATAGACTTGTAGATGAAGGAGTTCGATGCCAAAGTTTTCTTTTGCAAGTCGAATAATGTTATGTAAAAGAAATGTGCCGATTCCTTTGTTGCGCCACTCCTTATCGATGATAATGCCAAATTCTGTTTGATGGGCAAGTTTTTTATATGCTTGGATGTATAGCGTAACGAGCCCTATGGGTTTTCCGTTCACTTCGCAAGTAAGACTCGATCGGAGCTTTGAAAAAGAAATCCAACAGCGTACTGCATGGTCCACTTCAGGTTCCGTTGCCATCGGGAACCAATGTCCTACGCCTATGTCAGATAGCCATTTTTTTAAGTATTCTGCATCTTGAGGAGTCGTATATCGTAAAGATAATCCTTCTATCGCAGGAGGAGTGATTGATGGATTTTGATTGTATTGATCAGACATTTTTAACCGCCAAATTCTTTTAGGTATGCATTGACAAACTCGTCAATTTCGCCATCCATTACGGCTTGAACATTACCTATTTCTACTTTTGTTCTTAAATCTTTGACAAGAGTATAGGGTTGAAATACGTAACTGCGTATTTGGCTTCCCCAAGCAATCTCCTTTTTCTCTCCTGATATCTCTTGTAATTTCTTTTTTCGTTCTTCTAATTCTTTTTCATACAGCTTTGATCGAAGCATTTGCAAGCACGATTCTCTATTTTGAATCTGACTTCGTTGCATCTGGGATGAAACGACAATGCCTGTTGGCAAATGGGTGATGCGAACCGCAGAATCGGTTTTGTTTACGTGTTGTCCACCTGCTCCTTGTGCGCGATAGGTATCAACTCTTAAGTCTTCAGATCTAATTTCTATCGAAACGTCGTCCGTAATTTCAGGAAGAACTTCAACTGCTGCAAAACTCGTATGTCGACGAGCATTACTATCAAATGGGGATATTCTGACGAGTCTATGCACCCCTTTTTCAGCTTTAGCATACCCATAAGAAAACTTTCCCGTGAATTTCATCGTCACACTTTTTACCCCTGCGATATCTCCTTCTACCATATCGACGACTTCAACCTTCCAATTTCGCCTCGTTGCCCATCGCTCATACATTCTCATGAGCATTTGAACCCAGTCGCAACTTTCAGTACCACCAGCACCTGCATTAATGCTTAAAAAACAATTTTTAGAGTCCATTTCGCCACTAAGCATCTTTCGGACTTCTAAGTCATTGAGTTCTTTTTCTATCTTTTCGACTTCTTGAGAAAGCTCTTGCAAAAATGACTCGTCGTTTTCCTGGATTGCAGCTTCATACAAAGATCCGGTATCATCTGCTCGTTTTTTCAATTCTTCATATGGTTCAAGCCAAGATTTTAGCGTATTTGATTCGTTGATGATGTTTTGAGCTTTTTTTTGATCATCCCAAAAATCATTTTCTTGCATTAATTTATCTAGCTCGTCGAGGCGTAATTTCTTTGACTCTAAGTCAAAGATACCTCCACATATGAATGAGTCTATCTTGTATCTCTTGTAATTTTTCTGGTATCGATGCCATACGTCCTTCCCAATTTTAGCATGATTATACTCACTTTTCAAGATAGTCGTAAAGTAAGGAATCTCTACCATTAAAAACAAGATATGGAATCCGCTTGAAAATATGTTAGTAAAATATTTAGGATTAACAGGACTAAAAAAAGTTTTTTTTCTTAGTCTAATTAGTACACCATATGTAAATGTTCACCAGGGGTCAACCTATCCGGAACATATTTTGAAGGGATGAGATATGTAAGAAAATTACAAAGTGAGTAGTCATATCATGCTTTTCACTTTGTAATTTTCTTGCATAGATCGCACTTGAAAAATGTTAAGAATGGACTATCTTCTGGTGAGCATTTACCACATCCCGAGGAAATACTATGCAAAACTTATCGAACTCCTTATCATCATTTAGCACATGGGCCCAAACAGAAGTGTCGACCCTTATAAACTGTACAGAATCTGCAATCCAAACTTGTATCGGAAAAATTGGTCCCTGCTCCGGAGAAATTTGTGACAAAATAACAGAACTTTGGAAACAAGTAACTCCCTATTTCGAGCAACTCGTCGAGTTTCTTAAATCGAACCTTGGTATTTCTTGCATGCTTATATTAGGTTCTATCATATCGATCCATGCAGCATTACAATCTGAAAATCGCATCACATCAACGGCATTTGTAGTTCTTGGCCTCATTTGTGCCATGGGAAGCGGTGCATTTCTTTTAAACACAGGTCTTGTCCCAGGAATTGGAATTGTTGCAAGTGCTGCATAATGAAAAAATCTTAAAAGAGGGCTTTGCCCTCTTTTTTTAAGACGATTGCTTTTTCGTCTTTTAGTTCGTAAACCCACTTCCAGTCGTTTTCCTTGGCAAGAGGCTTCATTTCTATGTGGATTTTGCCATTTGTCATTTGAGTAGCATAGGCTTTCATTCCATCCGGTACAGAAATTGTAAAATTCCCCTCGAATGTTACATTTTCTGCATAAAACTGAGAGTTGCCTTGAAGATGAATTGTACAAGATTCTAAGCGTTCAGGCTCTTTTTTCCAGTACTCTTTTGTCCGTGCTGATAATCCCTTATTTTTGACTTTTACATTCAAAAGTTCGACTTTGCCAACCAAATCTGAATACTCAGAATGACCTGTTTTTGAATCAGAAGAACTCACAATGCATTTTGCCCGAATTACACAACTTCCGGTAATGTCGAGATTTGCAATGTGAATGTGAGAAATGTCGAGAACGAGTTCTGCTCCATGATGAAGCCTTCCTCTTGAGATTTTTTGCCCTATTATAGAATACAGCGGTCCAAGGGTCGGATGATATAAGAAAATCATCGAAGGACCATTTTTCAAGTATTCGTCAAACGAACACAATGGATCCATCGAAAATTTGCAAAACTTTTTCAGCATATCCAGATTGCATGTAATGAGGTCATAAAAACAACTTTCAGGGGTTTCTTTCGGAGATGCGGGGTCAAATGCTTTTTTTGCAACGGATATCGTTTTATTGCGACTACACAAAAGCACAAATGTCATTAATTCGCGTTCAGGAGGGACTTTTTGCACCGATTCAACCGGTAATGCATCGGAAATGTTTTGCATCGTAGATTCAAGGCGCGCACCTTGAAGCGTCAACATTTGTCCATTTTTATTGGCATGTACATTCTGTTTCATATTCACAATGGCTCCCGGAAAAGGGAGTTTTTTTGATGCTTCTTCTATCGAATCGATGTTTGCAAATAAGATATTTGTATTGCCTGGAAACGTGCTTTCCTCTGTTTCTTTTTCTGCCTCATAGAGTTCTGCTTTTACTTTCGATATTTCAGTATACTCGACATTTGTCATTGCATATGTACATGTCGTTCCTTTTTTTGTTTCTAATAAAACGATCATACCTTCTGATGCATGCTTCATTCGAGGACACGCTATGATGCCGAAAACTTTTTTATTTCTCGTTCCAACTCCTATAAGAGATAAAAGAGTAGTGTCTTGCCCTGAAAGAGGATTATTAATTTGTCGAATGAGCACATATTCTCGTTTCTTTTTGCGAAAAAAATCAAATCCATGCTGGTCTTTTGCAAGTTTCCAGATAACTCCATGACCACCTGGTTTTAAAAAGAGCTCAAATGGCTTTGATACGACCCAATCTCCTTCTATGTCAATTACAGGAGCAAGTGGTTGAACTAAGAGGAAAAAGCTTTCCTTTGGGCGTCCGAACCAAAAATGACTTTCGCATATCGCTTCGATTTCTTTGTCATTCATCTTTTCTTTTGATGTCATAAGAAGAATGGGAGTTGTTATTTTTCGAGAAAAAAGCTTGTAATATAGGTATTCTCGAGCCTCTAGATCTGAAATGAGCCATTCGAAAAGTGTTTTGTTGCAAAATCCAAGACATGCTGCAGGAAGCGGTCTTTTATTGTCTTCGCTTTGAAGATGAAGTCGATCACCTGCTCCCCCAACGACGTAAATTTCTCCTACCTGCTCAAAAAGCCTTAATCCATCAAGTGCACTCTTGAAAGCACTCTCTT
The DNA here is from genome assembly GCA_039806815.1 of Parachlamydiales bacterium. Lineage (GTDB taxonomy): Bacteria > Chlamydiota > Chlamydiia > Chlamydiales > FEN-1388 > JBDHQC01. Next base: position 14,223 of record JBDHQC010000017.1, read on the forward strand.
CATCGTTTCTCATATCGATGTTCGGTGGAGCGCAAAACTTTTGATTTTCAAAAGCATCTCTTTTTTCGAGTTCATTTTTCATTAACTGCAAGCATTTGATATGATAGCCTAAAATGCCGCCTAAAAATTCATAGAATTTTTCATTTTCCGAAAGATGCAAAATCAGCTGGGATATAACCTCTTTATCGACAAGCTCTGCTTTTTGAAAAACTGTATGTTCTTGCCCTAAGGCTAAAAGAATGAAGAGGAGATATTGCTCTTCGAGTTTGAAAGACTGTACTATCTTTTCAAAACGGGGATTTTTTTGTAAAAATCTCTCGCAAGAAGAAAGTGATCGTAGAATTTGTATCTTTTTTTCGATCGAATGATCAACGAGAAGATTGAGAAGATGTATAGCGTCTTGAATTTTTTTGTCTAAAAGAGCGATTGGATCTTTTTGTGAATTAAACATTTATCCCCTAAAAATTTGAAGATATATCTCTTGTTGTTGACGAGAAAAGCAACTCAAGATAAAACAACCTCGATGTAGAAAAAAGCAAAAAGAATATAAAAAGGTCTTCTCGAGGGGGTTCATTGCAGCAAAAGCATACTGTATAAAATCTTCGTTGTAAAGATATGTTTGCCTGTACTATAGCCATTTTGCAAGCAACTTACCTAGGAAAACAAGAAGAAAGGTGTAAAGAAAAAAATTAAATAAAAATGTATACACACCTAAGAAATCTATTGGACTTTCATTCTACTTTCGCTATAAATGATGGTTCAGAGTTAGGTGAAAAAAACTCGAAAATAAAGTTTATCCAAAAAAAAGGAGAGCACTATGCCAAAAGAAAAAAAACAATCTGCACTTACAAAGCCTGTTGAAATAAGCGAAGAACTCGCTGTCATCATCGGTGAAGGTCCAATGCCACGAACGGAAGCAACTAAAAAGCTTTGGGACTACATCAAGAGAAAAAAGCTTCAAGATCCAAATGCAAAAAGAATGATTAACCCAGATGAAGCACTCGCTAAAGTATTTGGCAAAAAAGGACCGATCGACATGTTTGAAATGACAAAGCTCGTTTCAAAGCATATGAAAGAACTTGCGATGTCCTCTCGCTAATTTCCAGCCCCTCTCTCATCAGAGCGGGGCTTTTTTCACTTCAATAACTCATCCAAAACTGATATAATCTCGAATTTGATCAAAAACCATAAAGTTTGAATTTAAACAGATGTCTCCTATAAATTTTGAACGTCTTTGGGATACGTGGTGTTGCGCATCGATCATTGGCATATGGCCAAGATTTATCGAGCCAAATCTCATCTTTACATCCAAGAAAACACTCGTCTTACCCTATCTTTCTAAAGATCTCGAAGGGTTGAGAATTGTTCAAATTTCAGATTTACATTATTCTCGACACACAAAACCTTCTTATTGCGATCGCATAGTCGAGCATATAAAATCGCTTGCACCCCACGTCATCGTCTTTACTGGTGATTTTATTTCATATTCAGAATTGTATAACGAACAACACCTTTTAGAATTCTTACAAAAGCTTAAAGCTCCCTTCGGAAGCTATGCAATTTTTGGAAATCACGACTATTCACAATATGTCTCTCTTGCAGAAAATGGAAGCTATAGAATCATACAAAAACACATACCTCCTCTTTTGAGAGGATTTATGCGCTTATTTTCTTATAATGATGTCCAGTCTCATGACATGGAAGTTTTTGCTCCTATCCCTATCCATGAAAAATTACAAGAGCTCATTCAACTTTCTGGATTTCATGTGTTACATAACGAAACGGTGCAGATCGGAAAAATGAATGCAAGATTAAATCTGACAGGTCTTGGAGATATCATGAGCTTGCAGTGTCAGCCAGAAAAAGCCTTTCGTGGGTATGACTACCGTTATTCCGGAATAGTACTTTCGCATAACCCTGATTCATATGAACTACTCTCAGGATATCCTGGAGACGTTTTCTTATTCGGTCACACACATGGGGGCCAGGTAAATCTTCCCTTTATCTGGAAAAAGATCACGCCTATTCGGAATAAGAAGTTCAAAAAAGGGTTGTTTTTTATAAACAGTAAATATTTGTACATTAATCGAGGCTTAGGGGCAACATTTCCATTTCGGTGGTTTGCACCGCCTGAAATTACGCTTTTTACTCTCGTCCGCTCAGGCCCGCAAGCAGTCCCTGTTTTTTCTCATGCATATGAAAAACAAACTTCTTACAATGCTGCAAACGAAGCGACATGTAGCATAGAAAAGTAAGATACCATGAAAGATTCTACCACCTATGCCCTAACAATTGCCTATGATGGAACTGAGTATTCAGGCTGGCAGATCCAACCAAATGCAAGGACCATTCAAGAAGAGATTCAAAATGTTTTATCGCAAATTCTCCAAGAAGAAATTACGGTCATTGGTTCTGGACGAACAGATCAAGGAGTGCATGCCTTAAAACAAGTTGCCCATTTTAGGACAAAAAAAACACCTGACACGAAAATGCTTTTTCGCGCACTCAACGGCATGCTCCCCTTCGATATTCGCATATTGAACGTTTCGATTGCAGATCAATCATTTCATTCACAATACAGTGCACTTTCAAAGGAATATCACTATTATCTTTGTTTAGAGCCTATTGTTCTTCCCTTTGTAAGACGCTTTCGAACTCATGTAAAAATGCCATTAGATCTTGATCTATTAAAAAAAGGAGCACAGCAATTTATTGGGACAAAAGATTTTTATTCCTTTTCCAACTCTCCTGATAAAGGCTCATGTGGAAAAAATTCGATACGAACGATTTATCGACTCGATGTAGTTCCAACTTCTGATGGAATACGCTTTGAGTTTGAAGGGAATGGCTTTCTTTATAAAATGGTGCGAAACATTGTAGGTATGCTTTTAGACGTTGCATGCAAAAAACGCCCAATAGAAGACATTGAAAAGGTATTTCTTGCAAAAGATCGTCGTCGTGCATCAAGGGCAGCACCCCCTACAGGCCTCTTCCTTGCAAAAATCACGTACTCATAACTTCGTGAAAGCTTTGAAATGTGAGGATGCCATCTTTTTGGAATTGCTCGCGCATTGTATGATCAAATCCATTGATTAAAACGGGCAATGCTCGAGTTTGGATGAGCGCTTGTATTCCGCGGTATGAATCTTCAAAACCTATGACTCTACAGGTTTCACTTGCTAAAACTTCAATCGCTTTGAGGTAGCCATCAGGAGAAGGCTTTGGATTAGTATAATCTTCTCTACAGAACCAAAATGGTATCGTCTCGAGTTCCGGAATCTTATGGCGAAGTACTTCTACGACTTCTTTTGTCGAATGCGTAACGACGCACATTTTCTTTTCTTTTTCTTTTAGCAGTTGAAGAAAATTTGCAACCCCCGGAAGTAAGGAAACGGGATTTTCTTTTAAAACTTCAACTAAAAGAGCTTTTTTTTGATTGTACAGATCCTTCCAGCCAGTGACAAATTTCAATACGTCCGGAAATAGCTGGAGAATTTGATGTTTCACTGCATCAGAATCTTTTTGAGCAATGGAAAAATAGGTTTCAAAATCCCAAGTTAAGTGAAAGCCATGCTTTAAGAGCATGCGCTTGTACGATAAATAGTGAAGCTCTTCAGTATTGACGAGCAATCCATCGAGGTCAAACATGAATAAATCATGAGATTCGACAAGATCCATCTTTTCTCCTCATTCATTTTGTGATATTGTACGCCCAAAACACAATTTTCATAAAATGAATAAAATTGCTGCTATACTTTCAATTTTTTTACTCTCAGGATGTCTTGGTGATAAGAAATACTCAAAGGATAGTGTCACAGAGCAAATTGAAAGAAAGAGAAATGAAAAGGCAATTCGCGTACCGGATAGCATTTTACGCGAAGAGCCATATTATCCCTGGAAAAAGAAAATAGAAATTACAAAAGAATATTTTGCCTGTAAAGGATCGAGTCTCAATCCTCCAAAAATAATTGTAGAGGGAAATAAGGAATTTTCACGCTATTATGACTGTGGCGGGTCTTTAAAACATAGCCTCCCTATCAAAGAGGATTCTGAACACATCTATTTTGTTCTCATAGATATTTTAAACTACATACAAAAGCTTACAAAAAAGCCCGTGATTATCACCTCAGGGCATCGCTGCCCGACGCACAACAATTACCTCGATCCGAGTCCAAAAAATTCAAACTCTAAACACCTCATAGGGGCAGAAGTTAATTTTTACGTGCAAGGATATGAAGACGTTCCTGAAAAGATCATCGAATGCATTTTTCTTTATTATAAAACACATCCTACACTAAGCACACAAAAAGAATATGTCACGTTCGAAAGGTCTCAAGTACCAACAAACGTCATAACAGCTCCTTGGTACAATAAAGAAATTTTTGTAAAATTATTCAAAAAAGAAGAAGGTCGCAATTTCGATAACCGTCATGCCTTTGCCTATATCAGCATCCAAGTGCGTTTTGATCGTTTGAAGAATGAAAAAGTGTTCGTTACTCATGAACAAGCCCAGAGATATTTACGGAAATAGACTTCTTTCAAAACTCGCTTTTCCTGAAAAAATTAGGGATTTTTAGGCGTTTTGATTGCCAAATTTTGAGAGCATATGCATACATATGGTCGAGAATTTTGGCAATAAAGATGCCAAAAAGACCAATTTTAGCAGGCAAATGGAGTTTTGAAAGAGGTCTAATAGTGTCTTTAGAACAAATGGTCTAAAAATACCTCAATTGTTTTTGGGATCTTCCTTGACTTTTCAAAGAGGGCCAAAATTCTATATTGTATTGGTTTAAGGTTCAAATTATAGGGTTTCAGATATTTATTTCTTCTGATGGCCACGTAGTCTGGGAAAAAACCTATGCCAAGACCTGCTTCAGTTAAAGAGGCGATGACTTCCCAGCTGGAAACTTCCATAAGGACTTCCATTTCCTTTT
>JBDHQC010000138.1:0-4524 GCA_039806815.1 Parachlamydiales bacterium
ATGATTCTATACGTACTGGCGTGCCATTAGTAGTAGAAAAAATGGCAAAATTGTAAAGATCAAGCCAAAATATAAGTATGTCCTTGTTCCCATTTCCGAAAGAAAAAAACAAATGCGATAAGGTCAAGAAAATCCAGCACCTTATACTTTGCTCACTTTGTCAGTTTTAAAAGCTATATCTACTACACCTTGAGGATCAAACATACCGATAAAGTGTTTGTACATTTCTGATCTATTTTGATGGATATTATCAAGGTTTGTCAAAAGTAGAGCTTGTGCATACTCAGCAATATCTTCTACTATTCTTTCGTGCCTATAGTAAGCTAAGATTGAAATATTAATATCAGTGTTTCCATAACCTTTATAAAAGGAAATCTCTTCTTGCGGATCATTCCAGACATTTGCAACACCACCACCAATAAACATGAGATCTCGCTCCTTAGGAGCCATGATTGGGTCATCCCAATCTACTATATAGATGGTGTTGCTTCCTTTTATCAAGACATTACCTCCATGAATATCAGAATGACATAATACAAACTTTGTATGTTGATCCTTGATGGTGTTACACAGCTGTTCTGCCCGATCTACAAGACGTTGAATGACCAATCTATGTTCTTTCATAAAGTTAAAAAATTTTAGAGCTATAACATCGTTACCGGATGGCTCATCCTGAATGTTGACGAGAGAACGAACAGTTTGTCTCCATTTTGGGGAATAGGTTTCTTTTCTGATATGCTTCAGAAGTGAAGATGGTACATCAAAATCGTGAACTTGCCTTAAAGCTTTGCCAAGAAAAATCCATTGCTCGTCTGTTAGCTTGTGACTAAATCCATTAACTCCTTCAATAAATGGATATATAATTAAACAAAAGTCACCTATTTGCAGAATTGAACGACCGTAGATTGTTTTGACAGGTGGGATAATCTGTTGAATTCCACTATCATGCAAGAGCTCTGAAATTGTAGCATTAATATTTTCATAACCATGCTTTAGCTTTACAAAGTAAGAAGATTGATCGCGAGTTTGAACTTTATATATTGCCGCGTTTATATCTGCACCTTCAAAAAGAGGTGTAATGGATTCTACTTCAATGTCATAACTTGCTCTTAGGCAATCAACAATACATCTATCTGATGGGAATTGTCCGTCGATCATAAAAGTGATAGCTCCTTAATCATTAGAATGCGTGCATATATTTCATTGATCTCGAAAATGGTGTCAGAAAGAATGCGGGCAAATCGTTCTTCTTTTTGCAAATCATGATCTTGTATTGCTCGTTTTAATTCCCATAATGACCATTCAAGGACGCAACATCTTACAAAAAGTACGATACTATGAAAATGTTTTTCCTCTATTTCTTCTAGATTTCCATAACATGTATAAATTAGAAATTGTAGAGACTAAAATTGGTGCATTACAATCTCTTCCCATTACTCGTTCAAAACGTAAATTCCCATCTGTATTCAAAAAGATTTTGAGTTTCCCAAGTTCAGGTAAAACTTCTTGCTTATTAAGTGAAAGCGCTTCACAAAAAGTTTCAACCTCTTCAATTTCATATGATTTTGGGACAGCTAAAGCTTCGTTAGGGGTGCATCAGTAACTTTCATACTTTGCATGATTTCCTCGAAGTTGCAATTATTTTAGCGCCTGGTGATAGGATTTGCGCTATGGATTCCAATAAAAAATGGTAGAAACAAATTGATGAAATATCTTCAAGAGGAAAAAATGCAAAAGGCGTGCAGTTAATTTTACGTTTTCGTGACTCCGAAAATGAAGAGATTGCTATTACGTACGTTCCAAAGAAGACTTCCCAGAAAAGTGTCTTAGTCGACTTTAAAATCGTAATACCCGTTAACTGGACTGAGAACCTCGTTAATTTCTGTGATTAAATAGTCTGAATCGTAACGTAAGATGACTTGTGCTGTATAAGTCCCATATTTTTCAATTTCGATGAATAGCCTTAAAACCACAGCATTATTTAAAGGTGCTATAATGATATCTTGAGGATATACTTCCCATCCTCCATGATTTTGATAGACGGAGAGAAGATCCATTACGAAATCTTCTCTATTCTGAGCGTAAAGCTGGCCGTTTAAAACTTTCTTACAGTTTGGTGAAAGTATTTCTTCTGCTGCTTCTAATTGAGAAAAATGCAAGCCTTTACTTATTTGATCAATAAATTTCAAATATTTCTCAGTCGCTTTACGTAAAGTTTCTGATTCTGCGTATAGGCAAGTTGCTTTTGCATTTTCTTCTTCTACAGCATGTGTTGCAAAAAGAATAAAACATGCAAGCGTAAGGAATATAAGTTTAATCATAGCTTCCTTTTAAAACCAATGAAACGCGTTTCTGATAACGTTTTTGATTTTATCGTTAGTATATACTTGAATAGCAGGCTCGGTCTTTTTTCCAATTTTCTTTATCAATTTTGATGTCATCTTTGCAAGGAGTATAAAACGTTGAGGAGATAAGGAATTTCGAAAGTGTTCTCGATGTGATGTGAATTTTGTTTGAAAAAGATCTGCGCACATTTGAAGATCATCAGATTGTAGATGAGTTGCCTGAATTTTTAGTCCGTTTAGATTTGAATTAAATACTGTGAGAAGTAGGGATTCTACATTTTTTAATGATCCTTTGTAATTGAAATCTTTTTTTTCTTCTTTTGCTTTCTGTTCTTTACTTTTGAAATCATTTATAATTTCCTTTAAAAAGCTTGTGGGATTGCTTTTTTGCTCGGCATTTATTTGATTCTGTTCCTCGGGAGAACCGAATTGGACGATATTACCACCAGTGATTGTGACTTGTCCTCCTTGGTTAACGTGTATAACCTGGTTAGATTGATTTACATTAGAACTATTTCTTATGGTTATATTGCAATTTCCACCAGTAACGTTGATAGATCTTCTGTGAGATGTATTTATAACTGTGTTTCCTTTTTCTTCAGACGAAACGTTTTCTTCTTGAATCTTTTCAGAGATCTCTGAAAGAGATTTTTTCACTGCTTTCCAAATTTGTTCTATCGCACTTTGTTGCCAGGGTTTGATTTGCGTATGTGCAATTTCTGCCGAAGGATTTGCAGCTTCAACCAAAATTCTTTCCAGTAATTCACCTGGAAGACCTAAGAGGTTATTAACGATACCTGACATAGTATGTATTTCTTAAAGTTTATGGATAATTTTTTTTAAATATCAAATAAATTCAATGATAATCATTTAAAAGGTTGTTTTCTTCAAGGATAAATAAAGACGATGTATACGTTTATCGTCATGTAAAAAAATGAATTTTTTGGAGTATGAAATGTTGCAATGATGTAATATATGTGCGAATCAAAATATCTTTCCAAATATTTTCTGGAGGACTTCTCGTGAAGTGCGCTCATTTTTTAGTATTTGTTTTTTTATCATTTGCTCCGATTACAAACGTGCAACTTTCATCTGAAGACCATATCGTTGCCCAAGAACAAAGTTCATGCATTCCTTCTTATCTAAAAGATCTTGAAGAGCAAGGGTATTGTGTCATTCCACAGGTGCTTTCGACTTCTGAAGCAGAACACTTATATAAACGCGTATGGCATGAGTATATTGAGAAGGCATGGCCGAATTGCAAAATGGATGATATGAGTAACTGGAAGGAAGCATTCCCGATGCATAATATACTTGGGATATTTGCTGGAGCTGCTGGTCAGACTCAGGTTATGTGGGATTTAAGACAGGATCCGCGCATTGTCGATGTATTTGCTCATGTATGGAACACAAACGATCTAATCGTAAGCATGGATGGACTATCCTTTATGTGTCCTGTGGAAATAAGAGAAGGTTATTCTGAGCCTTGGCCTCATGTTGATCAAGCGATTTTAAGGAGGCGACTAGACAATGTCGCACATAACAACAATCCGCCCATTGGCTTTGTCAGTGAGTCATTGTTGAAAACGGAGCCATTTACAATTCAAGGGCAGTTTTTGTTTGAAGATTCTTTCGATGGTGATGGAGGGTTCTACTGTATTCCGAAGTCCCACCTCAGATTCACTGAATTTGCTCCTGTTCTTGAAACCATAAGTACTATGGATATACCCAGAGAGGAAAAAAAGATTGCTCACAAGAAATACTTACTCGATTTTTTTAACAGCAATTCAGATGATTCAGGGAGTCCTTACTTCATGAAACAGGTCACTGCACCTCGTGGATCACTCATTTTATGGGACTCGCGAACTATTCATTGGAATCAACATGCCGATAAGAATAGACCATACAGTGATAAGCCAAAAGTAAGAATGGTGGGTTACTTATGTTATGTTCCAAAGGTAAGGCTTACTGAAGAGGGGAGAATTCTTAGGAAAAAAGCGTTCGAAGAAGGTGTCTCTACCGGTCACAATCCGGCATTTCCGGAACTTAAACGCACTATTGTTCACATTCATCCAGGATTCGAAAAGTATCTTGAAGATTCAAGTTACATTCAGCCTAAGATTAACCTGACCCCATTAGGAGAATCGTTATTGGGTGTATCATGAGCATTGATGTGCGA
>JBDHQC010000139.1:0-4461 GCA_039806815.1 Parachlamydiales bacterium
TCATCGCGACTTATTCGAAAAAAGAAATATCCTTCTATTACAGAAGCATTATGGGGATCAAATTTTTGGTCACCGAGTTATTTTGCAGGAAGTTGTGGCAGAGCTCCACTTGAGCATATACATAAATATATTGAACAACAAAGTGTTATTCCTCAATAGGAGCGCCTTATATCCCACCCATAAATGAGTGGGTTTTACGGCGCGATAGATAAACATATATGCCTTTCATATATTCTGAAAGAAAACTTGCTATTTCAGGATCAGTTTTTAAAAAAGGATGTGGAATATCAAATGCAAAGTGTTCAATTAAATGATGAAGACGGAAAAAGTCCCCTTTTTTAACTTCTCTTTTTAATTCAATTAAACTTTCTTTATCGAATAAGGATAAAGATGGGGAACGAAAAATTCTTTCTATTGAATTCACATATAACTCTCCAAAAACAAATTATTATTATTTAACCTAAGTTGAAAGTAACTAGCGGTAAATTTCTGCAAATTCTATTTGCTTCAAGAAAATCGAAGCTCGCTAATATATATTCCAATATTAGTTTCGCTTCGATTTTCTTGCATCATAACAGAATTTATTTAGAACTTTACTCGTTATTTACTTTCAACTTAGGTTAGTTAATATTATCGAATTAATTGATTTTTTCATCTTCATCTCCTTGCGATTTTTTTTGCATCTAAAAATAGGTCTTTTGTGTACTGTTATATTTTTTTTAGAAACCAAAAGTTTTCAAAGATGGGCGAGCGCGTCTTGGAAGTAGTTGATCTTACAAAGATTTACTACGTAAAAAATTCCCTTTTTAGCTTTAAGTCTGAACGAGAGCCTTATATCGCAGTCGATGGGATATCATTTTATCTCAATGAGGGGGAAACACTTGGGATTTTAGGACCAAATGGAGCAGGAAAAACGACGACGATTCAAATGCTCTTGGGCGTATTACAACCGACCCACGGTCAAATTTCGTATTTCGGAAAAGATTTTTTCAAAAACCGATCGTCTTCCTTGCAGTATGTGACTCATGCAAGTACGTTTATGAAAGTACCCCTTCCTCTTACTGTTCAGGAAAATCTCGATATTTTCGGAAGACTCTATGGACTTTCTGAAGAAACCCGACAAGAAAAAATTGACCGTCTTCTTTGTACTTTTGAAATTGAACACATTAAAAATCGACAAGTTTATTCTTTATCATCCGGTCAGACTACGCGGGTTATGCTTGCAAAGGCATTTTTATCTGATCCAAAAATTGTACTTTTAGATGAACCTACAGCTTCTCTAGATCCGGACATTGCCTATATCACGCGAAAGTTCCTTAAAGAACAAAAGCAAGAACGCAAAATTTCCATGATCGTGACCTCGCACAATATGCCCGAAGTTGCAGAAATCTGCGATAGGGTATTAGTGATTAATAAAGGAAAAATCATTCAAGAAGATAGCCCTGAGATGCTTGCAAAGAGCGTTTCGATGTCTATATTGCGACTAAAAATTACAAAGGGTATAGATACAGCAATTTCCTTTGTAGATAAAAAATGGGAATATGTTGCAAAGGACCATAGCCTCACAGTCGAAATCGATGACAGTGCTATCTCTGATCTTTTGCAACACTTTGCAAAGCAAAATATAACCTATTCAGACATTGAAATCCGAAAGCCCACTTTGGAAGATTTCTTTATTGACATCTTGAAAAAAGGATCGAATACATGACCTTCCATCGCATCTATGCTATGTTCTTGCGGTACCTTTATGCTACCCGACATCCTTCGCGATTTTTCGAATTTTTCTTTTGGCCCACGATAGACGTTGGATTTTATGGATTTCTTTCGATATGGATTGGAAGGCTTTCGCACATTCCAAATATTGTAACGACATTCATAATAAGCCTTGTCATCTGGCAAACAGTCTACCGTTCGAGTTACGAAGTATGTGTAAATGTTTTAGATGACCTTACAGAACAAAATCTCATTAACATCGTCGGATCTCCATTGAAAATTAGAGAATGGATAGTTTCAATGATGTTCAGCGGAACGTTTAAGATCATTTTCACAATTTTATATGGATCGCTTATTTCGTATCTTTTTTTCTCTATCAACCCCCTCACATTAAAATGGCTCCTTATCCCGATTCTTCCAATTAGCTTGATGTCTGGGTGGATGACGGGATTTTTTGCAGCAGGCATTCTCATACGATTTGGAACAAAATATCAGCAACTTCCATGGGTTGTATTAACAATTGGTTTTTTCTTCAGTGCTGTCTATTATCCTGTATCGAGTCTTCCCCCCTGGATGCAGAATGTCTCTTTATGTTTTCCAATGACATATGTCTTTGAAGGAATACGCTTTTTAGAAAATTATGGGTCATTTCCGATTGAAAATCTCATCATTGGTTTTTTGCTTGGTATTTTTTACACCGTGATGTTCACGCAATTTTTTATCCTTATGTTCAAAAGTAGCAAAGAACAGGGGCTGACAAAACTCTTTTAGATTATGAGAACAAAACGCGAACGCGCAAAAAAAATAAAGGAAATTCTCGACGAGTATTTTCCTTCTCCGAAAATTCCATTGTTTCACAAAGACCCGTTTACGTTATTAGTTGCCGTTCTTTTGTCTGCTCAGTGCACCGATGAACGGGTAAATAAGGTAACCCCCACTCTTTTTCAATTAGCCGATACGCCAAAAAAAATAGCAGAGTGCAAAGAAGAAGAAATTGAACGTATAATTCGGCCCTTAGGCCTTTCAAAGAGAAAAGCTTCTGCGATCAAAAGACTTTCTGCTCTTTTGGTTGAAAACTACGATGGAGCAGTTCCTCCTTCGATTGAAGAACTCGAACAATTGCCGGGGGTTGGTCACAAAACTGCATCTGTCGTTGCAGCACAAGGCTTTAAAATACCGAGTTTTCCTGTAGATACCCATATACATAGGTGTGCTTATCGTTGGGGACTTTCATCCGGAAAGAATGTTGAAACTACAGAAAGAGATTTAAAATTATTATTTCACAAAAAAGACTGGAATCGGGTTCATCTACAAATCATCTATTTCGCAAGAAGTTTTTGTCCTGCCAGAGGACATTCAATAGAGCGCTGTCCAATATGCTCTCAATATGGCGTTGTTGAAAAAGTCTGATGATCATAGGTGCCGAAAGATCGAAAGATAAGTCAAAATAGTTTTTAGAGAAAAAAAAGAAAACATGTAGGTTCTTTTAGTTCTAACACACAAGGGCACCTACATGAACCGCAAACGCGGTTGGAAGAATTATAATGCATTCCTGATTAATAGGGGAAGTTTAACTATTTGGATTGATGATTCACTCTCTAAAGAATGGGTAGAATAACCAAAAATGAGACGGCCTAAATTCTCGTCTCATGTGATTAAAATGGGTTATTCCTACGAGAAGTATACAAGCTTACTCTAAGAGCTTTACAAGGATTCTTAAGTTCCAATCCTCAAGATGATGAACCTGCCCTTGCCACGCCCAAGTTATCCATTGTTCTATAAGCGTTATAACGAAATGGAAAAGAACTTAGTTCGAGAAACGATTCAATAGAAACTATTAGGTGGCGATAAAGAGGCATTAAATATCTGGAAAAAAATATCAGGTTATTCCTTAAGAAGTTTAGTAGAAACAGGATTTTCAAGATTAAAAATAATCCTAGGAGAAAAATTAAAATCTCGAAAATTTTGTAGACAGAGAGTTGAACTTATTCTCCATTGCCACATGGTGAATCGGATGATTCGTTTATCGAATGACAATTAAATAATTTAATATAATAAACTCATTTTCAAAATTCATGTTAATTTACTTTTTCAACAACATCTCTCAATATAACTATAATTATTTTACAAAAATAAATTAATTCTGTTAAAATAAATGATTATTAATATTCATTTGGAGATATTATGACTAATCGAGTCAAACAGGTGCTACTTTCTTTAATGCTTTTTTCTTTCAGTTCCTGCTTTTTACAATCGGAAAAAAAAGAGGAAAAAAAAGAAAAAATCGTAATCATAGGATCTTCAGCCGCAGCAACCTCTGCCATGAAAACACTCACAAAACCCGCATTTGCCAAGAAGTATTCCATCACCTGTATTACAAAAAGCACCGTTTCCCCTTATAATACCTGCCGCATTCACAAGCTGTTAGAAGAAAAAGCACCATTTTCTTCTATCACATTACTTGATGCTAATTTCTTTCAAAAGAAAAATATTACTTATATCGGAAATGATCTCGTTGAATCGCTTAATACGGAAAAAAATGAACTTCGTACAAAAGAAGGAAAAACGATAACCTATGACAAACTTCTCATAGCAACTGGAGCATCAGCAAGAATAGCGCCTGAATTTGAACCTCACATGAACAAAGGCGTTTTTTCTTATTATACAGCAGAAGACGTTCAATCGATTTTGAACTATATAAAGGAAAACAACGTACAAACAGTTGCGATTGCAGGATCAGATATCACA
>JBDHQC010000018.1:0-18806 GCA_039806815.1 Parachlamydiales bacterium
AACAAGGAGGTGACTCTATGATTAGAACAGTTAAAAAACATGAAGAACGATGGAATGAGATAGTATCGTGTGCTCGTGAGATTTTTTTGGAAAAAGAATACGAGAAGACCTCAATGCGAGATATAATAAATACTTTAGGAATTGCTAAAGGGACTATCTATCACTACTTCAATTCCAAGGAAGAGCTATTAGATGCCGTGATTGAAATTATCGTGGATGAATATTTCGAAAGACTTAAATCGTTGTTAAAAGGGGCAAAGGGAAATGCACTTGACCGATTACAATTTCTGATTACAGAAAGTAATGTATCAAAAGAGCAAAAAAATACGATTGAACAGTTGCATCGTCCAGGGAATATTGGGTTGCATGCCCGCCTTATTGCTCATATGATGGATAGACTTGCTCCTCTTTATGCCGATGTGATCAAACAAGGATGCGACGAAGGACTTTTCAAATGTGATTATCCTTTGGAAACGTCGGAATTTCTATTAGGGGGGATTCAACTCATGACAGATGTTGGGTTTTATCCTTGGGATAATGATGAAATAAAGAGACGGACAAAAGCAATTCCGTTCCTGATTGAAGCACAACTCAGTGCCAAAAAAGGTTCAGTTGACTTTTTAACGAAATGAAATAGTCTACGAAATATATACCGAATGTGATTCTCTTGTTTCATTATGAACGAATGTTCCTATGCAAGAGAATCCATTCTTTTCCAAAATGCGCAATGATGGTTGATTATCTAAACTCACAACGGCAAAAATATGCTTATTCCAACCATTGCTAATAGCATGATCGATAAATGCTTTTACTATACGAGAACCAATACCTGCACCTCGATACTTTTCATCAAGGGCATAGGAAAGTTCATAGCTGATCCCTTTGGAAAAAAGTTTATCTGCAAGCGGTTCATAAGTCACTTGATTTTTTAAATCCTTTAAGAGTTCATACTGCTCTAACATCACAGCTCCGATAGGTTTGTTATCGCTATTGTTATACACACACCATATTACCGTTGTTTGCAGCTGGTCGAAAAGTACATTGTCATTTATCTGATATAATGTACAGATGTCGTTAAAACAATAAGACTTTTCTTTGGTAACAAGTTGGAAAACTACCTGATCGCAAATAATCTCTTTTGTCCAATTGAATTTTTTAGAATCTACACTTTCAGGATCATTAAATGATTTTGTAATTGATAAAGCATTCATTATTATTATAAGTTAATAGAAATAATATATAATTTTATTTTAAATTAAATAACTACAATAATTCATATTGTTGATTTTATTCAATTATTATAACCATAGTTACGGATAAATAGGGAGTAAATATGGAAAGGAAATTTAAATAATTGTATATATACAGATGTTGTTAAACCATCAAATCTTAACCATATTTTACAAAAGCCTTTAAGAAGACGAATTTTCGAATGAAACAAAAAGCTTTTTGAAAATGAAGAGTAAAATTGGATGGAGGTGGAGAGAGTCGAACTCTCGTCCTTGTTATGCTTTGTCAAAAATCACTACATGCTTAGTGCTCATATTTACGAAGACCCCGTTTGAGCACACACGAAAAAGTCTTCGCGGTTAAAGGTGGTCTCGAATGCTTTTCTCTTTAACCAAACCGAAAAACACTCACACCAAGAGTATGAACGACTAAACTTGATCTCCCTGGTCCAAAACCAAGCCGTCGGGCGCTAATCAGTTACGATTAAGCTGCCATTGCATAAGCTTCATCAGCAAAGCTGAAGTCAGCTGTTACAATTTTGCTGTTATTGTCAGCATTTATTGTTTCGCCGGATGATTTAGGAGGCCAACCGACGTCCTCCGCATGCGACTTTTGCATTACATAAAAGTCGAAACCTTTACACCCCCATAAATAGTATACAACATCGACAATTTTTATGAAACATTGGATTTAAAGCAAGAATTTACTTATAGTAGTTGATTTACCAAACCTTATGTCGAGCTCATAATATATGTTTGAACAAGTCGATACAAAAGTTCCGTTTGCAAAACGCGAAGAAGAAATATTGTCCTTTTGGAAAAAAAACGACATTTTTGCAAAATCACTAGAACAAAATAAAAATTCTCCCCGTTTTATTTTTTACGATGGACCTCCCTTTGCAACGGGACTTCCTCATTACGGTCACCTTCTTGCAGGCTGGATCAAGGACGTTGTCATCCGATATAAATCCATGCAAGGTTTTTTTGTCCCTCGAAGGTTTGGATGGGATTGTCATGGACTTCCTGTCGAATACGAGATAGAAAAATCAAAAGATTTGACTGGTGCTTATGCCATAGAAGAGTTTGGAGTTGGAAACTTTAACGAAGAATGTAGAAACATTGTTTTGCGTTATTCTTCGGAATGGAAATCAATCGTCGAAAGAATGGGTCGTTGGGTTGATTTTGACAATGGCTGGAAAACGATGGACTTTTCTTTCATGGAATCTGTTTGGTGGGTATTCAAACAGCTTTACGACAAAGGACTTGTCTACGAAGGCTTTCGAGTTATGCCGTTTTCTACAAAACTAGGAACGACTCTTTCAAACTTTGAAGCATCGGAAAATTACAAAGAAGTCGATGATCCATCTCTTACGGTTTTATTTCCTCTCTTGGACGAAGAAAATGCGCATTTACTCGTCTGGACGACAACACCCTGGACGCTCATTTCAAATCTTGCTGTAGCTGTAGGTCCGGATATCGTTTACGTAAAAGTAAAAGAAAAAAGCTCGAATAGAATTTATTATCTTGCAGATGCAAGGCTTTCACATTACTTCCCAGATCTAGAAAATATCGAAATATTAGGTCATATGTCAGGATATGACTTGGAAAATAGAACCTATGAACCGGTTTTTCCCTATTTTCATGATGAGAAAGAATATGGCGCGTTCAGAGTTTTATTGGGAGATCACGTGACGGTTTTAGATGGTACAGGTCTTGTCCATACAGCGCCCGGGTTTGGAGAAGAGGACTTTGCAGTGTGTCATAAATATGGAATACCTGTTGTATGTCCTGTCGATCAAAACGGTAAATTCACAGACGAGATTTCCCTTTTTGTACACCGGCATGTAAAAGATTGCGATAAAGACATCATCAAACTCTTGAAACAGGAAGGGAAAATATTTCGCCATGAAACGATTCGCCACAGATATCCATTCTGCTGGAGGTCTGATACCCCGTTAATCTATAAAGCAGTATCGACGTGGTTTGTATCTGTTGAAAAAATAAAAGATAAAATAGTAGCTGCAAATGAAAAGATTGCTTGGGTTCCGGAACACATAAAGCATGGACGCTTTAAAAAATGGCTTCAAGGTGCACGTGACTGGAATATCTCAAGAAGTAGATACTGGGGAACGCCGATTCCAATCTGGAGATCTTCTGATAACGATATTATAGTTGTAGGATCAGTCGATGAACTTGCAACACTTTCCGGAAAAAAACCATCGGATCTTCATCGCCATTTTATAGACTCAATTGAAATTCATAAGCACGGAAAAATCTACAAACGCATACCAGAAGTTTTTGATTGTTGGTTTGAATCCGGATCGATGCCATATGCTCAAAATCATTATCCTTTTGAAAATAAGGAATTGTTTGAAAAGTCATTTCCTGCAGATTTTATTGCAGAAGGCCTTGATCAAACTCGTGGCTGGTTTTATACATTGACAATTCTTGCAGCAGCACTTTTTTCTGAACCTGCATTTAAAAACGTGATTGTAAACGGAATCGTACTTGCAGAAGACGGACAAAAGATGTCGAAAAGACTTCGCAACTATCCGGATCCCGTCCAAGTTATTAATACGTATGGAGCAGATGCTGTACGACTCTATCTCATGCAAAGTCCTGCTGTGAAAGCAGAGGATTTGTGTTTTTCAGAACATGGCGTAGATCAGGTATTGAAGCAGATTCTCATTCCTTTGCAAAATGCCTATAGCTTTTTTATTCTGTATGCACGGCTTTATAATTTCGCACCTCAATATTCCATCGATGAATTTACTCCGCAAAATGAAATAGATAGATGGATTCTTTCTCATTTGCAAAAACTCGTTCAATCTGTCACAAATGCAATGGAACGTTTTGAAATAAGCCATGCAGTACCTCCAATCATCGACTTCGTCGATCAGTTGACAAACTGGTACATCCGCCGTTCAAGAAGACGTTTTTGGAGCGATGACGACACACAAGATCGTCGCGATGCATTTCATACATTGTATTTTGTTCTCAAGACATTTTGTAAAGTATGTGCACCATTTATTCCCTATTTAAGCGAATCGATATATCAAAACCTTAAAATGGACAAAGAATTACAATCTGTTCATTTATGCCGATTTCCTGTACCTATTGATCGCCTCATCGATGAAAATCTTGAATCTGCAATGCAACTTGTACAAACTGTCGTAAGTTCTGGGCATGCTCTTCGAAAAGAATACCAGATAAAAGTAAGACAGCCTCTTAAAAAAGCGTTTGTGATTTGTTCTGATGAGAAAAATCTAAAAGACCTTAAAGAACATGCAGATTTGATCAAAGAAGAGCTCAACGTGTGTGATTTGGAATATTCTACAAAAGAAGAAGAGTTTGTTTCACTTTTTGCAAAGCCAAACTTTCGCGTCCTTGGAAAAAAAATCGGACCATTAATGAAAGATGCTCAAAAATTAATCGAGGCATTTGATCAAAATGCTCTTCAACGTTTTGCTGAAGAACAAAGTGCACAAATAGAAATAAATGGAACGACATATACGCTACAAAGCGATGACGTCGTTATTGATCGAAAAGTAAAAGAGGGGATTATTGCAAAACACTCTGAACTCGTTACTGTTGCGCTCGATACGGAAATTGATGATGCACTTTTCATGTTAGGTCTTGCTCGTGAAATCGTCAATAAAGTAAACCTCATGAGGAAAGAGCAAGGGTTTGATATTTCCGATCGCATTCACATGACTTTTGAAACGACGGATATCGTGAAAAAATGTCTCGATGTTCACCAGGATTACATTTTTGGAGAAGTTCTTGCACTTTCTTGTACATTCGATAAAATTTCCGGAATGCCATTTGATTTGAATGGGCAAAAAACAGAAATTGCGATTAAAAAGGCATAAATGATGAGGGTAAAGGTATATGTCAGAGCCAAAATGGGCAGCTATTTTTGACTTCGATGGCGTTATTGTCGACACCATATACCATCACGAAGAATGTTGGAGAGAAGTTGCAATCGAAAGGGGACAGACTCTTACGCATAAGCAATTTCTCGATGGAAACGGAGCGAGAAATTTTAATTTTGTAGTCGACATTCTCAAATGGACGACTGATCCAAATGAAGTTGAAAAAATCGTACGACGAAAAGAAGCTCTTTTTTGGGAGATGGTAAAAAAAGTGCCAATTTTACCAACTTCTGGTATCGAAAATTTTTTAAAGCTCTTGCACAAAAACAATATTCCATGTGCTTTGGGATCGTCTTCAATAAGAAAGAACATCGACATACTATTTAACGAAGTTCCTCTCAAAAAATATTTTTCTGCAATCGTGTCTGGCGAAGATGTCGAGTTTGGAAAACCGGATCCTGAAGTCTTTATAAAGGCAGCGATGAGTCTTGGCGTTATGCCAAAAAATTGCATCGTTTTTGAAGACGCTACATTAGGCATAGAAGCCGGAACGAAAGCCGGGGCAAAAACAGTCGCGCTTACCACGACATTTCCTAAAAGTGTCTTTGAAAATCACCCCTTTCCACCAAATAAAATCATTCATTCCTTCGACGAGCTTTCTTTTTGTGAACTAGAAAATTGGTTCTCCTGAATTGAAAAATAGGTTTAATTTTTTTTAAGTGTGCCAAATTTTCTTTTTTTACATCCTTTCTCTATGATAGTATCTCCTGCCACAGGAGAACTTTTCTATGAAACGATTTGAAAATAAAGTAGCCCTTGTGACCGGAGGAGGCTTAGGGATTGGACTTGAAACCGCTCTTGCCTTTTCAAGAGAAGGTGCAAAAGTTGCAATTTGTACTCTCTCAGAAAGTGGTGCTAGAACATGTGCAAAAATAGAACAAGAGGGTGGAGATGCTCTCTTCGTGCAGTGTGATGTAACGTCGCATAAAGATCAGATTGCTCTTATGGAAAAAATATTTTCCAAATACTCAAGACTTGATTTTGCGATCAACAACGCAGGACTTGAACAGCCTCCTTGTAAACTTATAGATCTTGAGGAAGTAGTCTGGCAAAAAGTGATAGACACAAACCTCACCGGCGTATGGCTTGGAATGAAGGAACAAATTCCACTCATGATCCGGAACGGTAAAGGTGTAATCGTAAACGTTTCTTCAATTGCAGGCATGAAAGCATTAGAAAATATCTCTGCCTATGGAGCATCGAAAGCAGCGGTCATAATGCTTTCCCAAATTGCAGCTCTCGAATATGCAACTTCCGGTATTCGCGTCAATGCTATTTGTCCAGGACCTGTTCTTACAGATATGATGAAACGCTTTGAAGAACAAAATCCATTTTTTTTTCGCGAGAAAATTTTGGATTCCATCCCTATGAAGCGCATTGCTAAACCGGAAGAAATTGCCAATGCAATTCTTTGGCTTTGTTCTGATGATGCTGCATTTATGACAGGGCAAAGTCTTATACTTGACGGTGGGCTTTGTGCTACCTAGATAGTAAAAAAACGCGAGTTTTGGATAAGGAATAGGCTCTTTCGATGATCTTTTCTTCCACCTTTGAAAATTTTTTCTCGCCCGTAACGCCAGGCTATGGGCTTCGAAAAAATTTTCAAATCTGAATGAAAAGCTCTTGCGAAAGAGCTATATTCCTTATCCAAAACTCGCGTTAAAAAAAATCCCCTGCACTTTAACGAGCAGGGGACTTACTTTTCAACTTATCGCAATTTCAAAGTAATATAGCGAACATAAGGTCCTGCTTTGACTTGCAAAAGAACCTGATTATTACTTTCTTTGACTGCTTGATAAAACTCATCCGGAGTTGTAACTGGCTTTCTATTGACAGAAAGAATCAGATGGTTCGGACGAATTCCTGCATCATAGGCAAGGCTATTTTGGTCTACAGACTTAATGAGAACGCCCTTTTCCACAATGCCTAAGCGTTGTGCCATTTCAGGAGTTATCTCTTGCACAATGATTCCAAGACTATTTTGGATGCTTTCTTTTCCCGAAACATTTTGTGGATGTGTACCAATAGTGACAGGAATGTCAATGAGTGTGTCGTTTCGTTTGATCGTAAGTACGACTTTTTGTCCCGGAGAAAGAAGGGATACTTTGTTGCGAAGAGATCCTGCATTTTCTACGAGTTCTCCATTGATTTTCAAGACAATGTCTCCGTCTTTGAGGCCTGCTTGATCTGCCGGACTATCCTTTACGACATCTGAAATAAGAGCGCCTTCCGGTGTTTCAAGATTGAACGCTTTTGCTAAATCGTTATCGATTTTTTGTAACGACACTCCCAAAAATCCACGAATGACTTTTCCATGCTCGAGAATTTGATTCATAACTCGTTTGAGTAAATTCGAAGGGATTGCAAATCCAATACCTATGCTTCCGCCTCCGGCATTGCTTGCAATAGCAGTGTTCATACCAATGACTTCTCCATCGAGGTTCAAAAGGCAACCGCCTGAATTTCCTGGATTAATCGCAGCATCAGTCTGAATGAATTCTTCTACCGGTGTTATATCGAGATCATTTCTTCCTTTTGCACTAATTATTCCAAGAGTAACTGTTGCTTGTAACTCGAGGGGGCTTCCAATTGCTAGGACAAACTCGCCAATTTCGACATCATCTGAATTTCCAAGTGTTAAATAGGGTAAGTTTTGCGCATCGATTTTCAAAAGTGCAAAATCGGTGTTTGGGTCAGAACCGACAAGTGTTGCAATGTAGTCTTTCCCATTGTTGAAATGAACTGTAATTTCTTCAGAATTTTCAATGACGTGGTTGTTTGTCATGATGTATCCATCTTTAGATACGACAAAACCAGATCCTAGTCCAATTCGTGGTCTTCTTTTTTCAGGCTTTTGTTGATATGGAGGGGCACCAAAAAACCGCTTTAGAAAATCTTCCATTGGGTCTGAAAGCCCATCTTCCATATCCTGGTCTTGAGAAGAAAAAAATGATTTTGATGTCATTTGAGAGCGTATGGACACAACTGCAGGAATTGCTCCTTTTGCAACTAGTGAAAATTCCTTGGAGAGTTTTTTCGCAAGGCTTGTATCTTTTACAGGCATTTCATTCGTATTACAAGAAATGCTCGTTCCAAGCATGCAAACGAGAAACGTAAGTAAGAGATTCGTTTTGATCCCAAGTTTTGTCATTATGACCTCCAATTAAAGAGTGTGAATTGTTATTTTGCCAAATTTTCTATCAAATGTAACATGATGAGAAATCCGTTTTCAATCCGATCCCAACCAAAGTGTTCATTAGGAGCGTGCATGTTGTCAGAGGAAAGCCCAAGTCCAAAAAGAGCAACTTCAGATTGACTTGCTTTTTGTAAATTCGCAACTATTGGAATTGATCCTCCTTCTAGTATGAACTCACAAGGTTTATGATACACAAGATTGCAACTATCAGAAAGCGCTTGAACGATTTTTGAATTTGGACTCGTCAAAATAGGAAGTCCATTGCCTTCATGTATTGTACATTTTACCTTTACACCCTTAGGACACGAATTTTCAATAGTGTTCTTCAAGGAACAGAGTACTTTTTCAGGCGTTTGTTTTGAAACAAGTCGCACTGACAACTTGGCATATGCATGACTTGGAATCACCGTTTTACAGCCAGGCCCTGAATATCCACCAAAAAGACCATTTATCTCGAGTGTCGGTCTCAGGGTCCCCCTGATCGATACCGGATATTCAATTTCTCCACCCGTTGGAAGAGCCCCAAAATCCTGTATGTATTTTCCTTCATCGAAATCAAAATTAAGCATTTTTCGTTCTTCATCCGAAAGCTCTTCGACATCGTCGTAAAACTCAGGAACTGTTATTTTCCCTGCATCATCTCGCAATGAGGAAAGAATTTTTACAAGGGCATGAAGGGGGTTGTAGGCGACTCCTCCATGTACTCCAGAATGAAGATCTGAAGTTGTTCCCGTGACTTCTACATCCATAGAGGCAATCCCTCTAATTCCTAATGTAATTGCAGGTGTATCTTCTTTTTTCATTCCAAGATCGACGACGAGGAGATAATCTGCCTTGAGTTCACATTGCTTTTGGGGAAGTAATCGATTTAATAATGAGGACCCAACTTCTTCTTGCCCTTCGATGAGGAGTTTGATGTTCATTGGAAAAGACTGATAGTGATCCCACCATGCTTTTAAAGCAGAAAGCACATAAAAACATTGCCCTTTATTGTCTTGGGCGCCCCTTGCTGTGATTACATTGTCATTTCGTTTTGGTGTAAAGGGATTGTGGGACCATTTTTCTATTGGATCGACGGGTTGTACGTCATAATGATTGTAAATGAGTAATGTTGGTTTTTGCTTTTCTTGTGTTTTGTGCGATGCAAATACTACGGGAGGGGTTGTATTCGAATCGTTCCAAAGCTCTGCTGTAAAGCCGATTTTTGTAAGATACTCTTGCAACCAATGCGCTGTTTTTTTTAATTCAGGAAGATGTTTTGGATCGGCACTTATCGTTGGCATGGATAAAAATTCAAAAAATGTTTTCTCAAGCTCTTTTTCATGGGCATGAAAATAGTTTTGAAAATCCATCTGAGTCATTTCCATTTTTGCAGTTTTAGTATTGGAGTTCATAGTAACTCAAATTATAAAAGTTTAAATCGATTGCATGATAAAACGTTTGAAATCGTCTTTCATTTTTTTCAGGCTTTCATCTTCTAAGTAGAATGTGTGCCCTGCTTTGTAGTACGTTTGTACAATATTTGCATCGGAGCTTGACACCAGTTTCAGCTGATTTACTATATAGTTACTTGCAAAGTACGGGGCTGCCAAATCGTAATAGCCGCATGCAAAGAGCACGTTCATTTTTGGATTTCGCATCATTGTATGTGAAAGCTGAGGACATACATTCAAAAATCCAAGTCCTCCCTCATCTTTACTCAATCCAAAATTCCACTCGGAAAAAGCCGCGTGACTAATGATAATATAGGGGGCTTCTTTTTTCCAACGAAGATCGTTTTGTAGGTAATCTCGAAATGCAGAATGAAAAGAACTTGAAATAAAGCTAAAACTTGGATCAAAGCTTGGTCTAAAAGAAAGTAAAAAAGGATCATTTGCCTTGTAACGAGCGTCAAAGCGCCCTATGATGTCTTGCTTTGTCTTGAGGAGTTCTTTTGCATAATAGTCGAAATTCAGATTCAAGTGAGTTTCATCAATAAACTCCTTTGTAAGTCCAGTGTAAAAAGAAAGCTTTGCGATTGTTTGTTTTCGCTTTTCACTATCTAGGTCATTTCCTTGCAAAATACATGGCGCATATTCGTTTAACGCAAACTGCTCTACTTCTTTTAAGAATACATCGAAAGGCATTTTTTGTAAGTTTTCAGAAAGTTTGTTTTGATATTTTGCAGTTAGTGCAAATGATGGAAAGGAAAAGATATATGGAAGAACATTTCCTCGATTATATTCATATGCCTGAAAGTCTAAGACAGGGGAAATCAAGATAATGCCGTTGACATCGAGGTATGACTCTTGCTGGAGTTTTTCTGCTAAAAGGACAGCGCGTATAGTCCCGTAACTTTCTCCAGCAATAAAACGGGGGCTTTTCCATCGGTTGTATTTTGTAAGAAAATAACGGATAAAGTCAGAAAATGTATTGACGTCTCCTGTGACTGTATAATAAGGCTTTGGGTCTACATTTGGAAAAACGTGGCTAAAACCCGTCGAAATAGGATCTATGAACACGAGATCTGCAACATCTAAAAGGGTATGAGGATTATCTTCATATGTGCCTGGAGGGGTATTTGGCATGAGGTCGTTTATCGCAACTCTCTTGGGGCCAATTCCTCCCATGTGTAACCAGATAGCACTCGATGCAGGGCCGCCGTTAAAACAAAAAACGATCGGACGATCTTGTTTTTCGTTTTTGCGAAAATATGCACAGTAAAACATATTTGCTTTCGCATTGCCTTCGGTATCAGTTATTGGGATAAAGCCTGCGGTTGCTTCGTATTTAATAGAAACTGATTTTGTCTCGAGAACATGCGATGTAGTTACTGTATTTTCCTCAAGCTTCGTTTCTTTGGAAATTTGCTTTGGTGTTTCATTTGCGCTTTGTAGAGCTGTACAAAAGCACGATAAGTGCAAACAAATAAGAAAACAGCAAAGTAAAAAATGCATAAGGTTCAATCCATATTTAGTTTAGGTTGGTTGTACATTGTATAATTGAAGAAGTTTTTTTCTGGAAGTGTGGCCCTTAATTATTTTAATCTGGCTTTTGGAGATGTCGAAATATTCTGCTAAAAGCGCAATGAGTGCCTCATTTGCAAGCCCTTTTTCAGGAGGCTTTTTGATCCAGACTTTAAGGTCTTTATCCGTAATGCGCTCGATGTGATTTCTTTTTGCATTTGGAATGCAAGTGATATAAAACATCGCGTGCTCTTTTGATTTTTGCATTTTTTAAATCTCGTCTTTGCAAAATTAGAAACTATAGTCTACACTTTTTGATATATCGGAGTGTAGCGCAGTTTGGCTAGCGCGCTTCGTTCGGGACGAAGAGGTCATGGGTTCGAATCCCGTCACTCCGATTTAAACCTGCTTGGCTAAAATTGCTAAAAAAATAAGAGAATGCTTGCTGTTAAAGGCGAGATTCATTTTAATTTATTATAATTTCAATTTTTTAGCTTTTGTTTTCAAGTAAAGATTTTAAGTGAGGACCATGTCACAAAAAGAAGATACTGTACGCATTGATGGGGCTGTAGAAGAATTGCTTCCTAACATGACCTTTAGAGTGTTATTGCAAAATGGCGTTCGGGTAACGGCTTATCTATGCGGAAAAATGCGTATGAAGAATATTCGCGTGCTTGTCGGCGACGTTGTGACACTTGAAATGTCCCCGTATGATTTGACAAAAGCAAGAATTGTATATCGGCAAAAATAAAAAAAACAATACGACGTGCCCAAATTGCAATTTCTTCTTGTTTTTTTTGTTTTAAAGGAATACACTCACCTCCTTTCATGCAGAATGGAAGGCGGGTTCCCAAAATAACACTTTTTAGCTCTCCGTATTACATGGAATAATGGGCTTAAAATTTAGAGGGAATATTGATTCTGCCCAGATAGCTCAGTGGTAGAGCACTTGCATGGTAAGCAAGTGGTCGTAGGTTCAATTCCTATTCTGGGCATGTTGAAATGAATTTTACAAACGCTATAAAGGGCCTTTCCTAAATCGCGGGCTCAAAAGTTTGTAGATCTGTATGAGCTTGACTTATATAAAGTAACACAAGGATAAAAGTATGGCTGCTAAAGAAACATTTCAGAGAACAAAGCCACACGTCAATATCGGAACAATTGGCCACGTTGACCATGGAAAAACGACATTGACGGCGGCAATTACAAAGCGTCTTGCTCAAAAAGGACATGCAAAGTTTCGCGACTATGCATCGATTGACAACACGCCTGAAGAAAAAGCGCGTGGTATCACGATTAATGCAACCCACGTAGAATATGAAACAGAAAAGCGTCACTACGCACACGTTGACTGTCCTGGACACGCAGACTATGTCAAAAACATGGTCACAGGGGCTGCTCAAATGGATGGTGCGATTTTGGTCGTTGCTGCTACAGATGGTGCGATGCCTCAGACAAAAGAGCACATCCTTATTGCTCACCAAGTTGGCGTTCCTGCTATGGTCGTCTTCATCAACAAGTGCGATGCTCTTGGCGGTGACGATTCCTTGCTCGAACTTGTCGAAGCAGAAATTCAGGAATTGCTCGAAGCAAAAGGCTATCATGATACTCAAATCATCCGCGGATCTGCATTGAAAGCTCTCGAAGGAGATCCAAAATATGAAGAAGCTATTGACAAGCTGATGGAAGCTGTCGATGAAAAGATCCCAACTCCACAAAGATCGGTAGATAAACCCTTCTTGATGCCAATCGAAGACGTTTTCTCGATTTCCGGTCGAGGAACAGTTGTAACTGGTCGTGTAGAGCAAGGTGTAATCAAAGTAAACGACAAAGTACAACTCGTTGGATTAAAGCACGAGGTAAAAGAATCCGTTGCTGTCAGTTTGGAAATGTTTAACAAGATTCTCGAAGAAGCTCGAGCAGGTGAAAACGTTGGTGCTCTCCTTCGCGGTATTGCGAAAGAAGACGTTGAACGCGGCATGGTGCTTTGTGCGCCAGGATCTGTAAAACCACATACAAAATTTAAAGCAGCAGTCTACGTATTGACCAAAGAAGAAGGTGGTCGTCATACACCATTCTTGACAGGGTATCGTCCTCAGTTCTTCTTTAGAACAACTGATGTTACTGGAACGATTGAACTCCCTGAAGGAACAGAAATGGTTATGCCAGGGGATAACGTTGAATTGACATGTGAACTCATTGCTCCAATCGCTATGGAACCGCAAATGACATTTGCGATCCGCGAAGGTGGACGTACGGTCGGTGCTGGTGTTGTTTCACAAATCATCAAGTAAAAATAATTGAGCAGAATTATCAACATTTCTGCTGTTACATAGCATCGTTTACATGATATATTTCATGTAAGCGATTGCTATTTTGGGTGTGTAGCTCAGCTGGCTAGAGCGGCGATCTCCAAAGTCGCATGTCGGGGGTTCGAATCCCTCCGCACTCGTCAAATGTAAATGTTCATTCGATATGCGGTGTAAAACTATGAACGTGCAACCAAAACAAATGTCGCAACAAAAAATGCCAGCGTTTTCAATAAAAAAATTCTATGAATTTTTTGAAAATTGCAAAGAAGAGTTTTTAAAAATTCAGTGGACTGAAGGACAAGAAGCTTGGGTTTATGCAAAACTCGTTGTTTTTGCAACATTCTTTTTTGGATTGCTTTTGTACATAGCAGATCTCGTTATCCATCGATCTCTCATGGGTATTGAAGCATTCTTTCGACTTATTTTAGGGTAAAGAGGATTAATTTCATGCATAAATGGTATGTAGTGCAAGTCTTGTCGTCTTGCGAAAAAAAAGCCAAAAAGGCCCTAGAAGAAAATAGGCAAGCCCATGGCGTGCAAGACCTTATCGAACAGGTAGTCTTGCCAACTGAAAATGTTTCTGAAGTTAAGCGTGGACAGCAAAGAGTTGTCGAAAAACGCCTTTGGCCCGGATATCTTCTCGTCAGAATGACGCTCAATGATCAATCGTGGATGTATGTGAAAAACACAACTGGCGTCGTTGGGTTTTTAGGTGGAGATAAACCAAATGAGCTTAGTGAAGATGAAGTTAATGCATTGCTCAAAGATCTCGAAGATAAAAGTTCTAAAGTAAGCCAAAAGCACAAATTCGAAGTCGGCGACAAGGTAAAGATTACAGATGGCGTATTCGTGAACTTCATCGGTTCCGTTACTGATGTAAACCACGAAAAGGGAAGACTAAGCGTTCTCGTTTCGATCTTTGGCAGAGATACAAGAGTCGATGATCTTGAATTTTGGCAAGTCGAAGAAACCAATGGAGAGGAAGCGCAAGGGTAACTTCTTTAGGCCCGTATTCAACAAATGTAAAATACATAAAAAAACAGATGCATTTTTTGTGCAAATTGCGTATGCTTATGCTATTTTCCATAACTTCAATATTTTATGGGAAAGAGCGCAATGGTCAAAATGCTCAAAGTTTCAATGATATAAGGTTCATAAAACAATGGCGCAAAAAAAAGTTGTAAAAGTCATTAAATTGCAGATTCCAGCAGGAAAAGCGAATCCAGCGCCTCCTATTGGGCCAGCTCTCGGACAAGCAGGGGTCAATATCATGGCCTTTTGCAAGGAGTTTAACGCAAAGACACAAGATCAGGCAGGACTAATTTTGCCTGTCGTCATCACAGTGTATCAGGATAAAAGCTTTACGTTCATTACGAAAAGACCACCTGCTCCTGAGATGATTAAAAAAGTTACTGGAAAAGAAAAAGGATCGGCTGTTCCTAATAGAACAAAGGTCGGAACACTAACTAAAGCACAGCTCAAGAGCATAGCAGAGCAAAAAATGCAAGATTTAAACGCAGCATCAATTGAAGCTGCTATGAACTGCATCGCAGGCACTGCTCGTTCTATGGGTATCGATGTAATCTAATGGATGCATAAAATATGAGTCATAAGTCTAAAAGAACTCGGGAGATAGCAAAAAAGGTAGACAAAACAAA
The DNA here is from genome assembly GCA_039806815.1 of Parachlamydiales bacterium. Classification (GTDB taxonomy): domain Bacteria; phylum Chlamydiota; class Chlamydiia; order Chlamydiales; family FEN-1388; genus JBDHQC01. Next base: position 15,276 of record JBDHQC010000018.1, read on the forward strand.
AGTCTATTCTTTGGAAGAAGCTATCGATATATTAAAGGCTTGTCCTCCAGTGAAGTTTGATCAATCACTGGAAGTTGCCTTTAAATTGGGCGTTGACTCTCGTAAATCAGATCAGAATATCCGTGGAACGGTTTCACTACCGAGTGGAACTGGAAAGAAAATGGTTGTTCTCGTCTTAGCTAAAGGCGACAAGCTGAAAGAAGCTCAAGCTGCTGGTGCTGATTTTGCGGGAAATGACGACCTAATTGAAAAAATTACAGGTGGTTGGACAGGCTTTGATGCCGTCATTGCAACACCTGATATGATGAAAGAAGTTGGAAAACTCGGTAAAGTATTGGGCCCTAGAGGTTTAATGCCAACGCCGAAAGCTGGAACCGTAACGACTGATATCGCAAAAGCGGTTCAAGAAGTAAAGGCTGGAAAAATCGAGTTTAAATCCGATCGCTACGGCATTGTGAACTGCCCCTTTGGTAAGATTTCATTTGAGCGAAATAACTTGATCGGCAATTTCCGAGCTCTTGCTGGAGCATTGCAAAGATCAAGACCCCAAACGGTTAAAGGACACTTTGTACAATCAATCTATATTTCTTCGACGATGGGTCCAGGGCTAAAGCTCGACCTGCGCGAAATGGATATATCTTTGCGAGGACAAAACGAATGAAATCTGAAAAACAGTTTCTCTTAGATGAAATTCTTGCAACTATTGGCGATGCAAATTCATTTGTGATTGCAGGCTATTCCAAACTCGAAGCAAATAAGGCAAATGAATTCCGTCGGGAGATATCAAAGATTGGTGCAAATTTCGAAGTCGTTAAAAAACGCATTTTCGTAAAGGCAATTGAAGCTCATGGGATGAAAATTGAGCTTAATACGTTGCCGGGACATATAGGTATTCTTTTTTCGAAAGATGATCCTATAGAAATGACAAAGTCGATTTTGAAATTTAACAAAGACAATGAAAACGTGTTCCAGTTCTTAGGTTGTAAGTTAGAAAACCAGTTGCTTGGTAAACTTGATACCGAAAAGCTGTCGAATCTACCAGCAAAAGATGTGATGCGTGCACAGCTGCTCGGTCTATTCGAAGCTCCTATGGCCCAAACACTTGCAACTATGGAAGCGCTACTTACTTCTGTTGTCTACTGTATAGACAACAAAATGAAGGAACAATAAAGGTTTATAAGTATTTAATATTTAATCAATGAGGAAAAACCCGTGAGTAAAAACATCGAACAACTCGTAGAAGAACTGAGCGGATTGTCAGTTCTCGACATGGCAAAATTAAAAGAGATGCTTGAAGCAAAGTGGGGCGTTAAAGCTCAAGCTGCAGTTGCAATGGCTGCTCCCGTTGCACAAGCTCAAGAAGGTGCTGCTGCAAAAGAAGCAACAGATTTTCTAGTAACACTTGAAGCAGTTGATGAGACAAAGAAAATCGCTGTTATCAAAGTCGTTCGCGAAATTACAGGTCTTGGCTTAAAAGAAGCAAAAGACATGTGCGAAGCTGCACCTAAAGTCGTAAAAGAAACAGCACCAAAAGCAGAAGCAGAAGACCTCAAGAAAAAGCTTGAAGCTGTTGGCGCAAAAGTTTCGCTAAAGCCTTTATAAGCAAAGTTTTTCTCTTTTAAGGAAAAAGTAGAAAGTTGACCAGTGCAAATAAAGCACTGGTCAACTTTTTTTGTGCTTTTAATTCCAAAAAAGTGTATGATGTTGACCAACTCTATTTTTACTCTTCTTTTGCGAAGAGATATGAATTAAAGACCACAAAGTGAAAAAGGGATGAGTTTTCAAAAAGCCAATTTTCACGGGGGTTAGGGACATCAAAACAACATGCAAGTAAAGTATAAGTGCCATTGTATTCAGCATATTTTAAATTTATTGATCTTCTCATTTATAAACCGGACGCATTACCAAAATAGAACGAAATGCCCTTTGGGCAGTGCATGAGCAGTAGTTATCTTACTTATTATATAGTTTTTTTAAAAAAAGTGTTTAGAGAGGAAGCTTAGAATGTTGCGCCAACCACCCCGTCGCATCAGTTTTTTCGAGAAGGAGGATATTCTCGATCTTCCCAATCTGATCGAAGTTCAGATTAAGTCGTACAATCAGTTTTTACAAGTCGATGAAATGCCTCAAGAGCGTCAAAACATCGGTTTGCAAGAAGTATTTCAGGAAGTTTTTCCGATAAAGTCGTTTGATGAGAAAACCGTTATTGAATACATCTCCTATTCTCTTGGAGTTCCCAAATATACTCCAGAAGAATGCATCAGACGAGGAATTACCTACAATGTGACGCTAAAGGTCAAATTTCGCCTGACTGATGAAACCGGTATCAAGGAAGAAGAAGTGTACATGGGAACTATTCCTGTGATGACTTTAAAAGGAACTTTTATTATCAACGGTGCAGAACGAGTCGTCGTTTCTCAGTTGCACAGATCTCCTGGTATATGTTTTGAACAAGAACGACACATTCGCGGAAACATCATTTACTCTTCGAGAATTATTCCCTATCGAGGAAGCTGGCTCGAAGCTGCTTTTGATTCTAACGATCTAATCAATATTTACGTCGACCGAAAAAAGAGAAAGCGCAAAATTTTGGCGACTACCTTTATCAGATGTCTTGGCTATTCGTCCAATCAAGACATCATGGAAGAATTTTTCGATGTTAAAAAGCATAAGCTGAAATCGGAAAAAGATTTTGCAAAGCTCGTAGGTAAGATTTTGGCTCAAGATATCGTCGATGAAGAGCGTGGATTGGTTTTTGGAAAGGCTTCTGAAAAACTAACAACAGCAATGTTGAAGCGCATTCTCGATGCAGGCATCGATACGATTAAAATTGCAGAAGATGCAGATGAGACAAGTCCAATTATTAAAATGCTTGCTAAAGATCCAACCGATAGTTACGAGTCTGCATTAAAAGACTTTTATCGCAAAATACGCCCAGGTGAACCCGCAACGCTTTCTAACGCAAGAGCTGCCATTATGCGTCTTTTCTTCGATCCAAAGAGATATAATCTCGGTCGCGTCGGAAGATACAAATTGAACACAAAGCTCGGTTTGGAAATTAACGACGAAGAATTGCAGCACGTTACATTGCGTAAAGAAGATGTGATCGGAGCAATCAAGTATTTGATTCGCTTAAAGAAAGGCGACGATTCCGTAAATGTCGACGATATCGACCATCTTGGAAATCGCCGCGTCCGTTCTGTTGGAGAGCTTGTTCAAAATCAATGCAGGATCGGTCTTGCAAGAATGGAAAAGATCATTCGCGAACGAATGAACCTATTTGACTTTTCCTCCGATACGTTGACTCCTGGAAAAATCGTCTCTGCAAAAGCTCTTACCTCTGTATTGAAGGACTTTTTCGGAAGATCACAACTTTCTCAATTTATGGACCAAACAAATCCAGTTGCAGAACTTACGCATAAACGTAGACTTTCTGCTCTTGGACCAGGCGGTTTGAATCGAGATCGTGCAGGATTTGAAGTTCGTGACGTCCATCCAAGTCACTATGGAAGAATCTGTCCAATTGAAACA
>JBDHQC010000140.1:0-4424 GCA_039806815.1 Parachlamydiales bacterium
TCAAAATGGTCTATTTGTTGAGTTTCATGCAATTTTAAGGCCATTGAAATATTCTCACGAAGAAGGAATACATACGCTTTTTCTTAAACCCTATCAAAGTAGCAGCGACCGATATGGATGGGTGTTGGATGGTTTGGAAAATCTTCGTGTTCCTTTTAATCAAAGAATATCTGTTGAAATGTTTCAAGATTATCTTATAGTTGAAGATGGCAATTTGGTTCATGCAGTTGTTCCTGATATTGACTATATTGAAGACTCAGATGACAAATTTACATTTAAGCGCTTTAAGACAGTATTGATGGATGCATTCATTTTTGATCGTACATACGAAATAAAACCGAGATCAAGATACCAAAGACTTCTTTTGGCATATCATTATGCTAGATCGCATGCATATTTTGAAGCGATGCGAATGCTAGCTTCTGTTACCCATTTGACAGTCTTTAATGACGGAGAGTACCAAATACTTACCCTGATTGCATTAATGAGTAAACTCCGTGGCCTTATGATACCGGAGCTCTGCTCGATCGAATATCTAGCTGCAGTTTTGATTTTATACAATCAATCAATTTTTCCTTCTGATGCAGCATTGAAACGAAAATTTGCCAATAAAAATGACCTGCCTACTTTGCCTTTCCGGAAACTTATACGCAAATCTTTTACCAGATTTTGGTTCGGGCATTTTGTCATTGACTTGGACAATAATAAGAGCTATGATTTTAGAACCTTACTTGAATCTCTTTTGAGTAATTACCAAAAAAATGCACCAGGCGTAAAATTTTTTTTAAATTTGACAATGCCATTCGTTTGCGAAAGTTTTTGGACTATGCAGCAGGAAAAGCATCTTCTTCAATTTTTTCTTGGCACAAGTGAAGCAGCGCTTGTTCGCATTTCGCAAATAAATCATCTTTTACAGCTTACTGAGACTCCTAGAAACTTAATGAATAGCAATAATTATGGAATTATTGATAACACATTCATATATAAGCGAGTTAAATCGCTTTTGCCATTATCGGAAAGTCTTTCCTTTTTCATGCGAATGTTTAACGGAGATCCATTGGAGAAAGAGACTTTAGAACCGGCTGATGCATTTAGAGATCCAGAATCTTTACTCTCGCTAGTATATTATTTTTACAGTTCTTCAAGCAATGATCGTTTGAAAAATATGATAAAGCAATTTTTTGTGCTTATTCGGCGACGTTTGATTGATGATCAAGCTTTGGATAAAAATAGTATCTTGCGATATGTGAAAACTATATTAGGAAAATCAGAGAATTTTAATGACTTGTTGCAATTTTGGCAATCAAATTTGATTACAGAGTCTAATTTGTTCAATTTTGATAATTTGAGTGTGCGAAAACCCCTTCAAAAGCTTAAACGTTTGAAGAAAAATGAGATACAATCTACTTCAGATGACTTGATATTGCCGTATTCCATTGATGAAAATCTTTTAAAAATGGGATACGGGAATGATTTTCTCTTAAACGAGGATAGCATTGCTAAATCTCTACTTCCTTGTGCAGCTAGAGAAAGCTTCGACTGCTATTCATTGTTTATGCTAACTCAGGATGAAAAGATTGTTTTGAGAATGCATAGTTTCATGATCAAAAAACTTCAGCAAGCAATCTTAAAGAAGCATCAAATAAATGATGTGAGATTTGCAGACAATCCTCCTGATGGAGTTGATGAAGAATGTTGGAATAATCCTTCATTTTTAGTATTTGAGTATCTTAATGGGATTACTGTTCGACTCAAAAATATAGCAGCGGTTTGTCGCTTTCTTCGGAAAAGACCTAATGGAGAAGGATACAGTGACTTTTTACTTCAATTATTAATGGCGTCTGGAAAGACTTTTGCAATCACTCCACTAGCAACATTTAATTTAGCTGACGGTCAAACTCTACCAATAGTTGTTCCTCCGTCTGCTCTTTTTGCTACAAATGCGTCGGATCTTCTTGACTCAAATAATGTCAATTTTCAACAAAAAGGACATGTTTTTGTATTTGGTCGTGAAAGTCATTTTGTAGATTTGCAGAATCTTCAATTTTGGCTAACAATTCTTGAGGATGCCATTCAATTGCAGCAATTTTTAGTAATCTCACCTGAAACAGTGCAAATTTTGGAGAACAAATATGTGGAACTTTTGTTATCCTACCATATTAGCTTGGAAACATCGGAAGCTGAACATGTTTTAGAAAAATTTTTGCCTGTTGTATTTTTGAGAAAAATTTTGAATATTTTCAAAAAGCATGGGATAGCTTTGATAGACGAGATCGATTCGACGTTCGGCCGTCTCAAAGAAACGAATTTTCCATTAGACAAGAGTGAATCACTTAGTCCTTGGTCTCAACATATAATGGGAATTCTAATGAATTATTTTTTTGTGATTCAGGCGATCTCTGAAAAGGTCCGGTTACTAGAAAATAAGCAATCGATATTTTTTAGGAATTCGAATGAAGACAAGTCTTGGATCATTCGAACTATTGCTGAAAAATTTCTAGAAGATTTGTTTTCTACTGAAGAGGACCAATTTGGAATATGGATAAAAATACGTGATGTTCTTGGAATATCTTTTAGGGATAAAGAAAAATATGCTAAAGAAATTTATAGGTTCCTTTGTGAAAAGGATGCTTCTAAGAGAGGTATACCAGATTTTTTATCACTAAAAAAATCAAATTCGACTATTCTATGGCTCATTGTTTGGTGGCAGCTGCATTCATGGCTAGAGCAGGCGTTTAATCAGACTTTTCAACTGGACTTTGGGCGTTCCTTTAAGTTTCCACATTTTCTAGTTGCTCGCCCATATCTTGCAGCAATGACACCAGATGAAAACAGCACTTTTAGTAATGAGTACGAGACTTGGAACAAAACATCAATGATGTATAAAATTGGTGGGTTTGGCAATCAAGAACTACAAATCTTCATTCAAAAACAGTACGATTTGATTTCAGAGCGTTGTTTTGAAGAACGCATAGATGTCACAACTGATCTTGAGTTCAAAGGACTTACTTTGATCTTTGGAGAAGGATGGCATCTTAAATCAAATATGCCATATCATTTAGAAACTCTCAAAAAAATTCTTGTAGGCCCAAAGGCATCAAAAAATGCATTAAATTCACGTTTGAATTTAGCTTTGCTTTTCATTGACTCTTTTGTCGTATCGACAGCCTTTCCAACGACCACATTCTATAAGCGACAAATAACAACTTGCCCGTTGTTCATGTCAAGCTTCTTCAATACAGTCAGTGGATACTCTGGAACAATTACTGATGACAAATATATGTTTCCTCAAGTACTCCGTGAATCTGAAAATTATCAGCTTGATTCCGAGATTCAAAAAGTTAGGATTCGCATTAGAAATGGAGCGGGCCTTGGAGAGGAAAGCAAGAGTAATGGATCACCTTTGAATGGTACTTCAAAGAAGTTTTTTGATTTAAAGAAGATAAGTTTGAGAATTATAAATGACAAGTCAAGCTCTGAAATAGCAAAGTATTACAATACCATACCTTTTGACAACATTGCATTTACGTATCCAGATCTAAAAGACAGTCATTCTAAACTTCAAGACTTAGCTCACAATTGGCTTTCGGCATTGGATATTCGCAAAGCAGATTTCTGTCGAATACATGCATTGATTGATGTAGGTGGAGCATTTAAGCTTTTTGGTAATTCAATTGTAGCAGAGACTTTCTTGCATAGTCTCAGAGAGCACTGCCTACAAATTAAAGGAGCATTCTTTTTTGAAGCAAGCGTTTCTGGTACAGAGATTTTACGTTTTGTAGATCTTAATCGTAAAATTTCTAATTTCGATGGTTTAAATGATGAAGATTTGCTTAAATTAAGTGGTAGTAATGCAGATGGATGGCTGACCTTCTATCATAAATCTCACGATCGATCTATTACAGTCAAGCAACCAATTGATTCAATCGCTTTAGTGACTGTTGGTGCAGATACCAATGAACGTGACCTTTGTCAAGGACTTATGATGCTTCCAAATTTTCTTTACGACAGTCTTAAAGAAAATGCGACGATTCAAAGTGCCATTTTTATGATTCCTCAGTCAATTCGTGATAGATGGAAATTATCTGCATATGAAGATACATATTCTAACAAGGTCAACCTTCAAAATCTAATTCATTTTACTCAGAGTAACAATATAATTGACAAGAATGATAATCAATCGTTTTTCTTGAAAGAACTCGACATTGATGGCACAGCTGATCCTCTAAATCATGTGTGCATGCTGCTACGATCGACTTTATCGTTGAGCAAAACACCTATTTGCAAGATTCACACAATTATTGACATTGGAGCGAATTTCAAAATGTATACGAATGCTCAAGTAGCTCAAGGCTTTTTAAGTTGTGTTCAGGATGAATGTCCCCACATCAAAGGGTCCTTTTTCTTTCAGCGGTATGCCGCAG
>JBDHQC010000019.1:0-18576 GCA_039806815.1 Parachlamydiales bacterium
AAAATTTAAAATTTCATATTTTACAGCAAAATATAGATGAAATAAATAATCATTCAAGTCTTTTAACAGATAGTTTAAGGGGGAAACACATACTTTTAAACCCGTTTTTTTTATCGTAATTTTGCGATTTATTGAATCATTTAAAAAAGAAGAAAAAAATAGGGGGATTTTATCGATCAGAAAGTGTTGAGCGAGGACTTGATAGCCTACTGGAGGGCATTTTTTTAAGTTAATTGCGCATTTTAAATGGGTCATATTTATAACATTTTTTTTAAAAAATTGCACAAAATTATTGTAAAAATTTTTTTTAAATGGTTACTCTTAAGTTAAGGGGCCAGATATGGCCGAAACCTTATATTCAACAAAACTCTAAATAAAAGAGTATAGAGTTGAATATAACTAACAGAGGATTTGATTACTATGGAATCAATCTCAAAAAAAAGAAGCACAGTACGCAAGATGAAGGCGGTGCCTTCTACATGTCCAGAAACTTGCGCAATGCCTGTGGCTAAAAAAGTTGCAAAGAAAAAAACTACTGCAAAAAGAAAAACTACAGCAAAAAGAGCGGTAGCTCGAAAAGTAGTAGCTCGAAAAGCAGTAAAAAGAACAGTTGCAAAAAAGGCAGTTAAAAGAGCTGTTGTTCGCAAAGCTGTAAAAAGAACTGCTGTACGAAAAGCAGTAAAAAGAGCGGTTGTACGAAAAGCAGTAAAAAGAGCTGTTGTTCGCAAAGCTGTTAAAAGAGCAGTTGTACGAAAAGCAGTAAAAAGAGCTGTTGTACGAAAAGCAACAGTACGAAGAGCTGTTGCTCGTAAAACTGTAACGAAAAAGAAGAAGTAATAATTTAAGTTACTCTTTTATAATGTGCTCTTATAGGTCGATGATCGTATTATGTAGAGTCGACCCTTAACCAAATCGCGCAAGCTGTCGCATATTCTTTGGAATGGCTTAAAGAAATGACGATCTGAGGTGATTGATAAAGAGTTGCGACTTTCAAAGAAAGCATAACGAAGGGCTTTCCCCTGGCATCGTTTGAGATTTCAATGTCTTTAAAACTGATGCCAGAAAAGCCTGTTCCGAGAGCTTTAGCGACAGCTTCTTTGGCTGCAAAACGCACTGCAAAACGCACGGCAGAATGCACGTGAGAAAGGCAGTAGTTTTGCTCTTTCTCAGTAAAGACCTTATTGAGAAAGCGTATGCCATGGCGATCGATTGCTTTTTGTATTCGTTCTATTTCGACGATATCAATCCCGAGACCTTTGATCATAAGTTATCTCATGCTCAATTGATTGAGGAGATTTGATTCGTTAATAGGTGCTGTGGCATCGTGGCGAATAATGGAATTTTCGTCTTGGATTGCAGCATTGCAAAATATAATTTTTCCTGAAGAGGAATATTTTTGGGAGAGTACCTGTGTTTGAATCGTATTGTTGAGGTATTCACCTCCACCATTGACGACAACCATGGTACCATCTTTCAAATACCCAATACCTTGGTTTGGTTCTTTTCCGAGTCTTTGGATCTTAATAAAGAGAGCTTCTCCTCGTTGTGCTTGTGGTTTTAATATCGATGCTAAAGCATCAAGACAAATAATCGATTGATCTTGTTCATCGCGCATGGGCATGCTTTCAGAGACGAGTAGATAGGCATTTTGTTCTTTGATTTCTCGTTGAATTTTTTGGGCATATTCTTCGTTTGTAGAAGATGTTCCTGATTTTACTTCAATTCCAAGCCGTCCAATGCTCTCGAGACGTTTGATATTTTCCTGGCATCGTTTTGCTTTCAGCCGTATATTTTCATCTGAAATTTCAGAATTTTTCTGGATTTCTTGGATGACCGCATCTCCTACAACGAGCTTGTTATTGACAAGTCCTGTCTTTGCAAGTTCTAATAGTCTTGAATCATCAAGCGCGCTTATGTCGATGTAAACAGGGCTCTTCTCCTTCTCTTGAGGCGCGCGTAAAAATGGAATCAGTTTTTGCCACTGTTGCGATGCGCAACTTGCGACCCAAATGCCGAGATAACACGATATGAGAAGAGAGATAATTTGAACGTTATGAATGACGTTTTGACCAATTGTGTTATTTGTCGCTTGACAAATGGCATTGAAGAAGGAAAGAAGGACAAACGCAATAAGTCCACCATAGAGCAGACCAAAGAGAAAAATATTGAAAACCTTTAAGGAAACTTTGCGAATCAAAAGTTCTAAAGCAAAAGCGAGAGCAAAAATTCCGCATCCCATGAGTATTCCCGAAGAAGAAAGGAAACTTTCAGAGTTCTGGTAATAATAAAGAGAGCCAATCAGCGTTGCAGATATAAAAAAAAGAAATCGAAAAATCCATGTATTTTGTTTCATAAATACTTCATCCGGTTAAGAAAATTTAAACCCGATTGGCCGAAGCTTGTCTTGTGCAACTGGCTGAAAGTTTTCCATATATTACGCCAAAGCAACTTCGCCATAGTAAAACTATGGCGAAGTTGCTTTGGCTCATATCTTGTCAGCTTCACTCAGCTGGCCGAGGCTAAAAGCTTGGTCAATCGCGTTTCAACGCAAGTTAAAAAACTAAAATAACTTAATTTACTTGTAAAATATTCAACTTACGTTGCCTATGCGGTCGCATAATTGGGACTCATTGTAAAAAACCGGATTTTTTTTGTCGATGAATACAAAGCTCTTTTATAGATTTTTTTTGCTATTGAGAGAGAGTTTAATCCTATTAGCTACCAATTCGATGCTATTGACTGGCTACGAGAAGTCATCTACAGCGATTTGAACCTTGGCAATAGTACTTACTATTCCCTTCGGTTCAAATCTTTGTATCTGCCATCTCTCGCTCTAGTCACTAACAACGAATTGGAATCCACCCGCGTTTTAAAAAATTCTTTTCCTAATCGCATCAATGCCACAAAGAATCGATGAGGTAATAGCCATGCCGGTCATTGTGCCTGCTGTTAAACTCGGTAACACTCCATCTGTATAATTAAAGAAATTAATGTCAAAAGTTGTGACTATTCTCCCAGTTAGGCTCATAGTTCCCAATGTCGAAATGACGGCTATAGATTCAGGGGTTGGATTATTTAAGGGATACCATGGAGTTTCATCTCCTGAAAAATGACGCGCTCCTATACTTAAAGCAATTCCTATCGGAATTCCTGCACAAAAAATATGAAAAAATCCTAAAGATGAATAGAGGGCAGCACTGTAAAAGAAAAGCGTATTTTTATGCGATTCGATCAGGGATTGAATTTCTTCAGTTACTGCTGCTGCTTTTTTTTGAAGATTTACACGTTCAATTTGATTTCCGACTACAGAATACAATTCAGGTGGTATAAAGTTTTGAATTGTGAAAGGCGTTGTGCTTACCATAGGTGATTAGTCCTCCTTCTGAGAATGGGCCTTATTATAAGCGCTCTCTATTAAGAGGATTCAAACTGGATTTTAAGATTTAAACGTTTTCATGGCTCGTTGAATATTTCGCGTATCTTCTCGTGCTTTGATGTCTTCTCGTTTATCGTGCAATTTTTTTCCTCGCCCTAGTCCAATTTTTACTTTTGCAAGACCATTTTTTAAAAAAATTGAAAGAGGAATGCAGGTAAGACCTTTTTCCTGAATTTGAGATGCAATGCGCAAGATCTCTTTTTTGTGAGCAAGCAATTTTCTTTTGCGCTTTTCTTCGTGATTATAGACAGTGCCATAGCGATAAGGGGCAATACTGGAATTGACTAAAAAAAGCTCATTTCCCTGTACAGTGACAAAAGCTTCCTGTAGGCTTGCACCATTTTCGCGAAGAGACTTGATTTCTGTTCCTTTTAATGCGATTCCCGTTTCAAAAGTCTCGAGAATTTCGTATTGAAAATAAGCTTTTTTGTTCTGAGCAATTTCAGTATAATGCGGCTTTTCAGAAGATTGGTCTTTCATTTTACGGCTATAGTTAGAGGAAAATAATTATAGAATATAAGGATATTCTTTACCAAGGCAAAAAGGAAGAAAAGGTTCTATTTGCATCAGAACAAATAAATTTGTATAATCGCCATTCATTTTATGAGTAGTAAGGAGAGCTCGAGTGAAATTTCTTATTCCGCGTCAAGAACTGTGTGACCTCGTACACCGCGTTCAGAACATTGTTGCCCCGAAAACGCCAATTCCGATTCTTTCCAATGTGCTTATAGAGGCAGTGCAAGATAGGATTGTGCTTACTTCTACTGATCTGACAGTCGGCGTTCGTTGTACGGGTGCTGCAAAAGTGATTGAAGAGGGATCAACGACTCTTCCTGCAAAGCGTTTTGCAAGTCTTTTGCGAGAGCTGACGTCGCAACATCTCGAAGTTTCGACAAACGATAAAGACGTAACGCAAATTACATGTGGAACGTCGACGTTTCGCATTCGAGGGCTTCCTAAAGCTGAATTTCCCGTACTTCCGGATCTTAGTGGTGCGACAAAAATTACTATTGCTCAGTCTGAGCTCAAGGACCTTTTGTACAGAACCTCCTTTGCTGTTTCAAAAGACGATAATCGCTTCATGTTGTCCGGGGTGTTTTGTCAGATAATCAATAACATAGCATTATTTGTCGGCACCGATGGAAAGCGCCTTGCCCGTGCGTATTTTCCCGTAGAATCAGATGCAGAAATCGATGTCGAATGCATTATTCCAATTAAAGCAGTAGATGAAATCATCAAAAATCTCAATCACGAAGAAGAGTTAGCAACGCTATACCTTGCACAAGACAAGCTCGCAGTAGAAGCAAATGACATGTTAATTTTGACAAAACTGCTCACCGGAGAGTATCCGGATGTCGATCGCGTGATCCCGGTATCTTCCAATATTATTGTTTCTTGCTTGCGCGATGAGCTCATGACCCTCTTGAGGCAAATTTCGCTATTTACGTCAGAGCAAAACCATTCCGTGCGTTTTACACTAATGCCTTCTGAGCTGAATCTCAATGTCAATTCAATCGACATTGGCGAAGGAAAAGTAAGTATGCCCGTAGATTATAGCGGCGCTCGCTTTGACATTGCGTTTAATCCTTCGTACTTTTTGGATTTTTTACGCCACAGCAGAAACGAAGTGATCACGCTTGGCTTTACAGATTCGTTTAATCCCGTCATCATCGCAGACGGAGAACTCGTAGCTTCGCATAAAGAGTTTCCGACCCCGCTTTTTGTCCTTATGCCAATGCGATTAAATGAAGAGGTAAAGGCGTAAATTGAGTGACGAAATTGTCCTACAAGAACTGTATGTGCGCAATTTTCGAAATATCAAAAGCGCTACATTGCAGTTTTCTTGCGATATCAATCACGTCTTTGGAAAAAATGCACAAGGAAAAACAAGTCTTTTAGAAGCCATCTTTTTTTGCATGAGCGGCATGTCTTTTCGGACATCTTCTTTAAAACAGTTGATACGACATGATGAGCCAGGATTTTATCTCGAAGCTCGTTTTAAAAAACTTGGGGTTTATCAAACGCTATCGATTTCTTTTGAAGGAAAAAAGCGTCGCGTCGCGTTGAACATGCGTCCGTGTCAAAGTACCTCGATTATCCTAGGTCTTCTTCAAGGAGTAGTATGTACACCTGAAGACCTTCAATTAATAAAGGGGCCACCGCAAGTAAGGCGCCGATTTCTCGATCTTCACATCTCCCAGTTTGAGCCACTGTACGTCCATCACCTGAATCGTTTTCGACGAGCATTGAGGCAACGAAATGCCTTATTGCGATCGCAAAAAATGTCCCTTCTTTCGATTTTTGAATATGAGCTTGCCCGTTCCGGTGCATATATCGCGCATAAAAGAAAAGAAGCGTGCGAGGCTATAAAAAAGTATGCCCAGAATCATGCAAAAGAGATGAATCTTTATTCGTTCGATCTTTGCTATGCGCCTTCAATAGAAATTTGTACAACCCTCAATGAGACGTTAGAGCACTATCGCGAGTTACTTTCTTCTAAAAGGCAGCACGATAGTAAAATGCATTCGACAGAATTTGGACCACATCGCGACGATATCGACCTTTTGTTCAATGAACGACCACTTCAAGAAGTTGCAAGCGAAGGGCAATCGCGACTCTGCGCTCTTGCATTGAAATTTTCTGAATGGGACGTATTAAAGAATAAAATTGCAATGAAACCACTTTTACTCATTGACGATGTTGTGTCGTGCCTTGATTCAGAAAAACGAGAACGTTTGGTCACTTTCTGTTCCGGTTTTGGACAAACGTTTATAACCTCACATGAACCTTTGCATCACAACTCAAAAAGGTATTTCGTCGAAAGTGGTCAATTTGTAGTTCATCGGTAGTTTTTTTACTACCGATGAAATTAATGCCATTTCATGGAAGTGGTATAAGGTTAAGGATGTGTTTTGTTTAAACCGGCTTGTAGACCTTTTCTGTTGATGTAGTCGAGTCTTTTTGCATAAAGTCCGAAATTTGATGCATTCTTTTGTCCAGGAAGTACGAGGTGCACTTCTTTGAGGTAAGGATCTCGGGCATGGCTTGTAAAATAGTTTGAAATTGCTTTCATTGCAATTTGGCATGCTTTTTCTTTTGGAAAGCTGTACGATCCTGTACTGATAGAAGGAAGTGTAAGTGTGCAACCGCCATTTTTCGCATGTCTTTCTATTGTTGCAGCGTCTCGTTGTTTAAGATCCATTGGCCAATGACTATATTGAACAGTCCGACCTTGTGTCGCAAGATGTTTTGCTACATTATGTGCTTCTTTGAGCACTGTTTCATATGTATTGTAAAGGTCTTGCTTTGCCTTTTTTTGGCCATTTGTTCCTTTGTAGTATTTTCGAACGTTTGGACCAACTGTATGAATCACGATACTTGAGTTGAGTCTTCCTGGTTGTGTCATTCTACATTCTCCAACAGGACAGCGCATTCCTTTGTTATTTTTACTAAATTTTTTACACGAATCTTTTAGCGTTGATCCAGCTTTTTGATGTATTGCTTTATCCACGCCACCGCCACCGGTAAGGCTTGGTTTTGCAGCATTTACGATAAAGTCAGTAGTAGCAGCTGTTATATCACTTTTTTTAACGACAAATTTTCTTGAACCACTAAAATGTAGTTCATACTCATTATTATTTTGTGTAACATGATGTATTGGAGCATTCATAGTTTACCTTTTTGTTATTAATGCATGTAAATTTTATATTCTATTAGTAAAAAAAACAAAGAAAATATCTTCCTGTTCTGTTACATGTAAAGTATATATTTTAGGAGAAAGAGATGCACTTGGTTTCGCTGAAGGAAAATCAGTCACTTTTGGAAAAATATCTTGAACTTGCTCTCGAATATTCAAAAGAACGAGATCTTGAATCAACTGAACGTATCCAAGATGATGCATGGATGAAAGAGCACCGCCACATGTTGAAAGAACGTTTATATGATTCAAATTCTGAAATTTTCTTGTTTCAAAGGGATACAAATTGCGTAGGTTTTGCAGAAGTAACTTTAGAAGAGCGATGCTTTCCCGATGAAGATCTTCCTGAAAATTGCATGAGAATCTATGTCTTTTACATTGCACGACCTTTTCGAAAACAAATGCTCGGCACTCATTTTTTTAAACTCTTAAGAGCCTGGGGTCGTGAAAAAAGAGCCTCTCTTGTAGAAATGGAAGTTCCTGAATGGTGTACAGATGGTATAGGATTTTTAGAAAAACAGGGCCTTGAGGTCCAAGGCCTTGGGAAAATGGAACTTCTTCGAGCGTTTATTTAGTTAAGTAGTTCATTATATGCTGGTTGCTCGATGAATTCTTGTATATTATAAAGGCCTAGTTTTGCAAGAAACTCAAGAAAACCTTTCTTCGGTTGATTAACATAGATTTCCCATTATTCCCAAAATTTATCATAAAATGTACAGCCTAACTCTCGAATATATGTGCTTCTACAGCACAAGGCTAAAAGTTACTGTCTTTCTTAAGGCTGTTCTGATTCAAAAATGATCGGTCAGTATTTCCTTCAGTGTAGTGGTTGTAGAAGTTAAAAAGCCGCTTTGATGAAGTATTTTACAGTTTTTATCAATAAATAGAATTCTATGTGTTTCAGTGATACTTGGCCATTCAAAAGAGAGGAATTGTTGATGGAGAATGTCTTGAGGAATTTTAGTGTTTCTTTTATTATTTCCTTGGAAAACTTCTTCTGGAGACATGTGAAAAACAACGAGTGTCACAAGAGCATGGTAAAGTGCTCCTAAATTGAAAAGCATTTCTCGAAAATCTTTTCGCAAATTTGTAGCGTCCCATACTATTTTTTCTCCATTTCTAAGATGCTCTTTCAATATATCTTTAGCTTTAGCAATGAGTTCTCTATTCTTTGACTGATCTGAACTGTCATGACAAAACTGTTCCCTAAAATCATCAAGAGAAATGATCTTGTATGATGGAAGATGCTTTTTTAGCCAATGACTTTTTCCGGATCCGCTTGGCCCGCACATAATGACTAGCTCCGGAAAAGATGTCCTGTAGCAATAAGGTCTACATTGTGCTTCATGATAAGACTTTATTGCAGAAGTTTCAAAATCCATAATGGCATGAGAAAGTATGTAATCTTTTCGTATCCTGTCATCTTTTAAAAATCGATTTTCTAAAAAAAAAGCCCATTCTTCGTATGGATCATTTTTTCTCCAAAGGCCGTAATCTTGGCAATACAGTTTAAAAAACTCAATGTAAGCAACTTGTTCAGCTTTATCTTTACAAAATCTTCCTTGCATGTCTGCTTTTGCCAAAAAATAAAGTAATTCTACATCTATCTGACGAGCTAATTTGAAGTAGGCTTCGGCTGTGCTTTGCTTGATGGTAAGAAGTTTTGGCATATGGTGTAAACCAACAAGTGAAAGAATTGTATGAACAACTTTATTGGTGAGTCCCAATTCCATAATCTTATAGGCAAGATAAGAACAACCTTGTTCTTCATGATGACGAGCAAGAATTCGAACTTTATCCCCTTGTTCTGATTCTCTGGTTACTAATGGTTTGCCAATGTCGTGTAAGACAGAGGCTATAATAAGTGCAAATTTTTGCCATTCTTGAAGGTGATTTGCTTCATTCTCAAGAAGTTGATAGATTTCTTGAAGAACTAAAGAAGTATGAACTCCCACATTTCCTTCTGAATGCCATTCTGTGTCTTGGGGAGTGTCAAATAGTTTTGGCAAAAGATCAAAGAATGGGGAAAGCGCATTTACAAATACTTCAAATCTTGGTCTTTTCCCTTGGTAAATTTGTTGTAAAAAAGGATTCATGGCTCATTGAGAACGGAGTATATTTGGAATGACAGGTGTCTCTTTCCAAAATTTGGTTGTTTTGATGTGGTTTTTACGGACCCATTTGGCAACTCGACGCTTAAAATCTTCATAGGCAAAGCTTCTTGTGACCCGGACAACATATCCTTCGGT
Source organism: Parachlamydiales bacterium (assembly GCA_039806815.1). Taxonomy (GTDB): domain Bacteria; phylum Chlamydiota; class Chlamydiia; order Chlamydiales; family FEN-1388; genus JBDHQC01. Next base: position 9,383 of record JBDHQC010000019.1, read on the forward strand.
AGCCGAAGTATCTATTTGCAGTGCACGCAGTAATTTCTCATCCCATATGCCACGATAGAAAATATGAGGAAGGGTCAGACCTAAAAGTCCCGCCCAGCGCACCGTCACGTCCCAATCTAAGCAAACATTATTTTCGTTCCATATCGAAAAAGCATAAAAGTGACTCTTTAGGTTCTGGTAATGGATGGAATGCTTAGCATAGACATTTTCTCCACATATTCTCCATCCTTCCGGAATTTGATAGGAGATTTGTGCATGAAATGCTCGAATCCTTTCTCTGGATGAATGGAAGGAATAATTGAGACTACGAGGATGCATGTAATCACGGTAAAGAGATGTGTTTTCACCATCCAGCTTTTCAGTAACGACAATTTCTTTACCAACAAATGATGTACAATCTATAAGGATAGTATCATCTTTTGTTATTCCTTCAGACCAAGGCAAATGCTTTGTATGAGGGTATTTATATTTTTTTGTACACATTTTTAAAAAAAATAATCAAAAGTAGTATAAATTTGTTAGTGTTTTTTACTATAAATTTTATGTATTATAAGGTTTTCTTTGTCTTCTGTATCGCTATTTTTAATCTCTTTTTTCACATCGTTCAAACTCTTTAAAAGCGTTAAATCTGAATCTCTATTCTTCGAAATATGTCTCAGAATCGTTTTTACAAATTGTGCTTTTTCTTTTGTAACAACGTCAAGTGTGCCGAGTGCTAAAACATCTTTAGTAGTGCCGATTGCTTGCGGAATTTGTGATGAGTCGTTTTGTTCTTGAAAAGGAATCAAATGACTAACAAAAGAGATGTTTTTAATTTGCGAAAAAAGAGCATCGACACAAGAAATTCTTTGTAACTCAAGATTCGAGGTAATTGAATCATTTGTTGCATTTTCAGAGTTCATGCGTGCAAAATGGGTGTAGAGTGCATTAATTTTATTCGAGAAATCTGTTTGAATCATGGTATATTGCTTTTATGACTACATCTATAATTTATTCTAAAAAATTTTTAGACCACATTGTTCCCTTTGGCCATCCTGAATGTCCTGAGCGAGTTGAAGTAATCAGTAAAGCCCTTCGGACACTTCCTCCTACTTGCAAGGTATACTGGAAAGAGCCTCTTCCTTGTACAAGAGAAGATATTTTGCTTTGTCATACAAATGAATATGTGACACTTGTAGAGGCTGAAATTAAAGAACTTGCAAAGATGCAATATTTTTCTCCACTTTGCATGCTTTCGACAGGGGATGTTACAATTTGTCCAGATTCTTATGATGTAGCAGTCCTTGCAATAGGAGCTTGTATCCTCGGTGTCGATGAAGTGATGCAAAAGAGAGCAAAAAATTCGTTTTGTATAGTAAGACCACCGGGGCATCATGCATGTTCTGATCGAGGAATGGGCTTTTGCCTTTTTAACAACGTTGCAATTGCTACCCGATACGTTCAAAAAAAATATAACGTAAAAAAAGTGCTTATCGTAGACTGGGATCTTCATCACGGAAACGGCACGCAAGATATATTTTATGACGATCCGTCAGTAATGTATTTCAGCACCCATCAAGCAGGAATTTATCCCGGAACGGGCAACAACAATGAAAAGGGGGCCCATAACACAATAATAAACGTTCCCATTAATTCAAGAAAAGAGAGTGCTACAGAAATTAAATCCGCGTTTTCTGACATTTTGACACCCCGTGCAAAAGAATTTGCCCCGGATTTTGTTTTTATTTCTTGTGGTTTTGATGCACATAAAGATGATCCGTTAGGAGGCTTGTCATTGTCTTCAGAAGACTTTTCAGAACTAACTTCGATCGTCAAAAACATTGCCTCAATTACTGCAAAAGATCGCATTGTGTCAGTTCTTGAAGGTGGTTATAACTTGAAAGCCATAGCCGAAAGCGCACTTTTTCACGTTACATCACTTTGTGCATAATCTTTATATGGGGTTTATATTTGTTTCCGATAGTCTGAAAAACTTTTACTAAAGGGAACGAATATGAACACGCAAATTTTAAATGCCTTGCCACACACTCTTCAAGTTGTGGTCACTGAAATCGCTACAAACGTTTCTCAAAATCTCGGGTTTCTCGATACAGAACTAGAGCAACGGATCTCGACTGCTAAAGATGCACTGCAAAAAGACATTACACAATTAACCCAAGACATGCAAACAGCAAAAAACCTCTATCAGATAGATAAGCGATTTTCTGAAATACAAGAGCTTTTCAAAGATGATAAACTTGCCAGGCAATTGATGGACGAATTTCCTTTGAAATTTACTGACAATGTGTCGCTAAAAAGTGCATTTAATAAAGCTTTACTTGAGGCAATGAGGCCAATACAGCAAGAACTTGTAACTTTTTCAGAGCAACTTACAAGTAAAGAAGAAATCATAAAAAAGCAACAGAACTGGATGCAACTGCAATTTCCAGAATCTGTGCTCACATCACATCCTGACTTTGTCGATTTCATTATGGATTCCGGAATTGGCTATAAAATCGTCATGTTCCAGAATTCAAAACAAGATGGAGCTTTACTTCACAACATTACATGCGATGCAGAAGGAAATCCCATCATGCTTTGTAACGGTGTCCATCAAAGATGGGAGGACATCAAAAAACTCGTATTCTACGATCCAAATCAGGGTAAAATCGCATCGCTTGAAGATACAAAACAAGGATGGAACTACATATCTCCCAAAGGGCTTGTTCCAAAAGATCCTTATAATTACGAAAATTTATATTCGATCGATAAGATACCAAATGAGGAATACAAAGAAATACTCGAACACGCTCAAAAATACTGGCAAACACACGAAGAAATCGATCCAGGAATTGAAAAGGATTGCATTTTTCAAATAGTAACGACAAAAAGAGCCTATGTTCCCGACTCTCTTCCCTCATTTATCAAAGACAATCTGAATGATAATTATCCATCGCACGTCTATATGCATTTTATAAAACCAAATGGAAAAGTATATTCTTCCGGTTTTGAAATGAAACATACAGAGCAAAAAGAAATCTTGGGAAATGTTCCATTTTCGTTATTAACATCCGGCCTTACACAATGGTCAAATTTGGATTACGAAGAGCCTAGAAAGTTTGAAGTGCGCTATATCACGAGTATTCCTATCACAAGAAAAAGGCTCAATGAATCTTTACAATACATTGCAGATAAGAACAAGCAAATTAATCGGTTTTGCTTTGTAGACGATAACTGTGCGAAAGGAGCGATCGATGTTGCAAAAATTAATGACGTTGAAATCGATACGATTACAACTCTTAAGGAATATGCGTATCGCATATTACCGGACTTCGATAAAATTCCGGGAATTGGAGCACCATTTATTGAAATTGCACAAAAAATTCAGTTTGTTGCAAGGGTGTGTCTTGCAGTTCTTCCTCCGGTTTCATGTGAAGTAATTGAAGGGGGAGCAAAAACGCTATCAGAAGCAGTTCAACAATTTGAATCACGCCTTCAGAATCTCTTTACCAATTGCATGGTCTATCTATTGGGAGGCGCTGAGATGACAAAAGCGTTACGTGAAAGTACTGATGCTCCATCTCAACAAAAACCGCTTTTGAATACACAATTAGATTTTCTCAATACAGCACCTGCTCTTTTATATCACCCAGCAAAAGTTACAGAGTGGCAATTGCAACAGCCATCAACTCTTGCTATTCCATTTGAAGGAAAAACTCGCCTTTATTTACATCCTAGAACACAAGTAATTAAAGCATAACAAATTTCCGCTCTTAAATATTAAAGGGCGGAGAAGTTTACAAGGAAATATCAATTCACTTCAACGAACAGTTTGTCGTGAAAAATGAGTAAACTTTGGTTCATTCAGGTTTTCGAATTTACTATTAATAGTATGAATGGCACGACTTCCAATCCATCTTCTGATAGGATTACAGCAAGCCGAAAGTGCATCTTGTGTCTTTTTAAAGAGAAATATTGTGGAATTTTTCATAACATCTCCAGAGATTTGAGCAAATGTTACGATTGGTTGAAGAAAGTGTAGTGAATCAACACTACCTTGTGCACGTTGCATAAAATGTTTCTCCGGTTATTACTTTTCTAAATTTGAGTAATAAATACTCATAGCGGCTTGAAAGTATATGGAGCGGTGTGTAATCTTGCCAAAAACATTTTAATCAAAATGCAACAAATAGGAATGCTGATGCAAGCACTTCAAAAAGCCCAAACAACTAAACGATTTGATACTCAAGATGGAACCGAAAACCAAAATGTCCAAACCTCACCAATTCACCTGGGAAGGACATTCGTAGATTTTACTGATGAAAATATTCATCAACTTTCACAAATACTTCAAAGTTGCATAAATGAAGGTCAAGTTCAAGAACAAAGAAAAAATCGATCCTACACATTTCCTACATGGGACACCTTTAACATCGATGAATTTTTAAGTCCCAAGATATTTCCTCACACATATGAAGATGGGAAACTGTTTGTGGAAGAGGCAATAGACACTTTTAATGAAGGATTACAAGCCTTGATCGAGATGCCTGAACTTGATTGGACTTTTGATTCTGTAGTTTTACAGTATCACGATCTTTTGACACAATTTGATGCAAAAGAGCGCTTGATTAGAAGTGAGAGACTCATTGTTGATGAAACACCAGGAAAACAAGAACTCCTGGACCGTTGTACAGCAATAAAAAATGAGGCTTTTTCGAATTTACCTCTTTTATCTGTTTTTATTGCGTATGCAGGAAAAGAAAATGATTTATCACCACTACAAAAAGAATGCCTTAAAGGCGTAATCAATAGCATTCAAGAAGATGTGTTACCGCTTGCTCTATTAGAACCTTTACAGCAAATTAAACAAAAATTTGCAAAAAATGAAACCGTGGCGTTCGCCTATCTGCGAGGAGATATTAATTCAAAAGTCATAGATCCGTCTAATAAAGCATTTACCTATTTAACATCCAACCTTTGTCTTATGCCGGAGACGAGTTCTATGATTTACGGAGGCTTACTTCCATGGCCTTTGAGAATTGATGCAATAGTAGAAAAAATCAAACAACTCGATGCTGACATTCTCTTTTTGCAAGAAGTATACGATGTAAGAGCAATCTTTGAATTACATAAAAGATTACAAGACACTTATGCGCATTTTTACGGAAATATCACGCCACGTCTTTGTGGTTTTAGCCACACCTCATTGTATTCGTCAAGTGGACTTGCAATCATTTCAAAATTTAAGCTCGAAAATGTGCGATTTGAGCCATATACGGTAATTACATCTGATGAAAAGATTCCAGGATATGAACATGTACCTGGCTATGAACGGCTCTTATCTTTTGGCTTTGATAGAAACTATGGGGTGCTTCACTGCGATGTTCTGAATGGAAATGACATTTTGGCACATTTTGCAACCTCGCATGAAAATCCATTTTTTGCAAATGTTCGAGAAAAACAAACCGCGCAAATTGTAGGGTCGATCGCATCAAAAGCAAAAAGCTACTCTCGGTATCCTTTCATCTTGGCAGGGGATTTAAACATCGAAAGAGGCGATTTGAAAGAAGGAGCAGAGCGCCTTATTAAAGAACATTTTATAGATCCGTACTCAGGTGGGTATACCTGGAATGATTTCAATGACTATTGGCATAAATGGCTTCGGGATGTAAAAAAGTTTATCGAGGCAAAACATACGCCCTGGACATGTGATCGTTCCTTATTGTGGTCTGATTGGGCACAACAAAATCACTATTCAATGAAAACAGAACGCATTATCATGTGCGATCGGGAAGATCCAGAAAAAGCTCTATCTGATCATCATGCAATTCTTACAAGTTTTGCTTACTAAGACAGTGGCTTCAAATGACACTTTTGCGTTTGAAGTCAATCTTTATACTTTTTTTACGATTTTGGAAGAAAGTGGCGATCAAAATAAAGAGGAAATACTATGCAACTCGATTATCTTCGCAACCTATTGCCCGAACACGTGCAAAATATTGTAAATACATTTGTCAACACAAGTGATGCAACATCTGTTGTTCTCGATGATGAATTAGAACAGCGACTCCAAACATGTCAAGAGTCTATAAGCAAAGCTGTAACACAACTCGTTCAAGATTGTGAAATTCAAAAAAACGTATATGATTTAAATAAAAGACTTTTAGGATTACTTGGTCTTTTTAAAGACGATAAGCAACTTTTAGAGTTATTTTCTGAATTTCCTGAAAAATTCGGAGAAAATGAAGCCTTGAAAAGTCTTTTCCGTTCCAATTTTTACAAGTTGACGTCCTTTTTGAAAACAGAGCTCAATATGATACAAGACCAGATGAAAAGTAAAGAAGAGGTTCTCAAAAAGCAAACGCAATGGGTAAAAAATTTAGGGTTTCCGGAATCAGTTCTTTCATTTCATTCTGATTTTGTCGATTTTCTTATGGATTCCGAACTTGCTTTTAAAATTTCCATGTTTCAAAACACGACAAAAAAGGGAAAAGAGATTCACGTCATTGCATGTGATGAAGACGGGATGCCCATGATGCGTTGTAATGGTACGATGCAGCGTTGGGATACTATAAAAAAAATGTGTGTTTACGATCCGATTCAAGGAAAAGTTGTTTCGTGCGAAAATAAAGAAAAGGGATGGAATTATATCTCTCCGAAAGGGTTAGTAGAAAAAGACCCATTTGACTATGAACGTTTATATGCCATCGAAAAAATAGAGTCTGTTGACTATAAAGAAATTCGGGAACAGGCAGAAAAATACTGGGAGACAAATGAAGAAATAGATCCAGGCATTGAAAAAGATTGCATATTTCAAATTGTTACGACAAAAAAGTCGCTTTTTCCTCGATGGCTTCCTGAGTTTTTAAAAGAAAACCTCGATAAAAATTCCCCATCACATACATATTTGCGTTTTATAAAGCCAAACGGAAAAGTCTATTCATTTGGGTTTGAGATGAAAAGCTCAGAACAAAAGCAAGTATTGGAATTTCTTCCGTTTACGTTCTTAAGGTCAGGGCTTACAAAGTTTTCAACATCAGACTACGATGAATCACGAAAATTTGAATTGCGTTATGTAACGAGCATTCCTGTTACAAAAGAACGCCTTAAAGCATCTTTAGAATACGTCGTTGCAAAAAATAAAGAGGGATTGCGTTTTTGTTTTAAAGATGACAATTGCACAAGAGGCGCAGTTGATATAGCAAAAATAAATGGCGTCCAGATCGATCCAACGATGACTATAAGAGATTTTTTTTGGCGTATACTGCCAGACTTTGAAAAAATTCCGGTCATCGGCCCTGTATTTATCGAAATTGCTCAAAAGATTCAACTCGTTGCAAATGCATTACTTCAAGCAATGCCATCTGTCCAATGTGAAGTTGTTAATAGTACCCACAAAACTCTTTCTGAAACTGTTCAGATTCTGGCAAAAAGCATTGAAAACATTTTCTACAATGCACTGATTTACTTAATGGGCGGCGCTGAAATGACGACAGCCTTACAAGAAATGAAGAAAAAAGCAGAAGAGACTCTTACGGTTGCACCACAAGCAATGACGCTTTTCAATGACGGCCTTAATTTTCTCAAAGATCCAGTCGGCGGGGTCTTTCATTCAATAAAAGTAACAGAATGGCAGCTCCAACAGCCATCGACTGTAACGATTGCATACGAAGGAAAGCCTCGTTTGTATTTACATTCTCGACCACAAGAAATTAAGGCCTAAAATAGAATTGAGGAGGCTAAACATGAAGTCATTAAAGTTGTCATATTATGAATAAAGTCAAATTTATACTCTGTTTAATACTATTTCATATCACTCTACTTCCAAGTACAAGTTTTGCAGAAGAGATCAATGAAGAATATTATCTAAAGCTTGTAGGGGATGAAAAAATCTCTGATTATATAGAACTTGTAGGTACTGAAATGGCAAGGCAAGCATGGCATCCCGATTATAGTTCTACTCATGATGATAAAGACATTTCAGAAATTGTAAAAAAAGAAACAAATCAACTCATTGAGTTTGTAACGAATCCTTCAAATTTTGAAGAATGGAAAAAAACGAACTTTTTCTTTTCTATTAATTCTAGCAAAACCAACACACCATGCGGATATATTTGGTAGGATGTGCAAGATCGAAAAAGCGTTATGAAGAATATCGCGGAAAAGGGATCGGAACATATGTCATAAAAGAAATAGAAAACGAACTGAAAGCAAAAGGCATTGAAACAATTCGCCTTCATGTCTTTCAAGCAAATCAGATTGCGTGCAAGCTCTATGATAAGTTGGGATTTGTTCCAGAATCATATTCCATCGACATGAAAAAAGATTTGTAAAAAAAAAGAGCTCAGACACATACCCTTTTAAGGTTGTATCTGAGCCTTTTTTTAATGAACTACGTGTTGAAAGTAATATTTGTGAGCTTGTCTGCGTTCTGTCGATTTCTTTGGTTTTACATGCTGTTCTTTTTTCTCATTCTTATCGGCATTTGAAATGAATATTTGTTCTTCGAGTACATCTAGAGCATGAAGCATATCTCTTGGAGTTGTAAATGCTTGTTTTGAGACTTTTCCATTTTTATCCAGTAAAAAACAGTGAATCTTTTTATTTTGACTCCTTAAAATTTCAAGAGGCCTTTTTTGCAAGTTATCAAGTATCTGGGCTTTCAAATTTTTGCTACAAAGATTAATGAGAGTATCGAGATTTTCTTGTTTTTTGTGTTTATATGCATCAGAGGAGTCACTCGTTATCACATCAAAAAATAAAGGTGCATAGTCGTCATTTTTGCCTGCATGAATGACAGGGTAGACTTCAATAAAATCCATCCATTCACTAGGGTGGGATTCAGTTGTTTTATGTTCTGAAATGTATGTAACTAAAGCGACAAATTTATTCGAAGAGGCCAATATATCGGTCATTTTTGAAAAACCCATGACTTCCTCCAGCGTATAAAATTTTTGCACAGAGTCTTTAAAGACTTCAGAGAATAGCAATAAAATTATTCTTTGTTATTACTATAGTATTCCTTTCTAACTTAATTATAACAAATTAATTTAAAAAAACACTTATTTTAATAATTTTTTTAACAATTCTGCAAGGTGTAGAGGACGAATGTTCATTCCGTCGAGGATTTGGGTGCGACAAGAGATGCCATTCGAGACAATAATGGCATTTTTTTCCGAAGAAATAGAGGGGAAAAGGATGAGATTAGCAATCTT
>JBDHQC010000141.1:0-4342 GCA_039806815.1 Parachlamydiales bacterium
CATGTGTTTTATTCGAATGAAAAAAAACAGGGCAAGTTTCATCAGAAATGAGCTCTAATGCTTTTTGGACGTACTGATTGCGCTCTTTTTGAGTGACTTTGTCTGTTTTTGTAAAGATGACAAAGTATGGCTTTTGGTAGTTTTTTGCCCAATTGATAAGTAAAAGATCGTCTTCATTAGGAGTTCTTCTGATGTCTAAAAGGACTAAAAACAAGGCAAGCTGCTCTCTTTTCAAAAGATAATTTTGAATGAGCTTTGCCCAATTGGCTTTTTCTTTCATGGGGACTTGTGCAAAACCATATCCCGGAAGATCTACGAATGTAACAAAATCGTCGACTTTGAAAAAATTGACACTTTGCGTTTTACCTGGAGTACTGGAAGTTTTCACTAAAGTTTTTGATCCAAACAGGCAATTTAATAGCGTTGACTTTCCAACATTAGAACGGCCGCAAACGGCAATTTCCTTAAGGAGTAAATGCTTTGAAGAAATGAGTTTTGGAAATTGCTTTTCATTAAAGGCAGAAGTCACAAATTCTGCTTGATGCCATAGGAGTTTTTTTGTTGCCATACACTCACTTCCAATTTCTTGGTAAGACAATAGAGATTTCTCTTGTCTTGTCACTTTTTGGTTTGATGTGAACTAGAATTCCATCTTTGTAAAATTCACTTGATAATCGTTCTGCCCATTCGATACAGGAAATCGCATCGTCAGTGAGTAATTCATCGAGCCCAAGGTCGAAAAAATCCCGATCGCCATGCAAGCGATACAGATCAAAATGACATACTTTAATTAACCCGTCGTATTGATGTACGTATTGAAATGTTGGACTCTGTATGAGTTCAGGAGAACATCCGCTCAATTGAGATGCAAGGCATTTAATAAACGTCGTTTTGCCACTTCCTAAATCGCCAAAAAAGAGAAGACAATCGCCCTTTGCAAGTTGCTTTGCAAGAGCGGTTGCAATGTGAGCTGTTTCTTCACAAGAAGTACTGATAAAAGTATGCATGTAATTTTCTTTAACTTCGATTTTAGAAAAGAAGAGCTTAGCCTTCTTCAACTTCCCCAAGCCAGGAAACGACATATGGCTCGAATTCTGGGATCGTAGCAAGTGATTCGACAAAAGACGCGATCTTTTCATCGTTGAGATGTCTTTGTATAAACTCCATAAAAGAGTCTTCAATCGTAAAGCGGCTTTGATTTTGAACTTCAGCTAACGTGACAGGTTTCAGATAATTTGCCCGAAAATCTTCAATGACGGATTCTTTGTCGTGAAAAAGCTTTCCGTTGATTGCAGAAGAATACACAATTTTCGTTATCGGATTTTTTGGTTTATTCTTGCTGGCATATTCCTGGATTACTTTTGGGTCTTCAGAGATGAAAAAACGCTTTACTCGAAGGCCGCCGATGCGCTCTGTATTTTCCGGACACTTTGATACCCAATCGTATATGGCATCTTGAGGATTCGGATGGGTATTATCGCCAAATACTTTCCCGGTAAAAGGACAGATGTAAATCTTTTTCGTCTGATCATCGACAGAACTCGTCGTATAGCCAATCTTGATCTCTGTTTCTCTCCAAAGCTTTCCTTCGTTTTCGAGAATTTCAATTGCATTCCGGACGCTTTGATAGACGATTTTATCTCGAACAAAAAGGACTGGAGAGAGTGTAAAAGCGTGTTCAATGAAATATAAGTACGTCGAGATGAGCTCAGGCTTGCTCGTCTTTTCGAAGTAATTCTTAAGAATTTTTTGATTTTCTTCTGAAAGTAACATTGTGGTCATCCATTCCTCGAGCATTCGAGTATATTATAATAGAGAAAACTGTACTCTTGGAGTAACATTTCATTCAAGTAGGATTTAAGGATAGACAAGGAAAATGCCTGCCTTCCAATCCAAGTTAAAAAGAATACCAAGAAATTGATTTAATTTAAAATAAAATCATTATTTCAATTGAAGCCTGGCCAATCGGGTTTAAAAGTTCTCGCGTTTGATTTTTAATGCGAATCGGAAGTATCATCTGGAAGACATACTCTAAAGGGCCAAGGTTTATGCAACCAGTCAAACACCAAGAAATTTCTGATACCATTCAAGCAAAACTCGAAAAAGCAGTGCTCAATGCTCTCATCAAGGCCTTTCCTGATATCCTAAAAGAAGAATTCATCGTCGAAGTAACGAAAAGCACTCAAGAGTCTTTTGGAGACTATCAATGCAACAGCGCAATGAAAATGGCAAAGCTCCTACGTGCGTCTCCTCTTCAAATTGCAAAAAAGCTGCTCGAGGCCTTGCCTTCTTGCGATGAAGATAAAGTCATCGAATCGCTCTTTGTTGCAGGGCCTGGATTTATCAATATTACACTGCGTTCGGAGTTTTTAGCATCGCGCGTTATGAATATGATAAAAAGTAAAAATTTGAACATGCATGCGTCAAAAAGGAAAAAGGTAGTCATAGATTTTTCTTCACCGAATATTGCCAAAGAAATGCATGTTGGGCATTTGCGGTCGACAATTATTGGGGATTGCCTTGCCCGTGTGTTTGAGTTTTTAGGTCACGATGTTCTCAGAATTAACCATTTAGGCGATTGGGGAACCTCTTTTGGGATGTTGATTGCCTATAGCGAGAAGATGAATCTCGACAAAAAACTCGAATCGATGAGTCTTTCTGAGCTCGTAGCAATGTATAGGAAGGCAAAGGTTCTTTTTGACGAAGATGGAGAGTTTAAAAAACAATCACAGCTTGCTGTAGTCGAGTTGCAAGGGGGAGAAAAAAGGGCAAGAAATATATGGCATCTTCTTTGTGAGATCTCAAAAAAGGCATATAAAGAAATCTACGACATTTTAGATATTCATCTCATAGATCGCGGAGAATCCTACTACAACGACCGTCTTGCTTCAACTGTCAAAGACTTAGAGGAAAAAGGTCTTGTAACCATCTCCAATGGTGCAAAATGTATCTTTTTAGAAGGGTTTATTTCTAAAGACAAAGAACCTCTTCCTTTAATGATTCAAAAGTCAGATGGAGGTTATAACTACGATACGACTGACATGGCTACGATACATCAGCGCATTTTTGAGGAAAAAGCAGATCACTTGGTCTATGTCACAGACGCAGGGCAGTCCTTGCATTTTCAGATGGTATTTCAGACCGCTCGAAAAGCAGGGTATTGGGATCCTGCAAAAGTACGCGTCGACCATGTGCCATTTGGTGTTGTTCTTGGCCAGGATGGAAAAAAATTCAGAACGCGATCAGGAGAAACAGAACGCCTCATCGATCTTTTACAGCAAGCAGTTGACAAGGCACTTGAAATCGTGAAAAGTCGAAATCCCGACTGGTCAGAAACAGAGCAACTTCAAGTTGCAAAAGCCTTAGGGGTAGGTGCTGTAAAATATGCAGACCTAAGTGGTCATAGGCAAAGCGACTACGTCTTTAGCTACGATCGCATGCTTCGATTTGAGGGAAATACTGCAGCATTTATCATCTATTCTTATGTTCGAGCAAATAGCATAAAACGAAAAATTGGAATAGATACAGAGCTTCTCATATCACAAGGAAAAATAGAAATAGTGCATCCAGGTGAAAAAGCTTTAGCATTGCGGCTTGTCCAATTTCCAGAGTGTTTAGATATGTGCATCTCAGAACTTTTGCCAAATCGCATAACGGACTATTTATATTCGCTTGCAGAGACGTTCAATGCATTCTTTCGAGATTGTCGCGTAGAAGGTTCTTTAGAGCAAAATTCCAGGCTTTTATTGACGGAGTGCACTGCTCGAGTCCTAAAGCAAGGACTTACTCTTTTAGGTGTTGAGACTGTTGAGAGGATGTAAATTATTTTTCTTTTTGCAGAACTGAATAATGAAAGATGCGATCATAGGCGTCTTTGATCATATCGTTGAGTGGTATCACAGTGCCATTTACGCAAGCTTCGGATAATTAAGTGGGGATCGGCTATGATCATTTGTTCTTGATTTGTGATGCCTTCTTTTCCAATGCCATCTCGGGAAAAATAATAATCAGAAGGACTCTGACTCAAAAACACTTGAGATATACCGCTTTTCTCGTCCTTTAAGATCCTAAAGAAAACAGCGCTGAATACAATAGTGATCTATTTAACATAAGTTAAAAATAACTAAGGGTAAATTTCTTGTAATTCAGTTAGCCTCAAGGGAATCGAAGCTCACTAATATTCATTCCAATATTAGTTTCGCTTCGATTTCCTTGTATCATAAGGCTTTGTTGAAAAAGACAAAAAGATAAATATTTGAAAAACATTTAACATAGTAAATTATTTAATTGTCACCAGATAGGCGAATCATCTTATTCATTACATGACAACGAAGAATCATTT
>JBDHQC010000142.1:0-4335 GCA_039806815.1 Parachlamydiales bacterium
CCACGAGATGCGGGGCAATTTCACCCTTTTTTTGGCGATAGACCGGTGATATCCGAAGATCAACTTTTGTCATGTCAATTTTCTTTTCTTCAAGCGCTTTTGTAATTGTATCAAAATTTGAATTTTCTTGAATGAGCGCTTTATGAGCAAGATCTGCTATTTTTTCAGTATTTTTTCCGTTATTTGCTTTGATCGTCAAGTCACACCAGACCCATTCTTCTTCGCCTTCAATATTCTTGACGTGTTCTTTGTATCCTTTCCATAATTCCTTTGGAGTGACAAGCGGAAAAATGCGCGATTTTACCTGCATATAGAGCATTCTGCGAATGAGGATGTCTGCTCTTACCATTTCCCATGCTTCGTCCATGGTAAGTCCTGCCGAATCGAGATTCAACATAACATTAGGACCAAAAATTTCTTCCATTTCTTCGCGAATATCGCCTTGGGAAACTTCAAACGCTTTTTCCTCTGCATCAGCGATCACAAGTTCTCGATCGATGAGATCTGAAAGAACCCGTTTCCAGTTGGAAAGATAATACTGATATCGAGCTTCTGGCGATTGAATAAATTGAGGATACTGTCGATAAAACAGCATATCCATCTTCTTCATGACATCAATGACGGAGATAGCTTTCCCGTTGACTTTTGCAAGCACGCGGTTATTGACGACGATTTTTCGTTCTGCTGCGCAAAGGTCAGAAAAAGAAATAAGGACAACAAAAAAAGCTAACAACCAAAAAATGCGTTTCATGAATTACTTTTTATATTTTTCAGCTTAGATACTCATTTATTGTGAAAGGGATGACCTTATATTTTCAAGCTCTTTTTGTTACTTTGGATTTTTAAGAAAAAAGTATTTATTATCTTCCTTTCGATACTGAGAATCATAAGGAAATGGAGCATCTGTAATAAGCGTCACTTCGTGAAATAACGTTTCGTAGTGCTGTTTTGCCATTTGGAGCGTAAATACCTTTGCATTTTCTACGGCTTTTTCAATTCCAAATTCCCTTCTTTTCGAATATTGAACGAGAACATTGCCGTTTTTTGCAGTATTTTTTACAGCTTCAGCAGAAAAATCTTTTTTAGGGTCGTCACAAATCAGAGTACTTCCTGACAAAGCTTCAACTATCAACTCTGAATTTTTATTTCTAGTTAATAATTTATGGAGTATTGCAGCATGATCTCCATTAAAAAACTTTATGACAGAAAGATCAACAACGCACTTATCAAATAAGCCACTTATTTTTTCAATTGCTTTAGAATCATTCATGTCTATTTGCAAATGGAATCTATCTCCACAACTTGAATCGTCTTTAATATCTAAAGAGGTCCATACCCCTTCTTCTTTTGGCAACTCTTCTTTATGTCTTTTGCCAACGTAGACACATATTTTTTCCCCTTGTTCTTTTAAACAACGAAGAATTGCAATAGTATCGTCGCGTGCTGGCTCTTTTTTACCATCCAAAGACTTTTCTTCTTTTAAAGACTTTTCTTCTTTTGCAGCAGAGCGCGTTTTTCTTTTTTCTAAATACAGATCAAAAATACTAGAATATTCAATCGCATCGATTTGTCCTGCTACAGTTCCTGTCGAAACCTGTTCATTTAAATACTCAAAAGTATCGTCTTGAATTCGATGAAGAATTTCTTTTTTTTCTGATGATATCGTTGTTTCTTTTTGCAATAAATCTTCTAAAAATTGAAAGCATACTTTTGCAACATCAGTAATTTTCTGATTTTTTTCGTATAATTTCTTCCAAATAACTGTGACAAAAGACTGATTTGGCAATGCATGTTCTAAATTTATAGAACGCAATTCAGGGTACCTTTCTCTCATGTCTTTTAAAAAAGAATAATCAACACTTTGCATATATTTAACTTCTATTAATAAAAAAAAATTATATCATAATTATTTGATTAATATCTATTAAATAAATAAGGCCGCTTAAAAGCGGCCTTTAATTAAAAATTCAGTAAGTTATTATTTAAAACTTATACATCAAGGAAAGTCTTACTTCTTTTGCAAGGCGTTCCATTTCTCGTACGCGAATATGCCATTTTGGCTTTGTTTCTTTTCCTTTTGTCGAAAACTTCATCAACTCACCTTCGAGTTTCAAAACGAGTTGTTCTGTAATATCGTATTCTGCACCGACTATGCCAATGTGACCTGTCCCGTGAGTCTTTTGACGAAAATGCAGCTTTCTGAGTTTCCAGTAACTATTTTTGGTACAGTGTAATGGAAAGAGGAAATTGTATTCCCCTGTTATACGAAATGCAGGAGAAAGAGCAATTTTTCCTTGAAGACCTACTTGAGGACCATGCCACGTCGATTTCTCAGTTGCATTTAATCCTTTCATTCCTTTTTCGCCTTTTGGAATGCTATATTTCAAATCTTTGGATCTCAGATTCAATTTGTAGTATCCGTAGCCGAGAGTCGGAGCAATCGATACGACAGGGCTAAGAGCAAATTCTTTTCCAACGAGAATTTGGGAATCGAAAGTATAATCGCCCTTAATCTTTGAGTGAGTACGAGAATGTTCTACTTTCATTTTACGAGTATGAGGGCCTCTTTCGTAATCAGAATCTTGGTCCTTTCCGTTAACGATAACTCCATACCCTGCCATTCCGCGTACGAAATATCCATCGCGAGAAACTTTGCCTTGAATACGTGTGTCGTACACATTCATATCTTTATACTTGAGCTTAGAAATTTTCTTCGGTTTTCCGTGAGAACCTGAAATTGCCCATTTTAGGCTATCTTTTCTCCAACCTTGAGTAACTTCTGCTTCGACTTGTACATCGTCTTGGTCTTTTTGTTCTTCTGCATAACCACAACTAAAAATAGCTGTCATTACTAATAACGAATTAATAAAAAAATATTTTTTCATAGTTCTTTTTGTTTATTTTGAAATTTATAATAAATTTTGCAACAGAGACTTTGGAGACACAGAGTATTTTTATTCTCTATTTCTCTAAAAGCTCTGTGGTAAATTTTTTTTTAGAATTTATACATCAAAGAAAGACGCACTTCTTTTGCAAATCTTTCTAGCTCATGAACTCGTTGATGTGATTTTTTTGGTTTAGTTATTTTACCTTTGTTTGTAACAAACTTCATCAACTCACCTTCGAGTTTAAGAGCAAGATTTTTTGTAAGATCATATTCTGCACCGACGACACCGATGTGTCCAAAACCATGAGCTTTTTCTTTAAAATTTAATTTTGTCCCCTTAACGCGCATGTCTCTTCTTGCTTGCAATGCAAAGAGATAATTGTATTCTCCAGTTATGCGAAAAGATTGAGAAAGGGCAAGTTTTGCCTGCGCTCCTACTTGTGGTCCAAACCAGGAAGTTCTATCCTTCAATTTGCCGAATTTTGTTTTTACTCCGAAGGCTCGTGCTTTTATTTTTTTTGTTTTGAGGTCCATTTTATAATAGCCATAGCCAACTGTAGGAGCAATTGTCAGAACTTCACCTAAAGCAAAATCTTTTCCGATGAGAATTTGTGAATCAAACGTATAATCTCCTGAAACTTTGCCGTGAGAGCGCAAAAACTCGAATTTTTCGTTTCCAAGGCGTGGATTTCTCATGTAAGCAAAGTTTCTCCATTTTCCATCGATAACGACGCCATATCCTGCCATCCCGGAAAGAAAATATCCGTCCTTAGAAATTTTTCCTAAAAGGCGCGTATCGTATACATTGATGCCTTGATATTTTGACTTTAACATTTTCTTTGGCTTTCCATGAGGACCTGTAATGCTACCCGTGAGAGCATCTTTTCTCCAGCCTTGAGTGATTCCACCTTCAAATTTAGTATCGCCATCTTGACTTGCATATGCATTAGTAAAAAGTCCAGCAACTATTAGAAATGAATTAATAAAAAAATGTTTTTTCATAGTTCTCTTTTTTATTTTAGTTTTTTTCATCTGCTAAACTAACAGAGGCAAAAATGCTAATCTAAAAAAGAGATATTCTTCAATTACATAAATTATTGTAAAATTAGGTGAGTGCTTTTTTTGCAACAAAAGCAAAAAAACCATCTTTGGAATTGGGTTTAGGAGTACTTTCAAAAACAGGGCCATCAAGTGTAAGACTTGGGTGACTCTTTACTATGCGCTCCATTTGCTCGCGATTTTCTTGTTTGAGAATGCTACATGTTGCATAGACAATATGGCCACCGGGTTTTAAAAAGCTTTGCGCTTGTTCGAAAATGGTCCTTTGTTGGCCAACTAAACGAGTGAGCATGTCACAAGTAAAACGCCATTTCATATCGGGATTGCGACGAAGCGTACCGGTTCCAGAACACGGGGCATCGACTAAAACCCAATCCATAGACTTTTTC
>JBDHQC010000143.1:0-4333 GCA_039806815.1 Parachlamydiales bacterium
GAAATGATTCTTCGTTGTCATGTAATGAATAAGATGATTCGCCTATCTGGTGACAATTAAATAATTTACTATATTAAATGTTTTTCAAATATTTATCTTTTTGTCTTTTTCAACAAAGCCATTTTTAAATAAAATATTAATTTTTATTGCATTTTCTTAATAATTTACTAATAATTATTGCATCAAAAAAAATTAACCTTTGGGGATTTTAATGAAAAACAAAACAAGTATTCTACTTATTACTATACTTTGTTCAATTTGTGGACTCTTTACAAGCTGTGCATCTATTATCAATGGAACTCGTCAGAAGGTTACTGTTACAAGTGATCCGGAAGGTGCAACAGTATCTAATGGAGAAATTTCCATGGTAACTCCTGCAACGTTTGACCTGAAGAGAAAACGCGATTATATTTTCTCGATTTCAAAACCTGGATACAAAACAGAATCCGCAAAGCTCGAGCGCGTATTTAGTGGTGCAGTTGCTGGAAATATCATTTGCGGAGGGCCAATCGGCTGGGGTGTCGATGCTCTCACAGGAGGACAATGGCGACTTGTTCCAGAAAACCTACACGTAACATTGCGTCCTCAAGAACATATAAACATAGCTCAAAATCAAGTACAACAACCTCCTCAACTTCCACCAAAAAAATCTGTTCAAGAAGATCCCATAGTCGTTGAAAAAGAAGAACCTGTAACACAGTAATCTCCCTCAATGCTCCAAGGTAAAATACACTTGGAGCTTTTTTACATTGCAGCACTTTGAAGTAAAATTGTAATGTAATAACAAAATTCTACATGTAAATTTCATGCAATTTGTACTCTTTTTTCTTGTGGCAACGTTCTCTGCAATTTTGGGCTATACCGATCAGGATGCTTTTTCACTTTCTCGACAAAACTCGTATTCTCTTACCGGATATTATTCGTCACCGGAAAATATAGACGTACACCCTCTTGTCATTCTCATTCAAGGATCTGAAAAACAAACTGTAAAAATTCATCACAACAAAATAAAACCTCTTGTTACTTCTTTAAAACTAGGACTCATTACACTTGAATGCCCAGGAGTTGGAACAAAAAAGGTAGACGACAACCTTTTCAACACGTGCGATTCAATCGATGAACGCCTATCAAGCTATCATTTTCTCATTGAGCAGCTCCGGAATAATTTTCTCCCCGCCTGGAATCGCGAACTCATTCTGATTGGCATTTCAGATGGTGGAATTGTAGCTGGAAAACTTGCAAAAGAAATTCCGGAAATAAAAGCTCTTGTTTTGATTGAAACAGGTGGAGGTATGAAAGTAAAAGATGAACTTTTAATCTCTTTATTGCGTAAAAAAAGAATAACGAATGCACAAGAACTCGAAAAAGAAACGCATTTACTGAAAGACCATTTTCAGCAAATCGAAAAAAATCCTGCAAACGAGTTATTTTGGAATGGGCACACATACCGTTTTTGGGCATCCATAATGAATCAGCAACTCTTTTTTGATATAAAAGATCTTAGAATTCCAATCTTTTTAGTTGGAAATGCAAAATCAGATCGTGTTCCAATAGAAAGTATTGATCGATTTGCATCATGTTTTGGAAATAATCTCGTATACAAACAATACGAAAATACCGGAGATGCACCTTTTAAAGATTTTGCTAAATGGATGAGTTCTATTTCCATGGAACTCAAAGTCTTCAAATCAAAGAAAACACTCGAAGTACATAAATTTGGAAGATGTGTAAAAGCATACCCTATTGCCGTAGGAAAATCAGAAAAAGGGCATAAGATGCGCGAAGGCGACATGAAGACACCAGAGGGCGAATACACAATTTGCGTAAAAAATCCAAAATCGAAATATTATTTAAGCGTCGGTTTAAATTACCCCAACAACAAAGATGCAGAAAATGCCTTACATGAAAAAGTAATTTCACAAAAAGAATACAAAGACATCATTTCTTGCAATTTACAAGGGAAAATTCCTCTCTGGAAAACCCCACTTGGCGGAGAAATTTTTATTCATGGGTATCTTGAAGAACAAGATTGGACTCATGGATGCATCAGAATGTATAATAAAGACATCAAAGAATTATACCCTCAGATTGCACTTGGAACGAAAGTAACGATATTCCCCTAGTGTTGGTTCCAACTGTAAAGAATTTACGAAAAACAAACGTTAGTACATTCTATTTTTTTGAACGTCTCAGTTTTCGCAATACAGTAGTTCTTCCTCGCTTAGGAGCACTTTCAGCTACTTTTTTCGTGGTTTTACTTGCAGCTTTTTTAACGGGCTTTTTACTCTGGATGGATCCTGCTTTTGCCGATTTTGCACCAGTTTTCTTCACAGGTTCTTTCTGTGGAGGTTTCTTTATCGCTTTTGTGCGTGGCGTTGCAACAAAATCAGTTCCTGTCGATGCAAAAGGATTTTCTGCCTGAAGTCTTTTCCCATTGAGTTTTTTCTTCAGTTCAGAAGTTTCCTTCATAACGTCAGAGGATAGTTTTTGCACTTCTTCAAAACCTGCACTCCGGTCAACGTCGTCAAGTAAGCTTTGTTTCGAAATAAGGCTTCTTTGCATGGAAAGATTTTTTAATGCCTGAAGCTTTTCTGTAAGGCTTTGTAGATCAATCGTTTGGCCTTGATATTGTTGCTTTCTATGAGCAAGTAGATCTGCTTCGGACGTATATTTACCGGAAAATGTGACAATAGCAGATGACGTACTGTAGTCAGGGGAAAAGAGAAAAGTTTTTACGTCTTTTGGAACTGTCGTGTAAATGTCTTGAGAAAACTGCGGCTCTGCTTCAACTTTTGCAACTTGCTTCGGTGGACGTCCCCGTTTTGGCCTTGGATTTAGTGCTTCGTTCGAATAATACGTCTTTGCTTTTGCAAAAAGCATCTTCCTTGCACTCAAAATGTCTTTTTGCACCTTAGGATTAAATAAGTTGAGCTTTAATTTCTCGACGATAGATTTGGTAAGCTCGAGATCTTCTTCAAATACAAAATCAAACTCGTTGTTTCTCAGCCATTCGATGATTCTGACTCGAAACCGCTCTTGATAGTACTGTTGCCATTTTTCAAGCTCTGAATGATGATCGTAGATAAACTCCAAAAAGTTTTCTCGAGCCTCTTTTGACTGTATAATGTCGAGAAGTTTTTCCTTTGTATCAATATCGTATACTTTTTCGTTGACAAACCCTTCCATGACTTTTTTAATTTCATAAAAAGTCAGCTTTGGAATTGCACAATACCGCTCATGGTTTTCTTGGATTTCACGCTCAAGGTCATTTAATTCTTCTTGTGATTTATCGAGGTCTGCATAGATTAAAAATCCTTCTTGCCGATCGAGGTAAAAATCGCGTTCGTCATCGGATTTTGCAAAGGCTTCCATTAATCTATGGCAACGCATTATCAATGGGTTTTGGGCAACTACTTTGGCTTTTGACATACTCAAATCTCAATCTATGGTAAAATGGATAGTATAATGAAAACCCATTAGAGTGTAAAGGGAGAGTTTGCGATTTTTGATATTGAATTAAAATTTATTCTTTACTATAAAAAAACTCCATAGGCTAAGGAGGATCTTATGCAAGAAACAGGGACTACTACATTTTTTGAACCATTTGTTTCTGAAATTAAAAGCGTTGTAAAAGAATAAAATCCTAACGTTCGAGAAACTGTAAAGGAATGCAGGGTTTTTTCCAGGCAAAATGGATACAGTTTCGCTCTTCGGACACCGAAGAAGTAACGAACAAAATCATTTCTCTTATAGATGAAAACAATAAAGACCAGATTAGTCCTGCAAATGTTCTCAGATGGTTATCCGACGATCAAATCACCGCTATTGCAGACAGGATACAAAATAAATCTCAAAATAATGCAAACTATGTAAACGTCATCAAGAATGCTCTTATATTTTCACAAGCAGAACACACTCAAAAAGCCCTGGAAAGTTCTCTCTTAGATACCATAGGAGAAGAAGAAAAATTCACTCTTATTAAAAACATTGGGCAAAAAGTTATTAAAAAAACACCAAACGAGCAAATTCGCTCTGAAGAATATAATGACATACGTACGAAAATTGAAAAACTTGGTTCATTGTGTGAAAAATATCATGTGGAAGGAACTGTTGAAGATATAATACCGGACATTCCTGCAACATCCAAACACGCTGCAAACGACTTTTTCAATGCAGGACGCAATGTGGTACATAACCAAATTGCTCAGAATAAAAAGCTTCAAAATGACCTGGAAAATGCAATTTCTCAAATAAGACATGAGATAAAACATTCCAAGCCGTATGACCTTCAATTCTGGCAACAAAAATTAAAAGGTTGTGAGCACCTATACAA
>JBDHQC010000144.1:0-4306 GCA_039806815.1 Parachlamydiales bacterium
ACTTATTAATCAACTATCCTCAAACAGTTGCAGTTTCTCAGCTTGTTAATAGTTTAAAAGGAGTATCATCGCGACTTATTCGAAAAAAGAAATATCCTTCTATTACAGAAGCATTATGGGGGTCAAATTTTTGGTCACCGAGTTATTTTGCAGGAAGTTGTGGCAGAGCTCCACTTGAGTATATACATAAATATATTGAACAACAAAGTATTATTCCTCAATAGGAGCGCCTTACATCGCACCCATAAATGAGCGGGTTTTACGGCGCGATAGATAAAAGTATGCCGAAAAATTTGCAGATACCTTTTGCGTCAGGTAAAATCTCTAAAAGCCAAAGAGCCTTGCGTCAAGATGGCAAGAACTTTAAAGTTCGATGCCGTTTGTTATACGGTTTTTGAACATAATGGAACACAGTATCTCAAACTCATGACTTTAAAGCCGGGAGAAGAAATTCTATGACCGGGCAGTCACTCAGAGAGCGCAACAAAATGAACACGTTTATACACGTTTTTAGGAACAGATTGAATTTAATTTCTCTTTTATGCAACATAGAAAGTTTAAAACATCTTTACTGAGAAAAAAAATGAGTCAGATAGCTTTATTTTTATTAGATACAGCAACACAAAGCCAACCTCCTCAAGACCAGAGCCTTTACCCAACTCTGACCATGGTTGCAATAGCTCTTGCATTCTTCTATTTCATTTTGTGGAGACCTGAACAAAAGCGTAGGAAAGCACAAGATAATTTAAGAAATTCTTTGAAAAAAGGCGACAAAGTAAATGCCATGGGCATTCTTGGGACTGTCTCAAAAGTCAATGAAAATACTGTTGTTGTCGAAATGGTCGACGGCTCAAAAATTGAGTTTGTAAAGGCTGCCATTACAGAAGTGCTTTCCGAAAAAATTGCACCGCAACCTGAAAAATGACAATAGAGCTCATTCAATGAGCTCCATAGTATACCTTACAGTGCAATAATGATGGGCTCTAACCGCAAAGACTGTTCATAAAGAGTATTTGGGTCATCGTCTGGAAGTGTTTGTAAAAAATACCTGGCAAAAGGACTTTTTAGAATTTCATTATGCTTTGGTTTTTCCTGCCAGTGTAAGTATTGCTCTATAAGATGGTGTGCATCGTAGATTTTTTCATAATTATATCTTCGTTTTGTTTCATAACTCACTATAGCACCCGCTTCTTTTTTTAATTCATATTCTCTCAAGAAAACAGCATACGCAGGGGTAAGACTTTTTGACCTTGTCTCATAATAGGCTCGCAATGATCGAAAATTATGTAATGGGGAACACAGAGAATCGAGTTCTTCAAAGAACACCCTATTATTATCAAAACTTAAAGCAACATTGAAGCTCTTTTTCAATCTCGTGATCGACGAATCTCCAAGCGCATGGAAAATTACTATAGTCGAGGCAACATCTCCATTTTTTAGACATCTTTTACAGACATTCAAAAAGAATCTGATTTTTTGTCCTCGTTCTTCTAGATTTTCCGTTTTTAGAATTGCATGAGCAATAAATTTCGTTATATTTTTAGAATATCGAGTAAATAAAGAAACCGCATCTGATTCCTTACTTTTTTCCAAAGCTAAATCTTCGACTTGAAGTGAATTATACAAATGACGTTGAAGCTCCATCATCTGATTTGCAAATCTCTTTTCCTTCGATTTTGAACGTTTTGTATTTAAAGCAACCTCTTCAAGAAATGGTGGCATTTGAAGGGTTTCAGAGTGTATATCATTAGGCGATTCATTTTGATGATTATAGAGCACATCCCGCAGTTCTCCCAGATACACACAATAATTGGTATTATTGGGTTGAGTTTCCAAATTTGATACCGCGAGTTCAAAATTTCTACAGTTAACTACATCAAACCTATTATTTGTACAGCAATTCAACATAAAAGAAAGCAAGTTAAAAAGATGAGTCGTACAAAGTTCTGTCTTCTTAAGGTGTTTTGCAACAATAAGAAAGAGATTCTCCATTTTGAGAATACTATTTGAATGGATTGAAAGTAACTTTCGATCTTCATCTGTTCCTTGTAAAATAAGAAACATCAATTCGGCATCTTGCTCTTTTTGGATTTGTTTTTGAACTTTTTCAAATGAAGCTTTAACCTTTGTTACCTTTTCGAATAATTTTTGATCCTCACTACATTCTTTCAAACCATCAAGTTTGTCTATTGAACTTTTGGGAACTACTAATCGCGAATAATGAGAATCGATTTGTTCTTTAAGCTTTTGTCTTTCAACTTCAGTAAGTTTTTTAATAGCACTTTTGTGATGTTTTTTATTGAGAAATTTTATAAAACCTTCAGGTTCGCAAATTTTTTCCGTCGTCTCTTTTTCTTTTTCGCATTTTTCCTCTTCGCATTGTTTTGAAACTCCCGGTTGTTTTGAAAAATTTTCTATTGAATGAGATTTTCTTGATAATAGGAAACGAGAAAAATCACGAGATGACTGCGAGCGAAAGCTAGAAGTTCTACTCTTTGAAGCCTGTTGAATTCTCAAAGCTTTCATTTTGAAGACGAGTTCATCATTTTCAGGCTTTGCAACTTGTCTTATGAAACTTGTATCTATTTTATCAATAGTCTTAAAAATTCCAGAATGGCGTAACGTGCAAAAATTGCATCTTTTATCATAGGTCGATCCCGTTACGTTCTTTCTTTCCACCTTTCTTCTTGGACTTAATACGACTTTCGAATCAGAAGAGGGCGAATACTTTGGAGATTCAACTTCTGAACTTGCATAACTCTTTAAATCTAAATGCATGATTTTAACCTAATTTATTATTATAAAATGGTAATAATTATAATAATTAATAAATATTAAAATCAATTATAATTTATGAAGATTACGGTTCAATTTTTTGTGATAGCTCATAAAGCTCATCCTCTATTTGTGAAAATAAAGAAGGATCTTGGAGAAGATATCGAGCTATATGATTATTTTTAAATTTCTGCTTAAAAATTCTTTTCGAATGTTCTTTTACCTTTAGCTGGA
The DNA here is from genome assembly GCA_039806815.1 of Parachlamydiales bacterium. Lineage (GTDB taxonomy): Bacteria > Chlamydiota > Chlamydiia > Chlamydiales > FEN-1388 > JBDHQC01. The sequence goes on from JBDHQC010000144.1 coordinate 3,010, forward strand.
AAGATAAAAAATCTTGAATTAATTCGTAAACGTCCTTGATTTTATTATAATTATAGCTTCTCTTCGTTGCATATCCTACAATTGGAGACACCTCTTCGGCAAAAAGAATATCTTTTAAAAATATGGCAATAGGAGGAATGACAAAAGAACTGGACGAGCGTTTTTCTCTTATAAGCTTTCTCACATTGGGAAAATTCCCCGCGACGGTAAAAAATTCTTCTATTTTCTGATATTTTTCTTTATACCCTTTTTCTTGAAAGGCTGTATCAAAACTTGAATGTAAGCGTCCTATAGAACTGTGAACCAAAGCATTATAAATGGTATAACTTGCGACGAGATCATTCATTTTAAGGCATTTTTTGCTTAAATCGATATAAAATCGAATAAGACATGCCCTATTAATAAGTTCTTCTTGCTCGAGGATTGACTTTACTACAAAATGCATCGAAAAATTATTATAGACCCGAATGATGAAATCTACTCGAGGCATATTTTTTTCTTTGTTATTCACTCTGACGAGATCATATGGAATAAGATCCGAATAGAGCCTTGAATTGAGTTGAAAGAGATTTTTTGCACATTCTTCTATCAATGTTTTACTCTTTTTCGATATGGAGATGACCTGCCTTAAAAAAGATGAGACTTTTTTCGATGCATCTTCTAGAGAAATCGCGACCTTTCTCTGAAAAGAAACAGAATTACGACTTTGCGAAATCAGTGCATGCAATTGCTCCAGAACTTTAGAAATATCATTGTGTGAGGATAAAGGCTGTTTCTCAAGTTCTTCAATGATCAAATTAAACGGTATTGTATTGTTTTTCTCAAAAAAGTTTGTTTCCGTATTATTTCTCGCAAGAAAAAGCACAAAATATGCGATATTCAAAAGGTGAATTTCACAAAGCTCGTTTTCTCTTAAATAATCGTAAAGGAGAAGCAAAAGATTTGCTGACGATATAACGCTTCCGAATGTCAATGCAATTTGAGTTCTATCTATTTCTGTTCCATCTACTAATAAAAAAAGAAACTCTTCATCTTGTAATACTTGTAGCCTTTTTTGCACATTTTCAAAAGCAAGTTGTACTTTTTCAATGTTTGCCAGTTTTTCCTCTTTAGGGCATTTTTGCTTATCGATTCTTTTCTTCGTCGTTTTAAAAATATGTTCGTTTGATTCATCGCATGCTTTATTCTTTGACAAAAGATCTTTTAACTCTTTAAAGGTCTTCTCGATTCGTTCTGAAAGAAGACATCGCTCTTTTTCTGTAAGTTGTTCAATTTCTTCCTCATAATTTTTCCTTTG
>JBDHQC010000145.1:0-4253 GCA_039806815.1 Parachlamydiales bacterium
CTCGAAAATCCAGAATCTCGATGGTCGTAACGAATGACGTAAAAACCAGAATTTGCAATTTTTTCACATAATTCTGTTGGCCACAAAATACCTTGGCCAAGTGCTCCCATAATCAGCAAAACAGCAGGGTCGTCTTTTTGACCAAATGTTTCATACCAAATTTCCATATTGTTTACTTTTGCAATTTGGCCAGATGTTCCAAAAAGCGGAACTAAACAAAGACATGCTATACATTGCATAAATAAAGTCTTCAGTTTCGACATATACTACCTCTTGTTCATCAAAATGCGGCAAAATGATACGACGAATTTTCTAATTCGTCTATAATATTTAGAATCATATATGGACTAAATGAAGTGTCCTTGGTAGTATTCAGAACAAATTTTTAATTTTCATGAGGAAGCATGTATTGGATTTTCTGCTGTATCATAGTACTATCAACGTCTCTTCATTCAGGAAAAATTCTTACCACGAGTGATTTTACAGTCATCGAAAGAAAAATTCAAAATCTCGATACAAACTCACTTGTGTTGTTCGATGTCGATGCGACTTTAATAGTTCCTGATGATGTTATTCTAAAGCCGAAAGGAAAAGAGCTTTTCAAACGTCTCATTGCACACTGTACAGATAGAGATTTGTTTCGAGATATTCGACAACAAGCATCTCATTGTGTTGTCGATTCAAGACTCAACGAACTTGTATCTACACTTATTAAAAAGCAAATTCCAACCATCGCCTTTACTGCAGCTCCAGCAAAAATACGAGATGGAAGAGCTGCAGGAAATTGGCGCGTAGATGAATTAAAACGCCATGGATTTGATTTTAGCACGTCATTTCCAGGAAATAACTTGCTTATTCTTCCCAAAAGCCCGAATCACACACATTTTCCCGCTTTTAAATCAGGTGTTCTTTTTTCTTCTTTTCACCCAAAGGGAGATCTTTTGGTTACTTTTTTACAAATGATAAGTTTTAAACCAAATAAAGTAGTATTTCTCGACGATGAGCTTGAACACGTCCAATCGGTCGTTACTTCATTGGAAAAGCATGGAATCAAGTGTGTTGGCATACACTATACTGCTGCAAATGATATGCTTTGTGACTTGAATGAAAAAAAGGCAACTTTTCAGGTAAATTATTTTATCGATAATAATATTTGGCTGAGCGATTCTGATTGTGTACAAATTGAGGAACATGATCGAGATGTATAAATGTCCACGAGTTGTTGTAGTTGGAGCAGGCCTTGCAGGATTGACGACAGCTTTTCGTTTACACCAAAAAGGAATGGATGTTCTTGTGTTCGAAGCAAGAAACCGCATTGGCGGACGAGTATTTACTGTAAAAATTGAGGATACTATTGTCGAATTAGGAGGGCAAAACATCTCCGATGGTGGAGGCGCTGAAAATCTTTATCGACTCATCAAAGAATTTGACGTTGAGCTAAAGGAAAATAAATATAATCTCAAGTATTCGTACTTTACAGGTGAAAAAATGGTACCTGTTCATGATCTTTTAAAGAAAAAAAACTATCATCCGGAAAACCTTAAAACAAAGTTAAACGAAATTGCAGGCCGATCAAGGACTATGCAAGATGTACTAAGAGAAATGCTCGATGAAGATGATCCTCTTTATAAGGCAATGTCGGTGCGATTATCTGCTTATGAAGGAGCCCCTGTTGAAAAATTGTCTCCTATTTATAAAGAAACCTTGTATCACATGCTTCTAGGGGGCATTACTTCCGTCTACCAAAAAAAAGACAACATAGAAAACTATGCCTCGTTTTTTAGTATGAAAGATGGAAATGTAGCGCTTTTAGAAAAAATAGCTCAAAGACTTGAAAACAAAGTATATCTCAATAAGCCACTTACAAAAATTTCAAAAAAAAGCGATGGCTCTTTTGTTCTTACATTTCAGGATAATGACAAAGTAGATGCAGATATTCTGGTACTTGCAATTCCTTGTTCTGTTTATGAAGATATTGTATTTGATGAACATGTTCTTCCCTCAGAAAATCTCGCTACGATAAAAAACGTCCAATATGGAACCAATGCAAAAATATTGACTCCCCTTCAAAACCCACCATCAAAAAGTATGCTTTTTGCAAATGACCGTATCGTTTCCGGATTTGATGCAAGTCGCAAAATCCTCAATATGTACTTTACTGGAGAAGCAAGTAAGTTTTCAGAAACCACTATCCGCCAAACCTTTGAAAAAGAAAAACCCATGATTGATGCGGGATTTGGAAAAGAAAACTTGCCTGTTAACTCACCTACAATTGCAAATGATCATTCTTTTTATTCCTATTCAGGTCCAGTCGGTCATAGCTGGCCAAATGACCGTCATGCAAAAGGTTCTTATTCATAGATTGCACCAGGACAAGAAAATGTGTTAACATCGCTTACAGAAGTACAAGGTGAATTAGTAAAAACACTATTTGCTCCGATAGATCAAAAACTCTATTTTGCAGGAGAACACACATCTGTTTTACTCGATATACCCGGTACTCTAGAAGCTGCTTGTGAATCAGGTGAAAAAACTTCTCGTATGATCTTCAATTTCTTAAAAAACTATGAAAATTCTACAAGCATCTAAACAAGACAATCAAATCATCCAAGATGCAATCACAGACTATAATATTCATATCGTTTCAAATTTACCACGTGCAGTTACAGTAAAGCTCGATCTTGTACTGAAAGACGATTCAGGCTCTGTCCTTGGTAGCATAAATGCTAAATATGTTAATTAGGGAATTTTGTATATCTCACTCTTATTCATCTTCGAGCAATATAAAGGCCAAGGTTATGGATCAAGACTTTAACATCACGTTGAAGAAATTGCAAAAAAGAACGGTTGTTATTTAGCGCACCTGGACACCTTTGATTTTCAAGGAAAAGATTTTTACTTGAAGCAAGGTTATCAAATTTTCGGTGTTTTAGAAAATTGCCCGATGAGTCATTCGAGGCATTACTTTAAAAATGATCTTCGCAAATATCGCGAAGATAAAGCACTCGAAACGAGAAGTCAAAGTTCTCGTGTTGCAAAATAACCAATTTTTACAACAGAGAACTATGTCAAAAAGGAATATTACTTAAAAATCTCTTCTTTTTTCTTTTCAAAGGGTCTTGCATCGTAAAAAAGTTCGAGATTTGTCACAAGCCCATCTTTAAAAGTCATTAAAACACTAGAAGACATGTTCCCAATAGGCTCTGGAAACTCTAGATCATACACCAAGATGACCTGATCGTTCGTCCCTGCTACCAAGCGTACTTTAAGACTTGTAAACATATTGGCAAAGTTTTTCGTCGCGTCTAGTACCGCATCTTTTCCTTTTAATTTTGCAAGAGGACCTGAAAATTGAACATCTGGATGCAAGAACTTAGCAATACCGTCGATGTTTTTTACTCCTACTGCATTGTAGTAGGTTTTTGCAATTTCTATATTATTCATAAAATTCTCCTTGTATTTTTTTTCTGTTTGTTATATTCATTATAGTGAACTATATCCAATATTTATGTCAACACTCAAAAAAAGAACCTATAATTCCGAAGGACGGCTTGCTAAAGCTCAAGAGACTAAAAGTCGAATTTTAGTCTCTTCTCAAAAACTTTTTGAAAAAGAAGGGTTTGAAAATGTTACTATCGAAAAAATAGCAGAAGATGCTCAAGTGTCTATACCTACTATTTATTCCCTCTATAAATCAAAAAAAGGGATACTTTTAGCGATACTTGATTCAGCGCTTCCCATCGATCGGCATATAGCTTTACTTGAAGAAGTAAAGAGTGAGATGTCCCCAAAAGATCGAGTTGCGATGGGCCCCAAAATCGCACGACAAATGTATGATGCAGAAAAAAAGCAAATGGATATGTTTAGAGGTGCTTTAGTTCTAAGTCCTGAATTTAAGGAACTTGAAAAAGAACGAGAAGAGCGCCGCTATAAGCGTCAGGAAGAAACAGTGAAAAGACTTGCTAAGGAAAAAGCTCTTAAAAAGGGTCTCACGGTTTCCAAAGCGCGTGACATACTCTGGGCATTTACCGGTCGCGATATGTACCGCATGCTCGTCGTCGAACGAGGATGGACCTCTGATGAATATGAAAAATGGATTACACAAATGTTGGTTCTAGCTTTAATTGGACCGGATTAATTGATCTCATCTATGATATCAAATTTACGTAGATTTATGCACCATGCGCATATTTCCAATGGCACAACGCGCACTTAACCTGAAAATTGATCCTTATCCACTATAGAAAGAATTG
>JBDHQC010000146.1:0-4248 GCA_039806815.1 Parachlamydiales bacterium
TCGGGTTCTAATAATTTTGGATCTCCTTGAAATTCAGTAACAAAAGTAAACAATGTGATGTAGTGCTTATCTTCGTCAATAATATCGTTTACCCAAGGTCCAAGGTGGACTGAAAGAGCCTTTAAGCCTGTTTCTTCAATTAGTTCTCTTTTGGCACATTCTTCAACCTCTTCTCCGAATTCCAAATGGCCTCCTGCACAGGACCATGCACCATTTCCATGTGCATTCTTTCTTTTTCCAAGAAGTAGCATTCCATTTTTAATTACAACAACACCAACACCTGCTTTTGGTCTTAGCATGCTCATGGGATTTTCCTTGTGTTCTCACAGAGTTATATTTGATTCGAATTTGCAAAATCAAGCATTGATCATTTCATAATGACTATCGTACAGCTTCAACACAGAATTTGCCCACGAGAAAATATATTCAGCGCTAGGTTTTTCTTTGTTTTCTACAAATTGTTGCATGTACCATGACCAGGGTTGAACAGGAGTGCACATATCTATAAATGGTTTATTGTCATTCATAGCATATGCAAATTTGGATAATTCTATATGAAATGCCAAAATAGTAATATTTTTGCACAATTTGTAATGCTGCCATTCATTTGCGTTGACTTTGTGGCCCAAGTATTCCGTTACATAGGTACGTTCTTGTTCCGGAGTAAAATTAAAGGTACAAGCACTTCGAGCGATGTCAAAAAATGGATCATCATAACGAGCGCCTTCCCAATCGATAAACAAAATGGTTCCTTTGTTCGTGAGAAATATGTTTTTCATATGTAAATCACCGTGAATCATTGTCTGAGGAAATCGGTAAGAATCGAGCTTTTTTTGGAGTTGTTCAAGTATCAGCATGGATGTTTTTATACTTTCATTTACGAGTCCTAACTTTTTCAACGAAGAATACTGATCGTGTACATCATCTAGTAGACGATTAATAGGGTAGGATACCTTTGGTATTTCATGTACTTTTTGCAAGGATCGTGCCATGGCGCGAATAGAGCTGGGAGTTTGCGCGTCTTGTATTGATATGGTGGTAGAATTGTTGATATAGTCCATTACAATAACGCCTTGTTCTGGGTCAATGTGATATACTTGAGGTGCAATGTGTCTTTGAGATGCTTTTTCTGACATATACCGTTCTTTTGCACATGCAGAACTTGCAAGGTCTTGGAAACGAACTACATACTCTTTATCATTTGTTTTGAGATAATACAACTTTGCCATTGACCAGCCGCCCGATAATGGCCGAACTGTGACGTCCTGTTTTGTTCCAAAAAAAGAAGATATGAATGTCTCAAAACGATCTTTGTCTTGAGTATTTTCAATAGCATATACACTCATATTTGGGACTACGAGCGTAAATAAGAATAAAAATAAATATACGATTGATTTCATTATAATTCATAAAATTTATATAAATTTTATTAAAATTAATAATAAAAATCAATGAATGAAATTTTGTGGTAATAATTATTTTAAAAATTGAGTCTTAATAGGATTAGAGGATATTCCCAGGCTAAATAGACTAATACTTTGTAACGTTTTGAGGATTCAGCAGGAATTAAGAATAATTTATTTCCTTCTATTTCTTGGATTCTTTCCAATAATTTATCATAAGGTATTAAATCTTTAGGTATTAGGCTTTTGTGCGATTTATTAAAAATTTATTGATCATAATAACTTCCTTCGATGCCATTTACTGCAGCATAGAAATTTTTTTGAATTAAAACCAAATTGACGAAATCTAAAGTCTTTCTTATCCTGCATTAGATTTTGTCACATTTTTTTTATGGAGAATGGAAATGAATGGTGCGCTTCAAAGTATTTTTGGTTTATCTAATGCAATATTAAATGCTCAAAATGCAGAAAATCAATCAGGTCTTTCAAGAGTTTTCAGATATGCAAGTAGTTTTTTTGGCCATCATCAAGATACGGAGTATGCGATAGTATCTGTACCTGAAGATTCTATCCCAAGCGTAGATGATACAACCCAAGTGCCGGAATTTATTAGGGATATAAAAAATCAGTATCTCCGGCGCCTTGACAATGCAACTAGCAACACTATCCATAGTATTATTATTAAACCTATCAAGAACATCATCTTACACGATATTGACCAATTGCGTTTAAAATGCCAATCTCTTCAAAACGAAAAACAAGTTAATAAACTAGAAAAAAAACTTAAAAATACAGAAAAGCAAGTTAAAAAATTAACCAGAGGGCAGCTTGAAGGAATGATCGATAAAATTCCTATAGAGCTTGTTCACTATATTTTTAGCTTATTACCAATGAATGACTTACGCTCTTTGAAACTGAGCTCAAGAGGGCTACGAGATATAGCAAGTGACAAATCTATTGAAAAAGAAATTTGTTTCCGCACCTTTCCTATGAGTTATAGGGGCCAAGTGCCACTTGAAGCTCTTCGAATAAAATTTGCCTTCATGAAAAAAATTATGGATTTTCGACCAGAGAAAGTGGTTGCACAATCTGAAGATATGGTCGGTAATGTCTTTTATCAGTCACAACCAAATACACTGGAAAGAGCTCCTTTCCCTTCTTTGCCATTTCTTGTAGATGAATCGAATATAAAAATGGTAATCGAGAATATTAATGAACTCGATGAAACATGCATCTTTCGTGGTCTGATTCCAATTAAAGATAATGTCGTGGCATGGGGAGGAGTTAATTTGAAAGAGGAAAAGGTTCAAGTTTTCCTCTTTGAAAATGGTATTTCAAAACCGCTTTCTGAAAAATTTGTAAATGAGCTTATTGTACGAACTTCAATCAATTTTTTTGGGAATCCATACTCAAATCCAAATTCAAAACCACCTTTTTTTCTACATTCTGATAGTCAGAAAAAGCAGATTTATGTTCGCAAGGGGGAATACTATACTATAATTGATCTTGAAAATGAACAAATATTGAAAAGGGGATATCCTATCGAACTTCGAGAAGAAACAGGTTGTGTTTTGAAAAACAATGTCGTTTATTTTAAAAAAGATCAAAAAATTTATTCCCATGATATATTAGAAGAATCGTTTCAACCAAAAATAGAGTTTGACCTCAATACTCTTCTTGATCGTTCAACTGAATTTATTGATGAATCTCAATTTGAATTATACAATATCATTGATGATTACTTTCTTTTTATGAACAAAAAATCCGAAGATAATTGGGGACTTTACGTTTATGAACCTGTAAAAGGCAACGTGGTAAGAATTTACGATTTAAATCCACTCCTAACTCCTTCTAAGGGTATTACAATCGCAAACGGTTTTGTTTTTATTGCTACATGCGATTCAAATTCAATATCAGTTTTTGATATTGATAAGGGGACACTTGTAAAATCACTCCAATTACCGCATACCATATTTTCTCAATTTAACATAACACAGCGAGAAATGGATTCTCTTATTGAACCTGGAAAATATTTTCGCGTGAAGGACAACAAGTTGTATTATTATGCAAAAGAAGATAATGGCGCTATTCTTCATAGCATAGAGTTTTAAGTATTGAAAAAAATTCACGCGTGTTATGTAGAGAGAAAGGATTTAATATGATAAAAAAATCTTTTCCTCTATCTCGCGTGTATCAACTTCTTGAGCCAGGGCCTGTCGTGATGGTCACTACATCCAGAAAAGGAAAGCCAAATATCATGGCAATGTCATGGCACATGATGATCGATTTTGAACCGCCGATTGTGGGATGTGTGACTAGCAATCGCAACTATACTTTCAACATCATAAAGGAAACAAAGGAATGTGTGATTAATATTCCAACTGTTGAGTTGGCAACGCAAGTCATCGGTGTTGGCAACACTACCGGATCAAAGGTCGACAAATTTGAGAAATTTCATCTTACGAAAGTTGCAGCATCGCGCGTAAAACCACCACTTATTTCAGAATGTTATGCCAATCTCGAATGCAAAGTTGTCGATACGAAGATGGTGACAAAATACAATATATTTATTCTCGAAGTTTTAAAGGCCTGGATTACTCCTTCTAGAAAAAGACCACGTACGATTCATCATTCCGGAAATGGAAGTTTCATCGTCGATGGCAAAAAATTTAAGCTTCCTTCGAAAAAGAAATGAGTCGCTATTCTAATGTCGACTCAAATAAGTTATAACAATACAGAGTGTTTTTCCAGGGATCGTCGACTTTTGAATCTCCAAAAAGGTAGTGCTTGTCATCTCTAATTTGTAGAGGTACTATTACTTGGTACTTTGGAAGTATCCAGTCTT
>JBDHQC010000147.1:0-4233 GCA_039806815.1 Parachlamydiales bacterium
CAATGAGAGATGGGCTTAAGGCTTTTTAATGTTTTTTCAGGGAGCATATTTCCATTTTTACAGGAGGCAAAACTTCCAATATCGATGAAGGATGCTTTATCGTCTGTAAATCCTAGATTGTTCCGAGCGATCAAATTTGAATCATGTACTTGTATTTGTTTTAAGGAGAGTGAATAGAGTGTCTTGATGATCTGATTAAGCCGATCTTTCAATTTTATTCGTTCATTTTTTTCATAAAGATCTTCAAGCGTCTGAAATATTGGTTGCACCTTTTTTTGAAGAACAAAAGGAACGTTGTCGATTGCAACTTCATGCTTGAATCCTGCTTTATCGAAAAGAATCACAGTTTTTTCATAGAAAGGAGTTTTATTGATATGCGCAAATAGTACTTGAGTTTCTTCCTTTAGCTGTTCCTTTGCAAGAACAAAGCTTGTAAACAATTTCTTTTGAAGTTCTTTTTTTTCTTGAATCTTCTTTTGTCGGCCTTTTTCAAGCCATCCGAATAAGGGAAGTTTTTCGTAGATTGGCAAAAGTCGAAGTCTTTGGCATTTTATAAACTTAAGGATATACTTTCCATCATTGCTTAAAAACGCATACGATTGGGTACCTTTGCCAAGATAATGATATGTTTGATTTAAAGCATATTTTGCAAAGGCTACCTCATCATTTGTATGCTGAATTTGCCATTCCTTATGGAAAGGTATATCTAGGTGTATATTGGAGAGAGTAAACCCATCGACCATTATGAGAAATATTTTTGCGCTAGCACAAAAAATTATACAAACAAAAAGTATCGATGTTATGACCTTTTTTTTCAAAAGAAATTGTCCTATCTTTATCTGGAGCGTTTTACGATACAAGACAATAGCAATATGGGAATGATTTTGTAAACTGTGAAACCTTCTTAAGTCATAATGATATGGACGATATCATCATCTTTTGGAGGAAATAACTTATATAGAGCTTCAAGGCTTATTTTCATTGTGCGACTTGTATTGAACATGATGAGTTTTTTAAGATCAGTAGCATATAATTTAATTTCCTCCGGTAGAAACGTTATATCAAGATCACTGAAATCCAATGTTTTTACATATATTAAAAAAACACCATATCTATCTAACCATCGACGAATTTGGTCTGCAGAATTAAAGCTTACCGTTTTTGCTAAAGGACAGTTTTGGACCACTAGCTCATTTTGCACTCGAGGCCATACTTTTTCAAGATTTTCGTCGTCTATTTCCTTTACTCTTTTGGCCATTGCAAGAGCTTTTCTAGTAAGATCTCCCTTTAGGTCATTTAAAGAGGCATCCAAATCACTTGGTTTTAGATGATCTTTTAATAAAAAATACAAAATCTTGAACATTCGCGTTGGAACTAAATTTCCCTGGAGTTTCATTTCATGTATGTTTTGAACGATCTTCCTATTCGATTGAGATGCGAACTCTCCTGTCATTATTTTGAAAATCTCTTTGATTTTTTGATTGTAATTTTCATTAACACAGCAAGTGAGATTTTTTGATGAAAGTGAAAGTGAATAAGGATTTTGAACAAAATAGGAAATATGGGTAAGTATTTCGTTCGGTAGCTGAGCAAAACTCAGAATTGGTTGAGTCATGATAATCTCTTAAGTTACAACTATGTTAATACATTTTCCGGCATTTTGGAATTTTCTTTGAATCTCTCGAGGAGATATATGTCGAGAATGCTTCATATTGAAAAGATTTAACTGTCGAAGTCTTGGAAGTTTTGTCACTATCTCTAAAGGAATCGATGTAATATTAATGCCATTGAGAGAAAGTGTAGAAATGTGAAAGAGCTTGAAAGAATTTTCCTCGAGCCATAGGCGAATTTCGTCTGCAGTCTTGATAATATTTTCATCTTTTTTTGATAGCATCTGAGGAAAATTTTTGCCACTTGTAGATGTACATTGCTTAATTTCCTCTTTCAATATTGGCCATATTCTCATTAAATTCTCATCATTTTCACTATCCAAGTCGCGAACTTTCAAAGCAGACTCTATTATTATCGAATACAAATCGCCTTTATTTTTATCGCAAATACTTTTTGTTCCTTCTTTTCCTATAATATTTTCATATGATGAAAACAAATACTTCACTGCCTGCGAATGAGAAAAATTTGGGGTTCCCCGTTTCAACTCTATTCGTTTGACAAGATCGAGGTTAGTGCGTGAACTAATTTCAGTATTAATTTTTTTCAGAATATCTGAAATTAAATATGAATTTCCTAGTTCACTTGCGACGCAAAATCTCCTTGAAACTAATGCTACAGAAGTTGGAATTTTTGTAATTTGTGAAATTATTCCAATCAGTTCAACCGGTAAATTACAAAAGTAATTATAATTATTAGTTTGCATATATTTTTTAATTTATATTAATTGAGGTGATAATATATTAATATCATAATTAAAAATCAATATAAACTTATCAAGACTTATCAAGGATACAAATTTTTACAACAGAGACTTTAAAGAAGTGTAGTTTTTATGAAATAATTTTTCCTCAAAATTCCCTAAGATTCTACAGTCTCTTTGGCAAAAAAAATTGACAAAATTTAAAAACAAAAATACCATTTTTTTAAACGAGGCCTTCTATGCATTCATCCAACGAAATCAAAGGAATTGACAATATATTTTTTACAGTTTCCGACCTTGAGAAAGCCACAACGTTCTATTCTCATCTGGGATTTACAAAAAAAATTTCCCTACCTCACATGAAGGCCACTTTATTTTCTATAGGCAAAGAAGAACCGGGTATTATTTTGTGTGAAAGAAATCCACTCACCCCCTCGAAACTTTGGGTCCAGGTACAAGATGCAAAGCGTACTGAAAAAATTCTTCGTGGACATGAAATTGCAGGAAAAATGCATGAAACTGCAACTGGTTTTACTTTTGAGATCGAAGATGATTCTGGTAATGTAATAGGTTTTGCAGACTATACCAAAAAACCGGAACTTGGACGGTCTATTATTTAAGAAAACTACATTGACAAATCTCAGACTTGTATGTAGATTCTCGTTTTAATAACGAGATTGTATATGAACATTTATCTATCGCGCCGTAAAACCCGCTCATTTATGGGTGGGTTTTACGGCGCGATAGATAAAAAAAAGAGATACTGTCAAATGTTGTGTTCTGAAGCCTTAAGCATTTCCTCAATTTAAATTATATTACTTTTCCCTCGATAATTACTTCTTCTCCATCCTTAAATTTTATCCCTCTAATGACTTTTTCAAGATACTGGTATCCTTTTAGCCTTCTCCACTTTTTCTCAGCAGCTATTGTCAATTTAAATACCATTGTCAGTGTTGCAAGACGTGATCCGCACCCTTTTGTCTGTCGAGTTCTGTGTCTGACTGTTGCAAAAGTAGATTCTATAGGATTTGTCGTTCGAATATGTTGCCAATGCTCTGCTGGAAAATCATAAAAAGAAAATAACTTCTCTTTATCTTTTCTGAGGCATTCACAAGCCTTTGGATATTTCGCTCCGTATAACTCTATAAACGATTCGAACGCTTTTAGACCATTTTCTTTCGTATTTGCCATGTACATCTCATGTATCATTCTCTTAGCATTACTCTGTATGCTTTTTGGCATTTTATCCAAAACATTGGCTGTATTATGTACCCAGCAACGCTGTTCTTTTGCAGAAGGAAATACCTCTTCTAATGCAGTCCAAAATCCTAACGCACCATCTCCTATTGACAACGATGGACTAACACAAAGACCTCTTTTTTTCAGATCATTCAGAGCTTCTGACCACGATATTTTACTTTCTCTATGACCATCATATATCCCAACAAGTTCTTTTCTCCCATCTCGTAATGCTCCTATCATAACGAGGAGACAAGGGCGATCATCTTCTAAACGAACATTAAAATAAATTCCGTCAGCCCAAAGATATACGTAATGTTTATCAGAAAGATCTCTCTTGCACCATTCTTTATATTCGGTTTCCCAAGATTGTTTAAGACGTACAATATTCGTTGGTGATAGACCCTTGGCATTTTCCCCAAGAATCGCTTCTAGAGCTTCTGAGAAGCTCCTTGTCGAAATGCCTTTTAAATATAATGCCGGAACAACTGCTTCGACACTCGGGGCTTTAACAGTTTTTCTTGATCTTAATCAAACTTGCTCATATATTATCAACCATGAGCAAATTACTTACCATTCGCGAAGCTGCTAATTTTTTAGGCGTATCTCCTCAAACTTTGAGA
>JBDHQC010000148.1:0-4197 GCA_039806815.1 Parachlamydiales bacterium
GGAGCAAGAAAGGCTATCACGTAAAGTTGGATTATGAAGAGGAAAATCAGCTGTGATGAGTTTGATCTTGCTTTGATTGATCTCGATTTCCTTTAAGATGCATTCTGAATGGTAAAAAGCAGTGTCTTCTAATCCTCCGGGATGAAATGAAAATTTACTTACTTTTCCGATTTCGTGTATTTCGTTGGGTTGAATAGTTTTTGAAAGTGATCCTGCAATGCCTATATTCCATATTTCATCAAAACCATCAATTAAGGATTCGATGGAGTGGTGTGCAGCATAAGGGCCTATTCCTGTAATGACTAAATTAAGATTTTGATTTTCATAAACACCTGTTTCTTTTGTTGGTCTAAATGAAAGTTCTTCAATCGTATGAGCTGCTTCTTGCATCGTTGCAAAAGCAAGAAGTATTTTGTTTTTCATAATTTTGCCTTCATTGCATTTTCAGGAAGAAGGTGTAATTTTACTGCGGTTTCAAATAATCGCAAAATCGCTTCTTTTCCACTTTCGGAAATGTCCATAGTTTCATGTGTTACATAAAGATCGATGTGTTTTTGGACGACCTTTCTTTCTTTTTCACGACTATGTAAGAGTACGTACTCCATGGCCTTTTCAGGGGACTCATATGCATATCGAAGAGATGTTTTCATTTGAGCTACGATTTGAAATTTTTCCGATTCAGATATATCTCTTCTTATAGCAAAAACTCCAAGTGGGGTAGGGCATTTGAATTTTTCGTAAAATAAAGTTCCAAGGTCGCAAACTTCTTTATATCCAAGGGCACTAAAGGTAAACCGCGTTTCGTGAATTATGACACCTATATCTACTTGTTCTTTTTCTACAACGTTCAATATTTCGTCATAGGTATAAAAGTGTGGTTCTTTTGGCATACCAAAAAGCGTTACGAACAATAAAAATGCAGTCGTGTCTTTTCCAGGAAAGGCAATTTTTAATGAGGGTATGTCTTTTATATCGAATTCTTTCTTTGAAATGATTTTCGGTCCACAATCATAGCCGATTGCAGCTCCGACTGGAAGAAGTGCATACCGATCGAGAACTTTTCCAAAGCAAAATACGGAAAGTTTTGTTACAGGAAAGGTTGCATTATAGGCAAAGGCATTGAGTTGCTGTACGTCGTATAGGTGTGGCAGAACTTGTAGAGGAGTCGGGACTTCGTTATTTACCCACCCTGAAAAAATAAAGGTGTCGTTCGGGCAAGGAGAGTAGGCTATATCGATTGTGCGCATCGTTGTAAAAGTATATTTTAACTTTAGGTCGATTTTGTTAAAATTAAGATAAGAAAAGTGCGCATTTTATTGAAGGTATTTCAATGAGTTTATCTGCTCCTGGTGAAAGTATTTCTAATGATCAAAAAGTTTTAGAGGATTATTTTATTTCCGACCAGTTGAAAAAAAGACTAGTAATCGTTAAAGATGATCAAGGAATTGAGCATTTACAAATACATGATATAACTCGAAAACAATGCGTTTTGGATTTTATTCAGAGAGATAAAGTTGACACTTCTTTTAAAAATGTAATCGAATTTTGTTTGAAACAAAATTTAGATCATCCAAGGCTTCATGATAAAATTGAAAGTTATAATGAAAATCATCCAAAAAGTAAACAAATACGTCGAATTGTCCAAAATGTCTGGCATCCTGAAATAAAAGAAACATTTAAAAATTTCGAGAATGCTGTACAAACAAGAGATATTAATCAAATAACTCAGTATCTAAATGTTCTAAGAAACGCCGCTAAAGACAAGAATATTTCTTTAGCAGACATTGGTAATAAAAACTTTGAGAACATCTTACACGTTCTTTCTAAGGCCCCCAAAGATGCATATGGAGTTGGTCTTATAGAGAAATTGTATAGAAAAGACGATTTAACCTCTGATGAAATTATCGAATTGAGTAAGCATGAAGACTCTAAAGGGAAAAAACCTCTTCGCGATCAGGATGCTTTGAATTTCTATTTTGGAACAGAAGACGTTAAAGAGGGATCATTACAAAAAAAATATAAGCTTGTGATTGCAAAAGGAAGCGATGGGGAAAAATATATAGAAATTCGCAAAGTGAAATTTCTTCAAAAGCTTCAAGCAATTCTAGGGCATGGTAAGGCAGCACCACTTAAGGTTTTTCAAGCAGGTCTAAAAAAAGACGTGAGACATGATGCTTTTTTCGAGAAACTTTTTGGCATGGTAAGTCGAGAAAAAACAGAGCAACCTGTATCAAAAAAATCGCCTCTTACGGATTTTGAACGTGTGGGAGAATCAGGAGGTGAAGGTGCTATTTTTACAGAATTAAAAAAGCTTATAGAAGTCTATCAGGACAAGGGTTTGTTGGAGATACGTAATAACAAAAATGAAAACGTATTAAATATTTTGTGTCGCTTACTTATTGAAAATAAAATTTCTGTAGCTCAATACAATAAAATCATAGTCAATATTGAAAAACAGGAGATATTACCTGTCGAAAAATTGCCAAAAATTATTGACCAATCTGTTACTCCTACATTGAATAATTATAATAGACAGTTCTTTGTTAAGGAAAATGTGGATGCTTTAACAGAACTCATGCCATTTTTAAATGAGACAATATTTGACGAACTAAAGAAAAATTTAAAAAGAACGGAAAGAAGATTGCCTTTTATTCATGAACTAGTCGAGAATGCTGAAATTCCGGAAGATGTAAAAATTAATTTTTTGAAAGCTTTAGAAAACAGGGATCCTCAACTCGTTGTCGATCTTATATATATGAAGAATAAAAATAACGAAGATGGCATTTCTTATTTAGTCAATCAAAATTTAGGACAACAAGACCTTCATGTCTATCTCAATGAGATCATTAGTGAATACTATGAGCCACCATCAATGAGATAAGTCTTAAATTTTCGCAAAATCAAAAAGAGTTTTTTGGGTGTTTTCAGCAAGAACGGGTGGTTCGAAGGTCATTGTTTTCACCTCGTCATTTTTCTTGGTTCCTTTTCGTAATAACTCGAGCATTTGTTCACAAGAAAGATCATCGACGAGGTTTTTATAGACTTCGTAAAGTACCATCACATCATTGAGAGCACGGTGTGCTTGGTTTGGGGGAATATTGTAAATTCCGCGTAAAAATTGCAATGAATGTCGCGGCAAGTCTTTTCGATAGCGTCTTGCCCATTTCAGTGTATCAAAAAACACCCAATGATTGGGAAGAGATTTTTTATTTCTTTGAAATTCTTGTTGCAAAAACAAAAGATCAAATGCGTCGTTGTTGTGTGCAACGAGCATCACTTCACCTTGGCAAAATGCGCAAAAATCGTCAATGACTTCATCAAAACACTTTGCATCTTTCACCATATCATCTGTGATCTTGCTTATTTGCGTCGACTCAGGAGGTATTGGCATTCTTGGATTTATGAGTGTCTCAAATGTAGTCTTGCGTTCAACATCATATGCTGCAAGCTCTATGATTCTGTCTCCAATTGGGTTTGTTCCCGTTGTTTCTGTATCGTAGATGATTGCGCGTAGTGCCATAGATTACACTTATTTTCCTTGTGCGCTTTTCATTTCGTTTACTTTTGCAAGAATTTCTTCGAGATTCATTGCGCCAATTGCAAGTGCTTCAATGACAGTTGCAAAATTTTTACAAATAGTCTGTCCTGTACCGAGATATGCCTGCAATAAATCTTCGTCAAACTTTTTTTGTTGAGATGGAAGAAGTAGGCGATAAAAGACAGTAAGGGAGTTTTCGTCGAGGCAAAATCCGGGCATGTCGAGTTCTTTATTTGCCATATGAAGAAAACGAGCCATGTCTTGGACTGTATCGAGATTTACAGTACAGGGAATGAACGTAAGAAGCTGAAGCAAATCGCCATCGTGAAGGATGCGTAAAAAAACCGGAAATTGCTGTTTTTCATGCTCGAAGACGTAATAGACTTGACCGCTTTTTTCTTCGATTTTTCCATCCAAGTTCATCTTCTTCAGCGTATGCATCAACAAAATGAGGCTCGTATCCGTATCCAGTAAAGAGTGCGGTGAGTTCCTCGTCACTCATACGGCCCAGAAACGTCGGTCCAGAAATCTTGTAGCCGTTAAGATGTAGTATCGGCAGCACCGCACCGTTGTGGCCGGGGTCTAACAGTTTGTTGAGATGCCACGCAGTGGCTGTAGGTCCGGTTTCTGCTTCACCGTCACCAATAAGGGCGGCCACA
>JBDHQC010000149.1:0-4070 GCA_039806815.1 Parachlamydiales bacterium
AATGATTCTTCGTTGTCATGTAATGAATAAGATGATTCGCCTATCTGGTGACAATTAAATAATTTACTATGTTAAATGTTTTTCAAATGTTTATCTTTTTGTCTTTTTCAACAAAGCCAATGATATCAAAAAAGGTGTTTTGAAGAACCTAAGTTCTTGTGAAGTGAGAATAGAAATACCTGGATATCCTTATAGCTACAAATGGGAAAATGCATTTAGAAAAATTTTCTCGGATACTTTGAAAGTGAAAATTCATGAGTCAGCTGATTTTCTACAGAATAATAAATTTTATTTCACAAATAGACCAGAAGTTTACTTAAAAGCCTCTTGGGGTACTGAAGAAGCGCAAAAAATTAGAAATCTTTTTGGAATTGGAATAATTGGTACGTCACCCTCAATTTCAGAAGTTGTTGTAGAACCAAAAGAAACTTCTCAAACTGAGCGAGAATCTATACAACAATCTGAAGAAGTTGGGCAAATAGTTCCAAAACGATATGTTTTCATTCCATATAAAGGCTTTCAATTAGATAACCAGGAAAGAAAAAATATTCAGCCTCAATTATTGCCTCCTTCGAATTCTCAAATATTGCCGCCCAGAAATCTTCAACTATTGCTACCCAGTAATATAGAAAATTCAACTAATAAACCCACAACTACTGTGCCACCTTCCAGTGTCTTAGAAGTTTACAAGGCTCACACAAGTCTTATAGATGTCCTTTCAAGAAATCAGTTTGACAATGCTTTACTTTTGCTTAAATACCATCTCTTTAAACCCGACGATGAAGGGAAATGTTGCATAATAGCTGTGCAAAACAGTAATTCTCTTGAATTAACTAAACTTTGCTTACCTGATCGACAATTTTTAAGAGATAACCCAAAATATTTAGAAACTTTGCGCGAGTGTGCTTTGAAAAGGCGTAGTGGCTCCACAAGCCAAGAGATCACTATGAAAATGATTGAATTTTTAAGTGATAAGGATGGAGTTAAAGATTGTCCAGAACGTGACTTGTTTTTAAGAGAACAATTTGCGCACGAGATGGAAAAGGAAGGAATCAGGGAATGTGAATATACCGAAGACTTAGCGCAACGACTTTCTAAAGAAGAAATTAATAGTTTAATTGAAAGATTACCATTGGAAGCAAGAAGAATTCTCAGAAAATATTATTCAACGAACAGGGGAACAATCAGTATAGTTAGCTCTGCTATCGGTGCTCGACAGTTTGAAGAAGCTCTTCTTATGGTAAAGTATAAAATGTTTAAGCCTTTTTATTACGGGGATTATTATACAAAATTTAGAAATGGATTTGGTACTTGTCTTGACATAATGGAGATCAGTGGTGAAATAGCTTATAGTAAAGGCAATAATTTTTTATTTGAATTAATAAAACACACATTTCCTTCACAAGAATATCGAAATCAACATCCCGAAAGACTTCAAGAATTTCTAGCGAGCTTTGCATTTCAGTGTGCTCATTTTGGAAAGTATTCCGACTCTAAATTTGCTATAGAAATTTTTCAGTTTTTGATTCATGAGGGACTGAATCTAGAACAAATTGCAAAAACTAGTAGGCCTGAAGTTAGGAAATTTTTAGAGGAAAACCAACTATTATAATGATTTTTGATTGAATTAGACTTATTGTGCAATTTGCAAGGGCTCACTTTTTGTCTTTTAAATCCACAGCGTAAAGAATATACTTCAAGTGTAGTTATTATTTGCAATGATTCTAAAAAGTATATGGGACGAATTGGACGAGCCTTCTCTTGTAGAAATTGAATTAATGTATTCAGAAGAGAAGAGGAAAGATTAGAAAGAATAGCCAAACGCTTTTTTCTAGAGAGAAATGACACCGGAAAACCCATACCTTTTCTAAGCATTACGTTCGAATCGCTTCTCAAGAGTTCTTGATCGGTTCACATATCAATTTTTTTTCATGAAGTGCCTCTGGAGAATAGAATCCATGCTTTGTGGCCGCTTTTTTACACGTTTTTTCCGCAATTGGAATGCAAAGCGAAAGGCTTAACCTGTCTATTGCCTTGATGTGTTTTTTTATTTAATGTTTTGTAATTTTTCAAACTATATCCAAAAATTTAAAGCTGACGAAATACATTAAAATAGAATATAATCCGACATCTAGTATTTTATGAACATAAAAAACCACGTAATAATTGTAAATATTATGATGTATATAGTTTTTGTGTTAGCTTTCATATTGATTATTATTTTTCTTATAAAGAGATCTCTTGAAAAGAGTTTGGCAAATAAGATAATTAATAAATTCTATATTGTAAAAACGGTCATTTGGGCAGCAATCATACCGAAATTAACAATCAAATATCACATATACGATACAACTATTATTGAAAAAATAGCAGCCTGCATTGCAAATGAAATTTTTGGCGCGCATTCAGAAGATTCTTTAGAAATCATGGAACAATATTCTCATCAAATTAATGAGGAGTTGAGTACCTTTGGCATGAATTTTCCAGAATTAAGACAAATTATTACTGATGCATTAAGATGCTATGCTGTTGCTTATAGTGTAATAGATCAAAAAGCTGCCATGGAGTGGGGTATGATAAATTTGCGCAGGAACCTTGATAAAGGAATTTTAATACCAGGTGGGGATATGCCTAACCCAAATAGGTTTTGTGAAAATGCTGATGAGTACGGGTTAAAGTATGGTGTTTTAAAATACGAGAATGATGAAAATTTAGGCACGCCAAATTCATCTCTTTAATTTTACAAACCACGTTAAAATTTGAAATCGATGCTGATTTTTAAGCCATAAGAGTTCTGTAGAAGTAAAATTATTCAAATAATTTATTTTAAATTAAAAAGAGGATTTATTTTGAAAGTTTATGAACTCATAGAAGAAATTGAGCTATTCTATGAAAAAACACAGAATGTTATGTTAGACACGAAAGTATGGAAGCTCTTGCTTGTCTTATTTTTATTTTTTTCCTTTTCCATTTTGGCTTAACAGAAACAATGAAGAATCGTGACCAAGATTGGAAAGAATTTTTGATAAATCCAAGATAACACTAAAAAATTTTTTTCAAACGATAGATTGTTTTATATATTATTGATAATTATAATACTTTATAATTATCAACTTATAATTAAGGAAAATAATGGAAGCTACTAAATCTAGTGAGAAACTTTCTTCAATTAAGTTTTATTCTAACGACTCCCAACCCAATATCGAAGATAAGATAGTAAGTTCAATCAGAAACGCTAAAAGCTCAATTGTGGCGTTTTGGCCAACAGTTAAAAATTCAACGATAGCAAACGAATTGTATGAAAAAGCAAAAGAAGGCTTATCTGTGATTCTAGTCATGGATAAGAAAGAATCACAGTGTAATTATCTTTTACCACACCCCTATATCTTCACTAATTGCCCTAGCACTAAAGGCTATGGAATAATGCATATCAAAGCAATTGTGATCGACATAAAGAAAGTGCTTTGGGGGTCTGCAAATTGCCAATACACGAAAGCCTTGGAAAGTACCAGTAATCTAATGACATGGGTTAAGTCGGAAAAGTTTGCACGATTTCTTTTGAAAAAAGCCTCTGCTAGACAAAGACAACTACCAGAAGAAAGTTCTCGATCAGAAAAAGTAATTCCATTGAAAGATGGCTGGAATATATGCGCATGCCTTACACCAGGCTCAAAAGATGCATTAAACTTTGTATTAGAGGTTCTATCCAAAGCGGAGAAAACTGTAAAAGTAGCCATGTTTGCTTTTACACACGAAGCCATCATTGATAAATTGGTTGATCTACATCAGAAAAAGGTAAAAGTAGAAGTACTATTAGATAAATCACAAGTGAACATAGGTATATCCTCCATTGCATATACGACTTTGAAGAAGGCTGGAATCATGGTCTTTGTGAATAAGACTCAGTCTAGAAATTCCAATTACCCTCTAATGCATCATAAGTTCTGTTTTATAGACGACAGATTCTTTTTGCATGGTTCATTAAATTGGTCAATACAGGCTTTTCAACAAAATCATGATTTATTGACAGCATTTCAGGTATACAATCAAACAGATGTAAGTCAAATTAA
>JBDHQC010000150.1:0-4043 GCA_039806815.1 Parachlamydiales bacterium
TAGGTGCCTTTTTTATCAGAACTAAAGAGCCTACATGTTTTCTTTTTTATTCACTAAAAACTTTTTGATTCTGCTTTCAATCTCTCAATTCTTTTAAGCGTCAGACTTTTTCAACAAAGCCGATATCATTTAAAATCATTTTTACACATTTACTAATACGAGGAAGTGCACAATTTTCCTGAGTATCTGGACTTGTTTCCCATGGAGCCCAATCAGTTCCAACTTCTGCGACAGATTCAGGGAAATGTTGAAGTAAATATATTTGATCATGCAATCTTAAGGTCATAAACCACCTAACTTATTATATTATTAACAATAACGATAAACTATAGCATGTTTTATATTTTAATTAATTAGTAAATTTATTTTTAATTTATTTTCTGAATAAATTAAAAAATCTTATCATTATTTAAGTAATAGAAATAATGGCAACCATATTGTGGAAAATCAATAAGATTCTCATTAGGAATAGGTTCAATAAATCAGGTAAATGACACTTCTTGCTCATAGTCGATTAAATCTGATCATTTGAAAGTTTTGTTACTTAAATTTCAGTTTCAAATCATTCTTTCCCCAATTTTTCCCCACTCTTGCGCAAAAGAGGACCAATTCCGACAAAAAACGACAAAACAATTTTTCCTATAAACTTTTAATGCTAATATTGTTATGATCTGTCTTTCGTTGTGGTCTGTGGGTTTTTACTAGACTGTTAATCCGTTGGTCGCTAGTTCAAATCTAGCATCCGGAGATTCTTATGTTTAGGCAGTTACGACGAAAGTCCTAACTGCTTTTTTCTTTCAATGGCGCTCTTATGCAACATTTCATCGCCAAACTAATCCTTGGTATAAGGACAAAAAAGAAAATACGATCAGAATTTTCACCTTCATACAAAACATCCTAATTTATTCTTTATAAGTTTTATATTGCGATTTAATCACAATAATATTAACTTAAACAGTTAATATTATTGAAATGATTAAATAATTTGTAGTTATTATGAATATAAACGATATCCTACCAACTGAAGTAGTGTTAGGTATATTTAATTATTTAGAAATGCATGATTTAGCAAATGCATCTAGGGTTTGTAAAGCATGGAACACTCTAGGAAATGATGATTCTCTATGGCATGCACAGGCAAGTAAGTTTATTCACAAAGTAAAAATACAAAACTTTTGTAAAGAGGCAAAAGATAAACAGCTATCCTTGAAAGTTCATTTACGCAATTCTCTTGAACAAAGAATTAGAACTGTCTTTAAACATCGAGAACTTAAAATCGGGGTATCTTTTGCTTGGGATAATAAAAGAGTTTTCAATGACCAAATTCTTCGTGAACTTAATTCAACAAGCATTACGTTAAAAACAAAATGTCTACGTTTAAAATACTACCTCGATTCCCCAAGAACTGATCAGCAATTTTCAAAACAACCTCTTTTGGTTCTCTATTCAGAAGCTTTGAATCGAGAAAATATTAGGACAGCAGCACAAATGATTTTGAATTTAGGAGCAGATCCAGATGTGAATGTAAGAAACAACGATTTAATTTCTCTGAATAAAGCATATCCAACTCCCCTTTTTTTGGCTTGTTATAGAAACTTTAATGAAGAAAGTGCAAAAGGAGTACAACTTCTCATTGATAATGGTGCAGATACAAGAATTGTAAACTGTAATGGTCAGACTGCAGAACGAATAGATTCTTGGTATAAAATGTAAGACTAGAGAAAATTTTGTAAGTTACAAATTGAGGTATTTCTGAAGTAGAACTACTTCTTGATCCTTATATGTTATCACTTTTTTCAATTTGAATATTTCACCTTAAACTATAGACACTCGGATAAGTTGCCCCTATAAGATTTTTTGGGAACAGTCTTTAAAAAACTTGCCGCACGAGGCAAGAATCTCCCATTATTTTTTCTTCAGAATAGTACTGCAACTGTCCCCAACCAACAAATCTATTTCCATATTTCAACTTTTGCACACTTCCTTGAGATGCAACACTTATGTTTGGGTCGTGAAAGTAGGTATGATCTACAACTGCCGTCATATTGACAAAGTCTAATTTCAGTTGCAATCCATGTGATGGAGGCTCAACAGATTCGCCGTCTGAATTATCATCAAAACAGCTTATAATGTTATGCCTCAAAAAGCGAGCATCGTGCTGCCATGAAAACTGCGCTTTCTTTCCAAATGTAAAATCGCTTTGTTTGCCTCCAAGTCTCCAAACAATATTATGGTTTGGTTTATTAATCTTATAAATCGTCCAAGTACTACGACTTGATACAATGATATCGTCTTTATTGTTCGTAAGACCGATTGAATTTAAATGATAGGCGTCCCAAATGTTACCGGATTCGGTAGCACTTGATGCAGAAACAAAGGAATCCGATAATGGAATGTGATCTAATGCATTCCAAAAAAACAGTAATTTATTTGTTTTCACATCAACTTCTTGAATTGCAAAATCTTGAACAAATCCATTTTGAGGACCGCCATAAGGAGTTAAGTCCATTGGAACTGTTTTAGTGCAAAGTAAAAAGGCTGTGTTTTGAGGAGTAAGGAGAAATTCATGGATATCAGACGTATAGCCTTTATGTGCTTTTATAGTTTTCATCACCCTGTACGTATTATCGAGTATATAGTAGCAAGAGCGAGCCTCTGAAGAACCTCCTGGTGCATTCGTGTATGCAGGAGGAGTTACAAGAGTCCCCTGTCAAAATGTCAAAACTGGTTTTCCATATAATTTCTGCACCCGAAAGAAGGTTACGCATCTTCAGGCAAGAAAAAGCGCCTTTCCGTGACTATTTATGCAACAAGGCCTGTGCAAATCATGGTTTATTCGCACGAGGCGATATCTTTTTCACAACTATTAGTCAGCACCTATAAATAAATCAAATTCGTATTCTTTCCTTGTTATCGTTAAATTTCCTTTTCTTTCTCGTTCGAGAAGTTGTATAGGAACTTCGACATAATCGGCAATAATCAGGGTTTTGAGTTTAGACAGTTCCCTTGGAAACCTTCCCAGGTCTTTTGGCAAACCAACAAGTTTGTTGCCAGAAAGATCAAGAGTCCGCAAATCCCAAATCTCATTGATCCATTTCGGTAAACTCGTAAGCTTGTTATCACGTAGATCTATTTGTTCGAGAGAAAACAACTTTGGCTTTTCTCTTGGCAGTTCTGAAATATGATTACTTGATAGATCTAGATCACGCAACCAAGTAAGCTTCCCAATGCATTCCGGTAAACTCAAGAGTTTATTTCCATGAAGATTTAAAAATTTAAGCTGCCGCGGGAATTCAAATTCTTCAGGGAATGATTCAAATAAATTATTTGAAAGATTAAGTTGATAAAGGCGGGAAAGACATTTCACCTGTTTAGGCAAACACAAAAGATTGTTGCCACTAAGGTCTAAATCAGTTAGAAATTCGAAGTACCTTATTTCTCCTGGTAGAGCAAATAGATGACTATTTGAAAGATTCAGCTCTTTTTTATATTTTGGCAAATTTTTGCGAATGATTGCAGCTTTTTTTGTAGGATGTTCATTTTCAATTTCTGCAGCAAACTCACAGTCGTACTGATTAAAAACCAATTCTCCGAATCTCAAAAGGTTCGCAATTTCTTCAGTGTCATTAATGAGTCGACAAACTTCTTTTACGGACATTTTTTTTGCCATTGCGCTTTTTATAAATCTTTGTGAACTGACTGGAAAAGAATCAATTCTCTTTAAAAGAAAAAGCAAGAATTCTTGATAGCGTTTAACAGTTTGGGCTTCTTCTTTTGAGTAGCCAATGAGTTCAAGTTCCTTTTGTCGTTCTTCGATTTTTTGCCTATAGAGCGTTGTATTACTCCCGATTACGTTCCACATATGTGACACGAGTTGAATGCTTACGATGTCAGAGAGAGGTAAAAAGTCAAATATAAATTCAAAATGAAGGACTTTATCTGAAATTTATTCAAAATAAAAGCATACCGATCACGCAAGGGTGCATCGACCCAAGGGAATGTCTGCTCCTTCAACTTGCCCTACAAAAAAAAAAAAAAAAAGG
>JBDHQC010000151.1:0-4014 GCA_039806815.1 Parachlamydiales bacterium
AAAATATTTTGCTCTTATCGGGGACCCATATCTATCTAACGCTGTGATTTCAATTTCCTTGGATCGGGGAACAAGACCACAGAGTCGCGGATCTACTGAATAACACCCCTCTCTATCCGTTTCTAAATCTTCTGATTTGTACACAATTTCCGGATTTATAAATGCAGTAAGATTTCCGCACACCCTATTTTCACTATCAAAACTTACATCGACTAATATAATTCGCTTTGATATGCCCACCTGCGGTGCTGCAAGGCCAACCATAACACTTGATTGAACATCAAGGCGCTCACCTTTTGCTATTTCAAACATTTGATCAATGATATTTTGAACCTCTACGGATTGAATTTCGTGCCGCGAAATCTCCGTGGCACGAGTTTTTAACACTGGATCGCTTGGCGCGACTATTGTAAGGTTTTGGCATTCTTGTGAAACAAGAGTGCCAAAACAACTTACAAAGAAAACGATAAATTTAGTGATGTCCATGTTCTATTGGTCTTACAATTACTTTAAAAATATATTGCGACGCTGTCGAATCAGATTCTACTATCGTATTCGGCAATGTACTTGCAATACCTCCTACAATATATCCAACTAATGTCGGCTTCTTTATAGCATCGAGTTTAAATACGCCATTTTTGAAATGTGGGATTTCTTCAATGGGCATAAATGTACCGCTTGATCCAAAAAGAAGTTTGTTGCCGGGATTTGATCCCGTTGAAAGGATCACAGGGTATTGAGCATTCATAATATATTGGGAAAACCTTCCTTTTTTGTCTATTCTTAAAGTAGTAACTTCGTTTGTAAACGGAAGTTCAGGATCTGTCATAAACTGCCCGTTTTGGAAAAACCCAAAAGTAAGCCCTCCAAAGAGCAATGTATACATATCCGAAGTTTTGCAAGAAAATAGGCCACAATTTGGACATCCGCCTAAATTCATCCCCTGTTTAAATGTACTATCCTTATTTGGATCCGGCATAAATGGAGAGCCGTTTGCTGTGATCGAAACAGGAACTGTCCATGCACCATCTGTCGGCGTAAAACCTCCGGAAAGCTGAACGAGTGATTCTTGCAAGCGTCCTTCCCTTTTTTGAATAATTGGTATCACATTAAAGTCGCGACGACGAAAATTGGGATCCGGAACTTTTGGCTTAAAGGGCAATACTTTGACGTTTAACTCTTTTCCATTGTCAAAGATCTTAAACCTCCGCACCTGGAATGAATAATCAGTAACGTTTGGTCCAGAAAAATTCTGTCCAAATATGAGAAGAGTTGGATCGTCTCCAATTTGGAACATTGCCCCACCTGTTATCTGAAAAATAGGATGGTATAACTGTCTTATGTGCTGTGCAAGAGTCCCTTTTTCATGTGGATGTGTCACCCAATGAATGACTCCTGGTAAATCAAAAGCTGTCAATATTTTTTTTGTGGTAAATAATCCGGTTGCCGTATCAATCCCAAATCCTCCTGTCATATAAAGGGTTTTTCCGGATTGATAGTTTTCTGGATTTGTCGCTGATAATTGATCGATCTGTTCTTGAGTTAACCCAGAACTTGGATCTGTTATCGATCGCGTAAATACTTTTTTCTTTTTTGGATCTACTACAAATATCAATGTATTTTGCTCCGATGGAGGAAAATCATTTCCTGTAAATCCATGAAGGCCTGCAGCTCTTCCTGCTACAAAGACCCACTTTCCTTTATATGTGGCACTTGCAAACGATTGAATCCCTACAGGAAGTGTAAAATCTGCAAGTTTTATTTCTACGCGATAGGGAAGACTATCCTCCGGAAAAACCGGAGAGATAGTCTCTGTTTGGTTTGCAGCAAAGCCAAAAACATTCAAGCCAAGTGCAACTGCAAAAAATGAACTTTTCCATTTTTTCATTAGCTGATCCTATTTTTTATGCTTTGGTTTTACGATCAATTTAAAAATATAAGGCGATCCTGTTGAATCTGTAATTACATTAGTATTTGGCAATGTACTTTGAATTCCACCCACAATATATCCAACGACTGTGGGTTTCTTAATTGAATCTAATTTGAAAACGCCATTCTTATACATTTGAATGCCTTCTGCAGGGAAAAATTCTGCACCTGCTCCAAATAGTAATTGATTTCCAGGATTTGATTGCGTCGACAATATTGTTGGATATTGTCCACTCATAATATATTGAGAAAATTTTCCCCTTTTATCGATCTTCACAGTCGTTACCTGGTTTGTAAATGGAAGTTCGTCATCTGTTTGAAACTGTCCATTTTCAAAAAATCCAAACGTAATTCCACCTAAAAGCAACGTGAACATATCGCCGGATTTTCTAGAAAAAAACCCACACGTTGAAGATGCGTAATTATTCATTCCTTGCTTGAATGTTTTTTCACATTCAGGATTTGGCATAAATGGAGTTCCATCTGCTTTAATTAATACAGGAACTGTCCATGCGCCTGATGTAAGAGTAAACACACCAGAAAGAGCCACAAGACCCTCTTCAAGATGACCTTTACACTTTTTAATAGTAGGAACGACGTTTAAGTCACGACGACGGAAGTTTTCATCCGGTTGTATTGGCTTAAAGCTTTTTACATCGATGCGTAACGTTTTGCCATCGTCTATGATTTTAAATCTTCGAATTTGTTCCGAATACTCTCCGTTTGAATTATCCGTATACGATCCTGAAAAATTTTGGCCAAAAACTAAAAGAGTTGGATTCTTACCAATCTGCGTCATATAACCACCCGTGATTTCCAAAATTGGGTGAGAAAACTGACGTATGTACTGGGCAAGTGTTTCTCCTTTTTTAGGATGTGTTACCCAATGAATAACCCCTGGAATATCAAATGCTGTAAGAACATTCTTCGTCGAAAATTGCCCGGTTTGTGTATCTAAGCTATATCCGCCCGTCATATAGAGCGTTTTTCCATTTTGATAGCCTTGTGGACTTGTTGCAGACAATTGATCTATTTGCAGTGGTGTAAGTCCGGAATCAGGATCCGTTATTGATCGCGTCATCACAGATTTTGTTTTTGGATCGACGACGAATATGAGTGTATTTTGCGATGTTGGTGGAAAATTATTCCCTGGACCAAAACCATGTAAACCATTTGATCTTCCTGCTAAAAAGAGCCACTTTCCTTTGTAGATGGCACTTACGCCTGAGTGAAATCCTTGTGGCAGGGAAAAATCTGCAAGTTCAATTTCTATGCGATAAGGAAGACTATCTTCCGGAAATACCGGAGAAAGTGTAGGTGTTTGATTATCAGCATAACCAAACACATTCAATCCTAAAGCAATCGAAAGGATCGAACTTTGTACTAATGTTCGCCATTTTTTCATAAAAATCTCCTTTTTAGAGTAATTTTTCTGGCATATGAAAATCTGCTATAAAAATTTGACATGTATTGTCAGAGCCTCTTTTCGAAGTCCACATCATCTTACTTCCATCGCTACTAAAACAAGGAAGGCCGTCAAAGGTGGCATTATGCGTCAATCTGCATTGCTCTAGAGTACATGTGTTCATAAGATAAATTTCGTAATGCGCGTGACCGTGTAGCGATGTTGTAAAAGCAATGACATTTCCATTGGGATGCCAATAGGGCGCCCAATTCACAGCATCGTTCGATGTGAGTTGTTTTTCGTTTTTTCCATCTTTATCGATCATGTAAATTTGAAGATAATGCCTTTTTTCTCTATCGGCTCGAAAAAGTATTTTATTCCCATCGGGAGAAAAAAATGGTCCTCCGTTGTAACAATCATCAGTATCTGTTATCTGAAAAACATCAGAACCATCTGAATTCATCGTAAAGATGTTCATACTTCCTGTTTGGTTACTTGCAAAGACAATAGAGGTTCCATCTTGAGAATAGGCACATTCTGCATGATAGGGTTTTCCAGATGTAATTGCCTTTAAATTTGATCCATCCGGATTTGCTTCAAAAATGTTCATGCAGGGGGTAAATTCCCAAAGGTACTGACTTTTTTCTCGTCTATATCCAGGAACAGATTGTGCATAATCA
>JBDHQC010000152.1:0-4000 GCA_039806815.1 Parachlamydiales bacterium
AAAGGAGGCTCAGAACGAGGCACTGGACTTCAGAGGAACGACAAAAGCAAGCATTATTAATCCAACGATGGAAACCCTGGAACCAATCAACCGGAGCAGTGACTCCTGAGTAAGCCCCTAAAAATCCCCACCTATTCTTTACGCAATAACATTTAATACACTCTTAGCAAGTTGAAGTTGTTGCTGAGCAAAGGCTTGAAGTTTCGCTTTATCGATGATGTTGGGGAGCAATAAATAAGGGTCTATTTTCTTTTGTCTGAAGAGGTGAATTTGGGTAAGCAAGAAATTAAGATAAAGCCTTGGGTTGATTTTATTTAACACGGCAGATAAGACTAGGCTATAAAAAAGCGCATGGATAGTTGCCGAGTCTTCATGTCCCATAAAGAGGAAGTTTTTTTTGCCGACGGCAATAGGCCTAATTTGATTTTCAACCCAGTTGGTATCGATTTGTGCCCAGCCATGTCTAAGGTATTGGGTTAAGTAAGGCCATTGGTTTAGGGTGTAGGCAATAGCTTGACCCAGTTTAGATTTAGGAGGCACTAGAGGGGCTAATTGGTTTAGCCAAGCATAAATGGCTTTTAAAAGCGGTTTAGCAATGGTTTGCCTTAGCTTTTTCCTGGCGCGTATAGGATAGTCGTTTTTTCGCATGCGTTCTTCTAATTGGTAAAGTGGTTTTAAACGCTCAACCATTTGCGCTGCAATGCCGTTCATATCGCCACTGGCGGTGATAACCTCTTTAAACTTCCGCCTCGCATGGCTTAGGCAACCGCAAGGAATAATGCCGTCTCTGGAACGCAAAGATTGATAGCCATTATAAGCGTCTGTTTGCAGGAGACCATTAAACGATGCAAGTCGCTTTTTGGCGACTTCGCCACTGCGAGTAAGACTTGCTTCAAAGACAACCAATCCCTGTCCCACTAAGGGCGCGAAATAGGTCCATAAATAGCCTTGCTTATCCGGCTTAAGCATTTTAACGGGCGTTTCATCGACCTGTAAGTAACGCGAACCCAAAATGGCTTTCCAAAAAGCGGCATAGAGAGGGAACAAACCATCGCCAACCTGCATAACCCAATTGCCTAAGGTGTTATCAGAAATAGGCGCATCAAGGTTTGTGAGCATGAGGGACTGCCTATAAAGCGGCAAATGATGCTGATATTTATTTTCTAAGATTTCAGCAATGAGGCTATCGCCACCGAGTCCTTTAGGGATAGCTGATTTTTCTTTTTTAGCCTCTCTCATTGTTTCGCAGGCTCTGCAGGTGTACTTGTAACAAAGATGCTCTGCAACATAGAGTTTTTGCGGCAAAACCTCTAGCTTTTTGGTGATGTCTTTACCTATCAAAACCAAAGGTGCCTGACAGCAGGCACAGGATTTTTCCTCTTCTTGCAAATCATGATGGATTTGAAAGTGAGGCAAGTGACTTAAATCCGTTGTTTTGCCGCGGGTAGCGTTCTTCGCTTTGCGTGTATAGCCCAAGACCGTTGTTCTCTCACTACAATTTGATTCATCAGGAGGAGGTGCGGGTGACGATTGCTCACTCGATTTACCAAACTCTTTTGACTGGGCTAAACGCAGCTTTTCCTTTAAGGCTGTGATTTCCGCCTCAAGTTCAGCATTCTTTGTTTCAAGCACCTCAATCGTGCTTTTAGCGGTATCCAATGCCTGACAGGTTGTTGAATAAGCTAACTCGAGGGCTTGAATATCGGTTAAATGAGGGGCTTGTAATAGCATCGCTATATCTTACTAATTTTATTAATAAAATAAAGTGGTTAGCTAAATTTTTTAAACGACTGCTCTCCCCATTGGCTCATTCTTTCCCAAGGAAGACCGGCAACCAACCATTTAAACTCCTCTTCATTTAAAACAACACGGCTCTTTGCTTTCTTGCTTGACCAGGAAAATCGACCTCGCTCTAACTCCTTCCACATCAATAAAAACCCATTCTTATGCCAACAAAGGCACTTAAGCTTATTTCCCCGCTTATTCGTGAAAAGATAAAGTCCTTCCGTTGGGCTCTTTTGCTCATTAACTATCAGCGTAATTAAGCTCGCTTTGCCTCGTCTGAAATCGACCGGTTTTTGAAATAGCCAAATTTGATTAGCATAAAGGGGAAAGTCCATGACTAAGCTCCTTTATAAAATGACCAACCTCACTTAATGAAAAACAGCCCTCAATCACCAGTCCATTAGGTAATTTAAATTGTAGTGCCAAGCTTTGCTCTTTCTTCGTTGGGGCATGCACTTCAACCTCAATAAAGCCTCCTTTAGGCTCCTCTTTGATAGCCTTCCTTGATAAGGACTTCATCCAGCCATTGAATGTCGGCAGAGGTAAGACTTCTTGCTCGCAAAACCTGCGCTGGCTTTGTTTGGAGGAGTGCCAGTACTCGATATAGGCTTCTTTCTCAGCCTGCGTTAGCCTTCTTTTACTGCGTACTGCTCTGAGCTCTTCTAAACTTAACATCTCATCGCCTCTCCTGAAAAAACACCAGAATAGAGGATGCTAAATCATCGGGGTAGATGCGATTTTTAGGGGCTTACGAATGGATCTTGCATTTTTTAGATACAAAATCATTATCCCAGGTAAACCGCACATCACGGCTTTTGCATCTGATCGCTTCTGAGCAATTAAAATGGATTAAACGTTGTCTCACTGAACCAGAATGCCAACCACTGATACAGGCTGCAATGCTTGAAGATGATTTGTTAAATAGAATAATTGATGCAAAAGCTTTATATAAAAGTATCGAAGAAAAAAATGTAGATAAAATTACAGAGTTATTATTTGCCAATGAAACCCGTGAATTTGCTTTATATGTTCCCTACTATGAAAACAATGTCCCTCAGTTTTTTCCCCGTGCTGGCAGCAGTACAAGAAAAGCGTTTTTTTCCGAGGAAGCTGCAAAGAAAGGAACGGCTAATGCACCCAAGGTAAAACATTGGCCCCGAGTAAAAATAGCCGTTGAAAAAAGTGATTTTGAAGCCCTTTATCGCAGCCAGGAATTACAATCCGACCAGACGATTTTGAAGCTGCCAATTGTTACGAAAAAAGAAAAAAGAAAAGGATCTGAAGGAGAGATTAAGCAAGTTGGTCTTGGCGGTTGAATGATAGCTGAAACCTTGATTTCGCTTCGCTGCATCAAGGCAACTTTAGTATAATATTGATTGACTTAAGAGTTCTAATGCCATAAATTCATAGCCCTAAATCTTAGGGGAAGTATAAAGTGGACTATCACTATTTTAAGGACATTATTAATAACTTATACGGCCGCTATGTAGGCTATGACAAACGCCCAACTTTTTTTGATATCGAGCAAACTTTTCCTGCATTGAATGAAGTGACTAAGCATTTCGATACCATAAAAAGGGAATTTGAAAATGTCTTAACTCATTCGCCTCGCCTACCACGATATCACGATATTGATCCTGGAGAAGCTGAGATCTCTAACACTACCCAGAAAAACTGGAATGTTTTTATGATCTATCTCCTTGGATATGAATTAGAAAAGGCACAAACTCTATGCCCTACTATCTGTAATGTGGTTAAAAACATCCCTCACTTAATTCAAGCCTTTTTTTCTATTCTTGAACCAGGAAAATCAATCCCGCTTCATAAAGGGCCCTATATTGGCTATCTTCGCTACCATTTAGGAATTCACATCCCTCAGAATAATCCTCCTCAAATTATTGTTAATAATCAACCCTATACCTGGGGTGAAGGAAAAGCCGTACTCTTTGATGATTCCTGGCCTCATGAAGTGAAAAATGAAAGCGATGATTATCGCGCAGTGCTTATTATTGATGTACTTCGCCCTATGCCTTTCTTTCCTCATGTCGTTAATCAATTGGTGACTAACGTCATTGGCCGATTCTTTTATGGCCGTAAAGTAGTACAACGTGCTTTAAAATATGATGAGGAAATTAAGCCCTTGGCTCAATAGGATTATAGTAAACGTAGCCTTGATGCAGCGAAGCGAAATTAAGGAATTTCATGGCTCAAGAAG
>JBDHQC010000153.1:0-3933 GCA_039806815.1 Parachlamydiales bacterium
GTCTCCAAATATTGCTCTATGCTTACTTAGAGCTTATGCGAAGAGCACGCTATTTCGAAAACGCATGAATGAAGAGGAAAACACATGAAAATTCGATCCCGACTTCTTCTTTTTATCCTTCCTTTCGTTCTTGGCACCATTGTCTTTGGTTCCTTCTTTATCTACTATTCTTGGTATAATGACATAATATCGTTTTCTCGTTTGAGTTTTGAAAGCCCTGTAGAAGCCCAAATAACGAGAATGCAAGGAATCATTGTCGTTCTTGCTATTTTGAGTGTACTCATCATCATGATGGGAGTTGCAATCATTGCAAATAACTTTTCAAAACTTATCGAACAGCTCAAAACTTCTGCGTTGATGATCGCTGCAGGATACTACAAAAAAAAAGTTGAAATAACTGGTCCTCAAGAGATTCAAGAGCTTGCCAACACACTTAACACGATGAGTGAATGCATGCAAGAAAACGTACTTCGGATCGAAGAAAGCTCTCTTCTACGAGAAAAAATGATCGGAGAATCGGAAGCTTTGCGCCTTTTGCAATCGCGAATAGTGTCTGATTTCCTCGATGAATTTTCTCACCCGGAGTTTTCCTTGTATGCCATCGATAAACCTGGAAACGATGAGCAAAGGATTCTTTTCTTCGATACAACAGTAAATACAGACTCTCGACTCGATTTAGAGTTTATAGAAGCTCAAAAAATCGGTTTTGATGGTATAGTGTCATTATTGAAACGCGATTCTGATCTCGGAAAGTTGCATATATCGCTAGAAAAACAAGATGCAAAACATTGGCTTGTAACATCAGAACAAAAAAGAATGCCATCAACGCTCATTTGGTCTTCAGAAAAAGAAACCCTTTTTGTTGCAAAAGAAAAAGAGCTGCTGCTTCCTGAAGATTTATTGATTATCGTAAATTTCGGACTCGATCGAGCCATGCGCGATGAAGATACTATTCAAAAATGGTTTTCACGTGTTTTTTCTCATTTTGCTCATGTTGGAATTGATGCATGCATGACGTTACTCAATAATGAACTTTCTTTTCTGTCAGAAAAAAAGCATTCCCACGCTCCCCTTCTTGCCGTTTGTCTACAAAGAAAAGTTTTATAGTTTTGAAAAGTGAAATTTTGGGTATAAATTTTTCAATTGAATGATTCTTCTTGATTCACTGGCTCATACGAAGATATTCTCAATAGAACGTGTTGAGAAAATTGCAACATCAGATTTCCATATTTTTCTAAGAAAAGTCGAGATACCTAAATTGGAATACGTAATTACATAAATTTAAAAATACTTTTTTATAATAAAAATCAAATCGTGATAACATAATTAATATTAAACTGCAGTGCTGTTCCACAAATTTTATCCTTGCTTTAAAATTGAGTGATGAGCATACTAATCTTTAAAAAATTGTGTTGTTATATATGTGCAAAAACAGTGAAAAGTTTTCTAATATCTGCTGCTTACTTTTCACTCCTCCCTTCCCCGCCTTGGGGCGGATCAAATAAGACCTCATCGTAATTATTTTTCCATTTTCAGTTTAAAATCAGGATTTTTTTTGCCATGCACACATATTTTATAGTTACTTTTATTGTTTATTTTTCCCTTCTGTTCCTCTTGGCTATTGCTTTTCGGAAAAAAGACGCGTCGTGTTCTGACATTTTACTTGGTGGACGCAAGTTGAATTTCTGGGTTACTGCGCTTTCTGCACAAGCAAGTGACATGAGCTCTTGGCTTTTCATGGCTTTTCCGATGAGCATTTTTGTAGGAGGACTTTCAGGAATATGGATTGCTGTATCTTTAATTTGC
Organism: Parachlamydiales bacterium; assembly: GCA_039806815.1. Taxonomy (GTDB): domain Bacteria; phylum Chlamydiota; class Chlamydiia; order Chlamydiales; family FEN-1388; genus JBDHQC01. Next base: position 1,807 of record JBDHQC010000153.1, read on the forward strand.
GGTATGTTCTGTAGCTGGCAGTTTGTTGCACCGCGTCTTCGAACAATGACAGAAGAGTATAACTGCTATACGCTTTCTTCTTTTTTTGCAAAGCGCTATGACGATAAAATGGGGCTCATTCGCATTTTATCCTCAATCATGATGCTTTTGTTTATTACCTATTATCTTTCTGCCGGACTTATTTCCGTTGGCTTTTTATTCGAATCCATTTTTGGTGCAGATTATCTCGTAGGGACTCTCGTTGCCGTTTGCGTTATGATGGGATATACTTTCATCGGCGGCTTTGTAAGCGTTGCATGGGCAGATCTCTTCCAGGCAGTTTTCCTCTTGGGAACGATTATGGCAGTTCCAATCCTTTCCTTTACAAAAATTGATGGTTTCCAGGCAATTTCAGAAGCGGCTCAAAAAGCAGGGATTTCCTTAAATCCATTTTCTACGACATCCGAAACGCCTATTCGCGATATCTTCTTTCCGTTATTTGGTTGGGGTCTTGGATATTTCGGAATGCCGCACATTTTAATTAAGTTCATGGGTATTAAAAATCCTAAAGATCTCGTAAAATCAAAATTTCTCGGTATCTCGTGGCAAATTCTTGCGCTCGGCTTTGCAGCTTTAGTCGGCATTGTCAGTATACCATATTTCCAGGATGGCATCTTAAATGCAGAACTCGTCTTTGTCGAACTTGTCAAGGATCTTTTTAATCCTGTCTTTGCAAGCATCGCCCTATGTGGTATTTTTGCTGCAACTATTTCTACAATGGATTCGCAGATTCTCGTCTGTTCGTCTATATTGACAGAAGACTTATATAAAAACGTCTTTTGCAAAAAGCTTTCTGCAAAAGGCGAAATCAAGGCATTTCGGACAAGTGTCGTTATCATTTCTCTCATTGCATTTTGGATTTCCTGCGGAAGAAATGCGACAATCATGGACACTGTCTATTTTGCATGGTCAGGACTTGGGTCGTCTTTTGGTCCTCTTGTTCTTGCATCGCTTTATCTCAAATCATCGACAAAAGAAGGCGCAATATCTGGAATTTTAGTCGGAGGATTGGTCTCTGCATTATGGCCATCTTTTAATGCTTTCCTTCATGCAACGTATGGATTTGCAGAAATCCCTTCGATGATCATTGCCTTTCCATTGAGCTTTTTCTCCATATGGATGGTGTCGAAATTTTTTAAAAAACCAGCAGTTGTTTAAAAAATATTTTTACATTTATTTTTAATGATAACCTATTGACTTTCAATAGATTTGGAATTAGATACCGATTACATTTCGCAAAAAATCGAAAGCGTGTGTTAGGATCTTGATGCAAATGAAGAAACAAAAAAAAATGCTCATGTAGAGTTTAGGGAGAAAAGGCATATGACAGAGTCACTCGAATATGAAATTGGCGGAAGAAAATACGTTCTCGATGCAAAAAGCGCAAAAGAAGCGTTCGAAGCCAAGCGCGTCATCAATGGACGAAATAGCCCTGAATTTAATGTCATGCCTTTAAAGTATAAGTGGGCGTATGAAATTTACAGGGATATGGAAGCAAATCATTGGCTTCCTCAGGAAGTTCCGATGTTCGACGATATTCAGCAGTGGAACGACGATCGCCAATTAAACGATCGCGAACGCAACATCATTCGCATCGGCATCGGCTATTTTTGTTCTGCAGAAGGCATAGTTGGTGACTGTCAGCAAACAGTAATCCGCGAAAACTTGACTGCTCCTGAATTGAAAATGGCAGTAGGTCGCCATGTACAAGAAGAAAACATTCACACAGAATCGCTTTTGTACATGATTTCGTCGTTAAGAATTAATCCACATGAGATGTCTGCTCTCTTTTTGTCATTGCCGTCTGTTATTAAAAAGAACGAATTGATTACAAAAGAACTTCCCAAATTGCGCCGCAACCTCGATTTGACTCAGACTGAAAATAAGCGCCTTTTTGCAAAAACCATTTTCGGCATTACGCAAATCATGGAAGGAACGCAATTTTTTGGCCTGTTTTTACCGATCCTTCATTTGCAACGGATAGGAAAAATGGCAGGGATAGGGAGTATCATAGTAAACATACCCATCAGCAAAAAGGGCGAGCGGTATTTTTTTCAGGTGAACGTTGCAAGCGATATAGCGCACCTG
>JBDHQC010000154.1:0-3926 GCA_039806815.1 Parachlamydiales bacterium
AAATAAAGGGTTTATATATGTGCATTGATTCCATTAGAAATACAAGTCAAAATATATTCGATAGTTCATACAATTATGTCATAGAACCTGCAGTCAATTGCAAAAATAAGGCCGTTGAAGGATGGTCCTTTCTTGAAGCACAAGTCGAGAAAATAACAGATGAAAACCTGCCATCTTATATCGCACCAATTGTTCAAAAAGCTTTTTCAGCTTTGCCATACATAGTTGCATTCGAAATTACACCTCCTCTTGTCCCTCTGATGGTAGAAATACCTGTTATGATTTCACTGATGAGTCGTACTGATGATGAGGTAAGACCTTATGAAAAAAATATTTGCCATGCATTGGGAGTATTTCATTCAGTTCTTGCCGTAAAAAATATCGTAGCAACCCTTCACGATCAGAATGAAATGCATTTTGCAATTTCAAATATCTTTATGGTAGCGATTTGTTTTGCTCTTCCAAACATGTAAACTCTTCCAAACCTCGGAAGTGTTCTACCTGAAGCTTATAGAGCCAGCCTTTACTTTCTGGCTCTTCATTGAGTAAAGAAATATTTTCTAAAAGCTCTTTATTTACATCGATAACTTTGCCAAAACAGGGCGCATATAGATCGACTGCTGCTTTAGTTGATTCTAAAACTGCAATTTCCATTCCTTTTTGTACGACACTTCCAAGTTTGGGAAGTTCAACGTACACAATAGTCCCAATTTCATTTATCCAAGCGTTCATAAGACCTACAGTGACGCAATCTCCTTGAATTTCAATCCACTCGTGAAAAGGGGTGTATCTTCTCATTTTTTACTCTCTATTTTAATTTCAATGATGCAAAGAGATAAGGATGCTGCTCGATTGCACAATGCCTTGATGAAAGTGCAAAATGCTGCTCTACACCATCAGACCGAGAAATTTTATATGTAAAGCCTATTTCGAAAAACGTATCCGGTTCAAATCCATAAAGAGCATCGCTTGGAAGGTATATATCTGCACTGTATCCATGTTTTGTGCGTTTCGGTTTATATTCGATTTGGTCTTGCGTAGTTAGTGCGCGCATTTCTTCTGCTCTCATTTTGGTAATCTCTCCGCAGAGAATCCCTTCACAAGGTTCCGGAAGAAAGAAAAAATGGTGACAAAAGCGATGAACGGAACGAGCATGCTTTGCGTTGTGTGTATCTATGAATAGTTCGATAGCATCAGCATTGGAAAAATCAGGATACGAAAGAACAATCGTTTTTGCTTCTACATCAAAATGAAAATAAAGTCCTGTCTCGTGCCAACCCATAAACGCGGTACAAAATTCAGACTCATTCAACATTTTGAAAAGCTTAGGAAGCTCGTGCTTTTTTGTAAAAATTGCCGCGTCACTTTTAAACTTGTCTATTTTATATACTTCTCAAGATAATTCAAAAAAAAACTCTGGGGGAAGAAATCCGGATTCTGACTCTATCATACGGTTTTTTCAGTGTGTTCTTCTTCCTTCATTTGTTTTGTAAAAGGAAGGGCATTTTTGGCCTGAATTTCTTCAAATATATGGTTTGCCAGTTGATATAGGGCTTCTTTTGCAAGGATTTGTTTTTCTTCAGATACTTTTGATCGAAGCAAATCCTCGTTATCCTGAACGCCCTTTGCAATGACCTTGAAAAAAGAAAGCCCATATTCTGGAAAATCAAATATATTCGAGGTGTTGCCTTCTTCAACTTTTTCGCATGTTGCAAAAGGAATCGAATTTTCGTCATTCCCACGAACTACTTCTATCTGTCGACGCTCGAGCTTCCATTGATCTTGCATTGGATCGACATTTTCCGAAGTACTTTCAGGTTGTAAGAAGGAGGGAAGACGATCTGGATAACATACTATATCATTTTGAATGTATTCCATATAGGGAAACATACGAACAGCCTGCCTACTTTTTTCTTTTGAAGTCCAATCTGTAAACTTTGGAAGTTTTGATTTCACATCTTCAATAAGCTTATCAAGAGCATCGTAAAAATCTGCAAAATATATCGACGATACGCTATCTTTTGCGCTTTCAAAAGATATCCATTCTCCTTTTTCATCTAAAAACTTTTGTGGATGCAATGAACGAATGCGAATATAGGCTTCTTGTAAAAGTTTGTCGTGCAATTGAGTAAGTGTCTTATCGTGAAACGCTTTTGAAAATGAGACGATTTCTTCCGGTTTTGAACGATCGAGTATTTCAATTTTGTAATAGTGACGAAAATCTTGCGTATACTTTTGTAACTCGTTTTGAGAAGAGTCGAGTGCTAAAAGAAACTTTTGCATATCGTGTATTCCAGGTAAATTTTCTAAAATACAGCCTTTGCGTACAAACACCTTTTCTTCTTTAATTGGAGCCTCTTGCAATTCTTCTGAAATCCACTCTGGATGTTCATTGACGATGCAAAGCCTTGAGTACTGATCAATGCGAGCTCTTGTTTCAAGATCAAGACTATCGAGACATTTTTCACGAGCTTGTGTTGTGGTGCATTTTGCATTCTTTATTTCTGAAAAATGCTCCTGAAGTTTTTTAAAATTATTTTCCTCGAGCTGCCAGCCCCAAGTATCTTTCATGGTAGCACGGTTTTTCAACATATCTTTATCGACAACGGCAAAACGAAGTGTATATTCTTTTTGAATGAGTTCAGGATAAGACTTTTTCACATCCGCCGGAGATAAAATACTCTTTGGCATGAGTAAAGATGAGTTTTCTTTATCTTTTCGGATTGCCTGTAAATAGATTTGAAATTGTTCCATTGCAGAAGGACTCTGAAAATTCAAAATTTTTGGCAATTGAAACAGTTCTATCTTTGCATATTCGTTTGCATAGTGAATGAAATCCTTCCATGCAAGACCATCGACCAAGACAGACTCTGCATTGTCTTTCAGATATCTATGAAAGAGCATGATTTGTTTCCAAACGTGCACTACATGTGCCTGATCCATGCCAAGACGTAGAAGCTGTTCTTTGTAGTAATCGCTGACATTCTGTATGGGGAAATTGGGGTTCTTCTGATTCTGTTCAAATCCATTTTCTGCAAGGCTATATAACGATGCTAACGCTTCTTCTTTTGTAACGACGTAGCCTTTTTGTTCTGCGATCTTTGCCGTATTGATAATATATGCACTTACCGCTTCCAGAAATTGTTTGCCAAACCAGTCTTGGACAGAATGATATCCAAACAAGGAAAGATCTTTATAGTCGAGATCTTCATCTTTTGAAAGCCATGAATATTGATTTTGAAGATATCCCATGAGCTGTTTTAGATAAAAAGATGGAAATGCCCTTTCTTGTAAATAAAGATTAATACGAGCCTGGATTGCTTCTTGAGAAGCATATTCTTTTTGGTTTTTAAAGATCTCGTACTGCTTTTTTAAATCCGGCGCAAAATATGTCCATACGTGAAGAGTTGAGACAAACTGTGCATCAGGATGAATGTATGGTTCAAATCGCTTTTCCTTTTCAAATTTTGCTTGCCAAAACTCTTTATCGTTTTCAATTAGCGAAGGAAAAATAATCTTTCCAATCCCACTTTCGAGAATGTCTTTTGAAATAATTCCATCGTTGAGTCCATTTCCTTTCACTTGATACGGGGAATAGAGCTGATCTTGTAAATCAGAATTGAGAAATGTCATCATCTCGTTTAATTCAGATTGATAGACTTTACTTCCATCGACAGCATAGAAAGCTACAGAATCAGTCACAGGCTTAGACGTAAAGGCATTGAACGTCCCAAAAAATGAGAATGAAATAATGATCATTGCTGTAATTACAATAAAAAATGCTCGTTCATATCTTCGAAAAAAATGAAACATGATGGCAAATCACCTCTATAAGCAACAAACTTAGGACAATTTTTGCACATTCTAACACAAATTCTTCTTTCTCAAAAGTTAATTTCAACATTGAGGTGTTTTTCTTTCTTCCC
>JBDHQC010000155.1:0-3920 GCA_039806815.1 Parachlamydiales bacterium
GGTGCCTTTTTTATCAGAACTAAAGAGCCTACATGTTTTCTTTTTTATTCACTAAAAACTTTTTGATTCTGCTTTCAATCTCTCAATTCTTTTAAGCGTCAGACTTTTTCAACAACGCCGTGAGTTCACAACGTTAAGTCTCGATGATAAAAAAGATATTTCCATATTTAATAATTGTCTTTCGGATGAAATTATTTTAGAAATTTTCAGTAAACTTTCGCCACAAAATCTATTCAACGCAAAACTCGTTTGCAAAAAGTGGAATACTTTGGCAAAAGATAACGATCTATGGAAAACCGCTTTTCATCAAAGTCGCTTCAGGCCTTTTCGAGATCCCGTAAATTTTCACGACTTTATTTGCGAAAAAAAAGGATTTGAATTCTCTTTAGAACATACAAAGACCTTTAGCATGAGAGATTTTGCCGAAGTTTTCCCGATTCCATGTCCTCTTCCGTTACAGGGAGTACTCTTTTCAGAAAACACTCTTTTTATAATTAAACAGTTTAGAAACGACTTTAGAATTTTTACATATGACTGTATCGAAAAATCAAATAAAGAGGTTCCTCTTTTACCTTCACATGCAACTTCTTGCTCATTTCATTGCAAATTTACGTCTATAAAAGGAACATCAAAACACCTCATTTTCAAAATTACTCTCAAATCCCGAAATTCAGAACTAAGTGGCGAAAAATTTTGCATCTATGACAAAACTAATCTTTCCTACTTATGGGAATCAGAAAAAGATGAAACGTATTTAGATGCAGTTTTGTCAGAACAATCAACCTATATCTTTTCTCACCTTTCGAAAAATGAAATTTCATTTACAATACGAGCACGAGATATTCAAACAGGTGAAATTGTTTTTGACCACACCTACGAAGGGACTTTGAAATCCCATGTCTGTTCCTTATCCGGGATACTCTCTATAGAATACGAAAATACCAAATCTAAAGAACCTCAATTTGAAATTGTTTCTATAGAAAAAGACAACGATGGAAAAATAACGCCTCGTCAAACGACCTGTTTTATGTTTTGCGAGATAGATTTTTTCGGAAACTATATCTATATCGAAGAAGATGGGTTACTTTCCTTCGTCATGCGAAAAGATGCACAATATGAAAAGCACACATTGCAAACCCCATGGGTTGGCATTGTTTTTTTTGCGAATAACGCTATATTTTCCTCATCTGAAACACAAATTACCAAAATCGGAGATGAGCAATTTTTGATCGATTGCCAAGAAGAAATTTATTCTTTCAAAAAGCACGATAAGTATCTCATCGTAGGACTTCAAAATCAATGGGATACTTGTGTCATTTATGACCTTGAAACTGGAAATGTAGTATCGAAACTTTCCAATATTTACATCGAGAACATATTCGAGTGCACAGAGCATTTTATCCTTTCTTATGATCCCCATCTAAATACTGTAAATATCCACAAAATTCTATCAGGAGCCCATGTAAACAGCATCAAGCTTCCTGGGCAGTATCGAAATCTTACCTATCAAGATGGGCTATTACTCTATCAATATATCTCAGAATATAAAACGCCGGAACGTTTTGTTTTTATCGATTTCAACAAAGCAAGAAAGTGGCCACATCAAGAAAAATCAATTTCTTGATTAAGATTCAATTTTCTCCTTGTCGTAAACAGTGATTTTTAATTATCCTGCTCCGGACCAAGGAGTGATCTTATGACATCAGAATTTATAAAAAAAACAACACTGTTTACAGCCTTAACACTGCTTTGCACAAGTTCTTTTCTACAAGCGCAAGATTTGCACGTTCCAATCATTTTTCACGTATCAAATAACCATCAGGACATGTTTCAAAAGGACATTGATCATGAAGAACTACGACAAATTCTTGAGACTAAATCCTCTCGACAGTTGAGAAAATATGTAGAAAGATTTTATGGAAAAAGTGTAACGGAAAAGTACCTTACAAAACTTGCACTCGAGTATCAAAACACAAAGCTCCAAAGGGCAATAAGTGCAAGTCGAGCGCTCCATAAGCTTTCTGGAACAGGCCTTTCAAAAAAAGAGATTCTCTTACTTTCTCTTTTCATCGAAAACGAACTCGGTGAATTTATTGCAAAAAAGCAATACTACCTTTCTGCGAAAAAGCTTCATATTCCAAGAACAGTCGAACACGACCCTGAAACTAAATTGACTTTTATTCATTTGGGAACAAATAAAGTTCAAGAAATCGGCAGAGGATATCAAAAAATTGTCACGAAATCGATCCTCTACGATATTCAAAATCCAGAGATCGTTGCCAACTGCGAAACAAGCTCAAACATTTCACGGGAAGTAAATCTCATGAAAGAAGTAAAGAATTTTCCTGGGCTTGTAGAAACTCGTGCATTTACAAAACATAAGAAAAACAACACAACGTACATGTCTATCATTTGTAAATTGTATAATGAAGGGTCCTTGCAACAGGTAATGGATAAAGAAATTAAATTCTCCTTCAAAGAAAAAGTTGGAATGGCATTGAACATCATGAAAGGACTGCATTATTTACATAAGAATAAGATTATTCATAGGGATCTCGGCGCCAAAAACTATTTTGTCAACATAGATAAAAACAAAAATAAGCGAAATGTCACTTGTGTCATTGCAGACCTTGGTCGTTCTTACCATTACAAAGGGATAAAAAAAGATTCGTCTCCTCAGGGAAATAAATACTATTATTCATCAGAAATGTTTTTTCCTGAAAAAATGAGTCCAAAAGATTATACCTATTCTGATCTTTATGCTACAGGATGCGTACTTTACCGTTTACTCTATGAAAAGAAAACTCCTTGGCCAGATGTTCTTACGAATAGAAATGAAAGTATTTCGAGGAAAGATCGGGCAAAAAAAGCACTGCATAGACTCAAAGAATCTACAAATCCAAGAAGGCAACAACTCAAAGCAAAGGGGAGTAAACTTTCAAGTAGAGAAATATTTGAAAAAGTCATATATCAAATGATACATCCAGACCCAAAAGCCCGAGGGACTGCTCTTGAGCATGCAAAAACCCTACACAGACTATATAAGAAACAATAGGAACTAAAAAAAGTTATGCCACAAATTCGCCTCTTTTTTTGTATACTATTCACCCTCATCTTTCATACATGTTATGCAAAAAGTGATCTTCCATTTGCTTTAGATTATAAAGAAAAGTGCCATTTTGGAAATATTGCCTTTCCTAAATCTATAAAAGCATCAGACATTGAAGAAGCATTATCTGAAAATTCTTGGGCTAGGGTAAAGATGTTCATCGATCAAGGATTTGGAAAATCGTTTACGATTTCTGATTTAATAAAACTTTCTCAACACAACTCACATTTAAAAAGAGCATTACTTTCCTATGAAAGTATTGGAAAATTACCAGGAACTCGTCTTACAAAAAAAGAGATTCTTTTACTTACTCTTTTTATTGAGGCCGAGCTCAAAAACTACACCAAAAGAAAGCAAAATTATATAGAAAGAAAAAAATCGGGTCTTTCTAAAACCGTCGAATTCGACCCTGTTACTTCCCTAACTTTTATTCATTTAGGAATTGAAATTGGAAGAGGCTTTCAAAAAATTGTGACAAAATCGATTCTCTATCGCCTAAAGAACCCGGAAATTGTCGCAAATTGCCAAACGAGTTACCATATCGACCGCGAAGTCAACATCATGAAAAAATTAAAAGGATCTCCAGGACTTGTCGAAAGTTACGCATTTACAAAACATTGCAGTGGGGACAAAATATTTACCTCGATCTTTACCAAACTCTACAACAGAGGATCACTTCAATTAGTACTCGACAAACACACAAAACTTACCTTGAAAGAAAAAATCGGAATGGCCTTCAACATTATGAAAGGTCTCCATTCTTTACATAGGAACAACGTCACACATAGAGATCTCGGTGCACGAAATTACT
>JBDHQC010000156.1:0-3912 GCA_039806815.1 Parachlamydiales bacterium
AGTGGAACTTTTTTAGTAGAAGCTGCACTCATTTCTTCAAACACACCTCCGGGTTATTTGCGAAAGCGGTATGGGTTTATGAAGCATCCTGAGTATTCAAACGACAAATGGCAAAACATTTTTTCTGAACTCATGGACGCTCGTATTCCATTACAAAAAGAACGCATTTTTGGTGTTGAAAAGTCAAACACGACATACTCTCAATTAGCAAAAGTTCTCTACAATTCCGGTTTTGAAAAAGAAATCTCTGTTTCCTGTCGGGATTTTAAGACGTATAAAGTCCCAGAAACTGTGAATTATCTGATTACGAATCCGCCATATGGTGTTCGTCTGCAAGATGAATATTTAGAAGATTTTTATAAAGAACTTGGTGACTTTTTTAAACACGTACCTCATAAGCCATCGAACGGGTATATCTTTACTGCGCAATCTGATTTGATTAAGAGAATCGGGCTTCGTACTTCAAAAAGGCACATTATATCCAATGGCGGCATTGACTGCCGCCTTCTTGAATTTGACCTATACTAAAACCCGGTCTACCTATATCGCAGCTAGGCTAATTGCGGAGCCCAATCTTTACAACTTACTCTCTTGCTCGAGTCTCGACTTGAGCTTCGCTCCAAATTTGTAAATCTTGAGCTCCTCACATACGTCTTGATGCGAGTTTGGTAGCCAACCGGGTTTAAAACGTATAGAACATGCTACTGTTTAAAATTACGCAAGTTGTGTGACTTCTGTTTCAGACACTTCCCATTCTCCTCCGAGCCATTCACTTTGATTCATTGGTCTCAGATTCGATCCATCTTGGAATATCATACCCATTTGAGGGCCTGATGGAGTTGGGTATATGCAGAAGTAGATGCTATTGTCTTCTTCATTCCAATTTGTATCTGCAAATGGAATTACAGCTTCCATGTTTGTTCCATTTGTTTGGTGAAACTTCTTTGTAAGTCCCACGTGTAGCATCGACTCAAGCTTTTTTACTGTCTTTGCATCATCGCCGTGAATTTGTACAAGGTACTCTTGTATTGATTGTTTACACTCGCTGAGTGTTGGCTTTTTTTGCTTTGACATAATCGAATCAAATTCTTCTAGATTCTCATTTGGAATAAATCTCTTTTTTACCCAATCGAGTATTGCTTTATGCTTTTTTGGACCAAGTTTTGATTCTTCAAGTGATGAACAATATTTGTCAATGTACTCTTGTACAATATCATTACTTGGTCTTCCATCTTTCACAAGTGTGGCAAATATTGGGTTTTCCAATATGAAATTAAACGCATGCTGTGGCGAGCACAACTCAAGGCGTTCATTTGGAGTGTCATTATTGAGATAATTTGTTTTTTCTTGAAATTCTTTGGCAACCTCTAAAAGCCAAATAAAGAGGTTTGTTGCGTTATTTGGCGTAAACGTTTTAGTTTCTATGGTATCTCTTTCAAAATAGACGCGTTCTACTTCATATGGATCATTTCCATATTGTGCTCTCCATGGAGTTGCAAGACTCTGCCAATTTCCAACTGGATCCGGATCTTTTGCATTATCGCTATCAAAATTGCGAATAGCTTGGATCAAGAATGTTTTTTGTTCGACAAGGCTTGTAATTTTTGCAATTGTCTTTTGTAGTAAAGTCTTATCTTTTAGTGAAGATAATTGTGAAGAGAGAGTTGCGTTTGTTGCATTAATTACTTTTTTAACGTGTTGTACGAATTGGTCTGGATTTTCTACTCCGTCCATTACAAACGCACCATCATTGTTAGAGTGACCATCTCCTGATGTAGATGAGTCACTTCCTTCAGTAGTATTGGGGTTGTACTGGAAAACTGTCATGTTATTTAACGTCGAAAGAAAAACATTTTTAATTTTATTCAACATTTTTGAATCGGAAAAGAATCCTGCCTTAAATGCAGCCCGAAGAGGCGTCAAAACGCAACTCATGACATGAGCTCTTACGAAGTCTTGACCTAAAGCTGCCGGCATCGCTGCAAATATATATTCCAAAGCTCGCAATGGCGAATTTGAAACTTTTGCAACGTATCCAACGTTTCCGAGATCTTGTTTTATTTCTTGTTCCTCTTCTGGGAATCCTTTTGAGATGATTCCGATTAACTGTGTTGCTGTTACTTGGAAAGATGAATGGCCATGATTTCCTTGCGCTATTTTTCCAAACGCTATTTTTATTGCAGCTTCTGCATCTTCTGCTTTAATTCCCATCGAAAGGCATGCGCCCTTGAGTGCAATTGATTGCCAAATAGAAGTTCCATCGGCATTCACTTGCCCGTTCGCTTGAACGCGAATTGGCGTTGTAAGTGAGTCGTCATTAGCGTTGAGGATGTACTCAAATTTTTTATTTTGATTATCGACAACTCTTTGCAAGCAATCATTTAGGAAGATATCGCGAATATCGCGGGCAGTGAGTTCGGGACGCAAAGCTTTGATCGCGATGAGGACGGAAATGCCATAGCAGTCCCCAATATTTCCTTGACGTGCTTTTGACATCATGCATGCCATGAATGCTCTTTTTGCGTCGATGTCAGTAATAGGAATATTTCCAGCAATTCCTAAAGAATCTCGAATGAGAACATTTGCCTTCATGTCAGGAGAAGGTGGCTTTTGTACTGATTTGAATATATCGATGAGTTCTTGTTTTTTTACGAATGAATCGAGTGATTTTTTGATTTCATCTTCATAGGATTCAATCGTTGATCCAAAAAGGATGCTCATGACTTCGTCTTTGATTGCAAGATTTAGTGTTCCATCATCTTGCACTAATAGTTTTGCCACGATCTTTGGAAGTTCAAAGCTTTTGAACATGATTGGATCAGGACATTGCTGTTTTGCTATTGATGTAGCATCTTTTTCAAGTTGTGCCTTCAGAGCATTGATCTCGTCGTGGAAGGCATCTTTTATATTGCTGATTGACTCTACAGAATTTGATTTATCGACTAAAGAAAGGGCTTTTTGAGGGTTTAAACGAGCAAGAACCGAGAATCTGCCCATTATGGCTTTTGCTGCCATATGCGATGCATGTAAATCTTCCATTGTTCGAGCACTTGATGCCTTATTTGCAAGATCATAGAAAAATTCATAAGCTGTACGCCGACCAGAAGCTTCAAATTCGGTTGGAAGACTTTTGAGGACGCTTATGAGGGATCTAAATTCTTCTTCGCATGTTGTATGACTTATGGATGTCATTTGAGCATCTTCTGAAGTTTGCTTCTTTTCAAGAGACGTACAAAACGCTCTTAAAACTTTTTCATTCCGTTCTGTTCTTGGAAGATCATTTGCAAGAATACCACGATGCTTTGTTCTAAGGGCATGAAGTGTCCCATGAACTATCTGATTCCTCAAGTTTGACATTGGATCTCGAGCTTCAGACATTTCAACAGTTGTTGTTGCAGGAGCTACAGTTTCCATAAACACCTCCTAAAGTTTCGGTGGAATAGTCAAATGAAAAATTTAAATTTCAAGATTAGTTAAAGAAAAACTTTTAGTCGATGAAATTTCGAAATTGATTATTTAAGTTCTTTTAGCTCAAGACTTTTTGATACAAAATTGAAGAGGCTTTTCGAGTACTTGTGAAGATTTCTTTTAATTGCTGACGATGTGTTTTTATCGCACATGTCTGATGCTAATTTGATCATGCGGCATTTTTTTTGTCTTGTTTTGCAAAGGTGTGCAATTGCATATCCTTCCATGTCGATGAGGTGATGGGAGCAAGAAAGGCTATCACGTAAAGTTGGATTATGAAGAGGAAAATCAGCTGTGATGAGTTTGATCTTGCTTTGATTGATCTCGATTTCCTTTAAGATGCATTCTGAATGGTAAAAAGCTGTGTCTTCTAATCCTCCGTGATGAAATGAAAATTTACTTACTTTTCAGATTGCGTGACTTTAGTTGTCTTGAATCGTTTGT
>JBDHQC010000157.1:0-3896 GCA_039806815.1 Parachlamydiales bacterium
TAGTCTTGGCCATATCAGCTTGGGTAAAGTACTGGTATTTTCCTCGTAGATCTTCCGGCATATCAATGTAGTTGATATGAGTTGGTCCTTTCAAACTCGAACAAACAGCCGACGCCATGCGGTTCCAGGAAATTGCATTTCCTGATCCAACGTTGTATATGCCGGAACAAGAGCTCTGTAAAAATGCAATCGTCATGCGAGCTGCATCTTTGACATAGATAAAATCGCGCTTTTGTTCTCCATCAGGAAAAGTTTCCGGATATTCTGATTTAAAAAGTTTAATGGCGCCGGTTTTCTGATATTCTGGCACCATGCGAACGATCGCAGAAGACATTCGTCCTTTGTGGTATTCATTCGGACCAAAGACGTTAAAATACTTTAAACCTACAACTTCAGATAAAAGCCCCTGGTTTTGTAACCAGAGATCGAATAAGTGTTTAGAATAGCCATACATGTTCAAAGGCTGTAATTCTTGCAACGCATCGTGGTGATCTGAAAATCCACGACTTCCATCACCATAGGTTGCAGCAGATGAAGCATAGACAAAGCGAATGCCGTGATGAACGGCATATTCGCAAAGTCGTAAAGAATATCGATAGTTGTTTTCTAAAAGAAAGTCAGCATCTTGCTCCAACGTATTTGAACAGGCTCCAAGGTGAATGAATGCTTCGATCTCATCTTCGCGCCCATCTAAAAACTCTAACAGTTTATCCTTGCGGATGATATCGACAAACCGCTTTCCAACGAGATTTTTCCAGGTTTCAGATGTTCCCAAGTCGTCGACTACGAGTATATTGTCAAGACCTGAGTCATTTAATGCTTTAATGACACAAGATCCAATAAAACCTGCGCCACCTGTCACCACAATCAATGTATCGTCGTAAAGCTTCATTGCAAAACCACAAGTTACTGTTATTCAACAAGAGTATCTGGTATAACTTTCATATGAATAGAACACGTAATACCCTCTTTTAAACGAAGTGGGATTTCATGTGCACCGGTTTCTTTAATCGGATGCTGTAAAAGAACATAGCGCTTTTCGAGCACGATACCTGTTTTGAGCTTCAAAAGTTCAATAATATCATGAACAGATACGCTTCCGTACATATGTCCTTCATTATCGACTTTGACGATTTGTTCAAGAATTTCATCTTGAAGTTTTGCTGCAAGCTCTTCAGATTCTTTTCTGTGCAAAATCGCCTCTTTTTCGCGCTCTTCTTGCAAGCGTTTTTGTCTTCTCAATGCCTGTTTTGTTGCGATAGCAGCAAAACCCTTTGGAACTAAAAAGTTATATGCAAAGCCAGGCTTTACATTTTTAATTTCGCCTTTGTTTCCGACATGGTCAACATCTTTTAATAATAGTATTTGTGTAGACATAAGATATCTCCTTTTAGCAATTAACTTTCTGCAACAAAAGGCAATAGCGCAACATATCGCGCACGCTTAATTGCTTTGGCAAGACGTCGTTGGTAATAGGCCGAAACGCCTGTAATTCTTCGAGGAAGAATTTTACCGCGATCGGTAATGAATTTTGAAAGAGTTTCGATGTCTTTGTAATCGATCTCTCCAAAATTTATCTCAGTAAAAGGACACTTTTTTCTGCGTCTCATTTTTGGATCGGAAAAATCTTGTGATAATTTTCTTCTCATGATCTAAAGCCTCATTTATTGCTCAGGAAGTTTTTTAAATTTAAGCTCTTCTAAAACTTCGTCCGTACGCAAAGTTAAGAATCGCAAAAGGTATTCATTGAGGCGATATTCGCGCCACATGTCCTTCATTGCATCAGGCGTCGCGTCAAAATAGACGAGGTAATAGTACCCTTCCTTTTGAGAATTGATCTCATAAGCAAGCGAACGCTTTCCTTGATCGTGGATTTTGTGAATCGTTCCACCACGACGCGTGATCCCTTCCTTAATTTTATCAAATGTCTTGTTGCGAAGATCTTCAGAAATTATCGCATTCAAGACGTACATCCCTTCGTAAAGATGCTTTGTGTCTTCTTGCATTGTTTACTCCTACCCCTCCTGGGGAACAATAGTTCTCTTTTTTATCGCGTTTGCATCGCATGCTACGCGATCAAAATCTTCTGTACATAATCTTTTTGTAAGCTCAATGGCACGCTCTATAAGTGCCGGCAATTGATTTTTTTCTCCTTCGTCAAAAGGAGCTAATACAAAACTTGGCTTATCATGAAGAGGACTTTTTCCAATCCCCAATCCGAGTCTTGCAAAATCGTTTGTTCCCAAAGTATCTCGGATACTCTTTAATCCGTTGTGACCCTGGGTTCCACCACTTCGTCGAAGTCTCATGCTGCCAAAATCAATTGCCATATCATCTGCAAGAACCAAAAGATTCTCAGGCTCTGCTTTTATATAACGCATGTATTTTGCCAAAGATGAGCCACTGAGGTTCATATACGTAACAGGAAAAAGAAGATGCACCGGGCGATCGTTGTACATCGCTTTTGCACAATACGCCTCAAATCGAGATTCGTATTGCAACGTGCTCTTCAGGTCTTTTGCCAATCCGTATAGAACAAGGCATCCGAAATTGTGACGCGTCATTTCATATTCCTTTCCTGGATTTCCAAGACCCACAACTACCTGTAGGGAAAAAGGAATTTGATCTTGACGTTGTGTCACATTCGCTCGTATTGCCATTATCTCTTCACAATTGTCACTAAAATGTCGTTTCCATGTGCCAATGGAACAACGCCTTCTGGCATTATCACATCAGATACGCGTTTTACTTTTCTCATATCGAGGTTTTTCACATCGATCTCAAAGCTATTGGGGATTGCTTTTGCATGGCATCGAACTTTCAGATGGCGCATGATGTATCGCAACATGCCCCCTGCCTTGATACCAACGCAATCTACCACTCCTGTGCATTCAATAGGCACATTGATATTGATCTTGTCTTTATCATTGAGCTCTTGAAAGTCCAAATGCAATATTTCATACGTCGTAGGTGCATACTGAATGTCCTTGACAATCGCTTTACGAGATTTTCCTTGCTCATTTTTCAGCTCAAAAACCATCGTCGGCAAAAAGCCCGGCTTCATCTCTCGTAAAACGGAGTCGAAGTCTTGCTTTTTAATAAAAGCATGCTCAGAAGGTTTTCCCCTTACATACATAACACAAGGGATATAACCATCTCTTCGCATTTTTTTCACAAGCCCCTTTTGTAAAGTTGCTCTTTCAAAAATTTGGATCTGGGTTGCCATGAATCCTCCGAAAAAATTACTCTAAAGTTCAAAGTCTTAATATAAGACTTTGGCTATAAATCAATTAAAAATTACTTTTTGTTGTTTTGTTCTTCAAGACGTGCGATGGCACGAGCAAATGGAGTGACTACAGAAACGACGCAAATTTTAGAACATGACAAGACATGAGAGTCGTGCTCTACTGTGTTACTAACAAACACCTTTTCAATGGGACTTTCCTCGATTTTTTTTATCGCATCATCGACGAACAGCCCATGTGTTACTGCAACATACACTATTTTTGCGCCCTTCTCTAGGCATCTATAAGCTGCTGACACCAGCGTTCCGGCCGTGGAACATACGTCGTCAGCGAGAAGAACGATTTTATCTTTCACGTCTCCTAGTAAGGAAACGATCTCGACCTTGTGGGCATCGATGCGATGCTTTTCTATCAGCGCATATCCCGTCTGCCATGAACGCGCATAGGCAGAAGAAAGTTTTGCACCTCCAAGGTCCGGCCCAACAACAACACATTCGTTTTTTGTTACTTGAGAGCATTCTTTTTGAACTTGATCCAGTAGTTCATTTTTTGCTGTCAAATGTTCGCATGGAAAATCGAAAAAGCCTTGTACTGTCTCGGCATGAAGATCCATCGTCACCAGATGATTCACCCCTGCCTTTTTCAAAAAAT
>JBDHQC010000158.1:0-3886 GCA_039806815.1 Parachlamydiales bacterium
TTCTTGGAACTATCCTTGCTTTAGAATATAAAGATGATAATTCCTCGTATTTTCATGCGATGTCTCATCGTTTGTATCATTATTTTTTAAGCAAAAACATCCTTCTTCGCCCACTTGGAAATGTTCTTTATATTTTACCACCCTACTGTATCAAAGAATCAGAACTTCAAACAATCTATGAACATATTATAGAAACCCTAGAAGGTGCTTTATGACTTCATTTATATCTTATAAAAAACAAATAAAAGACATCATTACAAAACTTGTTTCATCAAGTATTCTGCACGCAAAGTGGCTCAACACGCTTTCTTTCCTTGAAAATTGCGGTGCCAGAAAGATTGCAGCATGCGAGCACCCAACACTTGTAAAAGAACAAATGCTGAAGCATGCACAAGAAGAATTTCGACATGCATATTATTTAAAGCGTCAAATTGCAAAAGTCTATCATGACCCGATGGATACGTATTCTCTTGAGTTCATGCTTGGAGGAACCGCTACTTTACATTATCTTACAGCTCTTGAAGTAGAGGTGGTGCGCTATCTCAAAAAGATAAACCTTTCTAGGGAAATTGCCTATATTCTCGTTACCTACGCAATTGAATGTAGGGCTCAGGAACTCTACCCTATCTACGAGGAGATTCTTCGCAAACAAAACTCTCCCGTTGCGGTCAAATCAATCGTTTTAGAAGAAACAGAACACCTCAATGAGATGAAAGATGCTCTTTTTTCAATACCTTCTGGATCAATACATGCAGAGTATGCCTTAGTTATAGAGGCAAAATTATGCAAGAATTGGATTAATTCAATTAATAAATTGAAATTTAAATAATAATGTAGTATAATTATTTTTTATTTATAAAAGGTAATTATGAAAATATTAAATTATTTAAATGAATTAGAATATTATTTTCCTTTAAACTCTGAATTTACAAATCAAATTCAACTTGTTGGTAAAAGAGAACTAAAAGAATCGCAAAAGAGAAAAATTTCAAAAAGAGTCTTACCTCAAGGTCATTTCGAAGAACTTCCTCTTGCCGCAAGTCGGAAAGCAATCTTTCCATTCCTTTCAAATACGAGAGAGGGAACGATAGTTAATGGTATTTTGCAAAAACTTATCGAACTAAAACTCATGTCTGAGCACGATCTCCCTCAATATATGGAAGATCTTCAAAAGAAAATATCAAAAGGAACATGCGCAGGAGAAACGTTTGCGTGTGATGTTGCCAATGTAAGCCAAATTCTGTATGGCGAAGAACTCGACAAAGACCAACAACGAAGACTTGCTATGTTAGTTCATTTATTTCGACATATAAAAAAGGATCTACATAAAAAGACATTTGAACAGACAGTAGAAGTGATTTCTTTAAAAAAACAGATCAAGAAAAAAAGAGAGCTTTTACATAAGAATCCCTCTGCTGAGAATTTGCATTTTGCTTTGCAAAATTTGACTCTTAAAGAAGCAAATGAAGCACAAGAAAACAGGCTTATAAAAAAGATAAATAAAAAATCAAAGAAAAAAGACGAACTTGATGATTATTTAGATTCTGTTCAAAAAGTCAATGATCGACTCTCCAATTTTACTACTGTTACGTATGAAAAAGCTGAATTAAAAATGATAAAATCCGACCTTATGCAAATCAAAAAAGAACAAGAGGAAGTGGATATTGCAAAAATAATCGAAGAAATTCGAAATCAAACTAATGATTCAAGAAATTATAGCGTCCTTTTATCGCTCAGCTACAACGGAAAGTCCCGTAGTACACATAGAATACGAATACAGATAAATCCATTAGAGCTGTACGATCTCAAAATCGGAAGAATTTCCTATTCATCAAAAGAAGATCTTTATAAAGATCTTGAAAGCTACTTCAAACACTACAAAGTTACTGGTGTTTCCCTTAAGACTATGAGAAAAGCAATTAGCATTAGAGAATAAGATTACTTTCCTGAAATTGCAGATGAAATAAATTCACAAAATCGAACAACAGCAGGGGTTGAATTTTTTCGTCCAAGAAGCGATATTTCTGCATCTTGTAAGCGCGGAAGAAATGAAAGGACCTGCAAGCCTTTTGTTATCATCTTCAAAGGCAACACTGAAATTCCAAGACCTGCCTTTACCGCCGCTATCGTTCCTTGAACACTTGGGCTTGAATAGACACACCGCCATTTTTTCCCATCCTTTTCTAATGCATCTATCGCTCTTTTTCGATAGACACAAGGACTTGGTGCTAATATGAGAGGAAGTTTTTCTTCTGAATCATGATATTCTCGAGCACCTTGGGCGTTGTTACACACCCAAACAAGAGGCTCTAAAGCAAGAGTAATACTTTGTGGATGACGTGTTATTGGATCTTGTTTGAGTAAAACAAGGTCGTAGTTTCCCGATTCAAATCCCTGAAGAAGAGTAAGAGTAAACTCGCAGTTTACTTGCAAGAGAATATCTGGATAGTCTTTTGAAAAATTTGCTAAAATTTCAGGAAGATAAAACGTTGCAATATCTTCCGGCGCTCCAAATGTAACTGTCCCTTTCAAAGCGGCTCCCTCAAAATGCTTCAAAAGATCGTGCTCTAAAGAAAGCATTTTGTGCGCATAGGCCAATAATTGCTCCCCTTCTCCCGTAAGAATGACTTTTCTCGTATCGCGATGAAAAAGTGGTTTTCCGATAATCTCTTCAAGACGAGTAATCTGCAGACTTATTGCAGATTGAGTGCGAAACATTTTTTGAGCGGTCGCGGTAAAACTTTTCGTCTCGTAAAGCGTTATAAACGTTTTTAATAATGCAGTATCCACTTTCCATCCTTTAATGAGTATTTCTCATTACTCATATATCAATAATTAATTTTTCTCATATTTTAATACATGGTATAACATTTGTAAAGATATAAATAGGATAGATTGAATGGATTTTTTAACACTTCTTGCAAAGAACGTATTTTCTTGGCCTCTCGTGTGTTTTGGGTTGGGCTGTTTTATTGGAACGTCTCGCTATAAATTGCAATATCCAACAACTTTTTCATCATTTGTCTCCTTGTATCTTTTATTTGCTATTGGGTTCAAAGGAGGACTCAACATATCGAATTTTGCATCGGAATCTTCGTTATTTTGGAAGACTGGATTTGGACTTGTAACATGGGCTTTTTTACAAACAGCTCTTTCGTATGTTCTATTAAAAAAATTCACTCATTTAAGTAAGGAAACAAGGGCTGCAGTTTCAGCATCATTTGGATCAATTAGCCTCATGAATTTTATAACGTGTGCATCCTATCTGGAAAGCATAAACATTTCCTATGAACCATTTTTGATTGTGTTGCTTGCGATTTTGGAAATTCCAGGAATTATTTTGGGTCTTATTCTTGGAAATAAGAAAGACACTCGAGATGCAAAAAGTTTTGTCAATGTACTTCGTCATTCTTTGCTAAATCGCGCATGTATTTTGTTATTTGCAGGAGGATTTTTCGGCTATTTACTAAGCAATGTGGAATATACTCATTATGCAATTTCTCCTTTTCAATATTTTCTTTGTTTTTTTCTCTTTGATTTAGGACAAAACCTCTTTGCAAATAAAAGCAACTTTGAATCATTTACTTTGAGACTCATTCTATTTGGCATATACATGCCATTGATTGGAGCATTTGCAGGTTTGATGTTGAGTTGGCAGATTGGCCTCAGCCTTGGATCTGGCGTTTTAGTCACTGCACTTTGCGCAAGTGCATCGTACATTGCAGTTCCATGCACGATGAAAATCGCAATGCCAAAAGCAGAAGAGTCGGTTTATCTTACTTTAGCACTTGGCATCGCATTTCCTTTTAATGTGATCTTTGGAACACCACTGTATTACAATTTTGCGTCCTTGTTTCTTTCTTAGGAAAAAAGTTTTGCCTTGCCA
>JBDHQC010000159.1:0-3825 GCA_039806815.1 Parachlamydiales bacterium
ATTCAGAACAGGCATGCACTTGGGTTTGCAATTTATGTAAAATTTTTTGAAACTGATCTATTTCATCGCTCGTCCAGCGAAGCAATACATCGAATACATATAGTTCTGCTGTTCGCCTTCCGACACCGGGAAACTTACAGAAAAACTGAATGGCACGTTCAATAATTTGTGGATAACGCATTGATACCGGTTTTGAATTTGTTCTTTAATTATCCATAATGGTACTCTTTATGCAGTAAAAATTGGTAGTACGATTTTATGGTTAAACATCAAAATGCAACGATTTTGGGTCTTGGTGCCTATCTTCCAAAGAAAGTTCTTTCAAACTCAGATCTAGAAAAAATGGTAGATACTTCTGACGAGTGGATTAAGACTCGAACGGGAATTTCTGAACGAAGAATTTCAGAAACTGAAGAATTTACGTCGACACTTGCTTGCAACGCAGCACAGATCGCGCTTAAAAAAGCACATCTCGATCCGGTCAAGGTGCAGGCCATACTCGTTGCAACTATGACCCCGGATTTTCTTTGTCCATCGACTGCAGCATTAGTCCAACATGCACTCGGTGCTGTCAATGCAGTAGCTCTTGACATTCAAGCTGCGTGCACGGGATTTATCTACGCTCTTTCCATAGCAAAGGCATGGGTTGAGGCTAATATGTACGATAATGTTTTAGTGATTGCCGCAGAAAAAAATTCTGCATTTGTCGATTATAGCGATAGAAACACCTGTATACTCTTCGGCGATGGAGCAGGGGCTTGCGTCGTTTCAAAAGCAACCACCGGATACCAGATTAACCACGTAAGCCTTGGTGCAGATGGAGAACATGCAGACCTCATTGCGATTCCTGGCGGTGGATCGAGAATACCCGCAAACACTTCAACAATTGATTCAAAAAAGCACTTCATTACGATGAATGGCAAGGAAGTATTTAAGCATGCCGTTCGCAGAATGGAGCTCATATCAAAAGACTGTCTTGAAAAGTGCAACATACAAGAAGATCAATTGTCGTGGATCGTTCCACATCAAGCAAATATTCGAATCATAGAGGCTTTGGCAAAACGGTTTTCGCTTCCGATTGAGCGCGTCGTACAAACCATCCATAAATTTGGAAATACATCGGCATCGTCAATTCCAATCGCTCTCTATGAACTCGACGCCTTAGAACAAGTGCAATCAAATGAACACATACTTTTAACAGCATTTGGCGGCGGCTTAACATGGGGCGCAACGATTTTGACAAAACTATAGGATTATCTATGACTGAAAAACAAACCTTTGCATATCTTTTTCCCGGGCAAGGCGCCCAATATATAGGGATGGGAAAAGATTTTTACGATACTTTTCCTGTAGCAAAAAACGTGTTTGAACAAGCAGATGACATTTTACAAACGCGCCTTTCTCATCTCATCTTTACAGGAGACGAAAAAGTTCTTACAGAAACAAAAAATAGCCAACCGGCGATTTTTGTCACTTCCTTTGCGATTTTTTCTGTATTTCGATCTCTTTTCCCGGAACTTTCCTGTGTTGCAACGGCAGGCTTGAGCCTTGGCGAATATACAGCACTATGTGCTGCACATGCCATATCGTTTGAAGATGCTCTGCCTTTAGTACAAAAAAGAGGCACTTTCATGCATAAAGCATGTGAAAATCACCCTGGAACTATGGCCGTTTTGCTCGGTCTTTCAGATACTGAAGTCCTTGACATTGTAAATACAGTCAATATGCCAAACGATCTATGGGCTGCAAACTTCAATGCCCCGGGGCAAGTCGTCATTTCCGGAACGACCTTCGGCATTGAAAAGGGAATCCAAGAAGTGCAAAGACGCGGTAAAACAAAAGTTCTCCCCCTCCAAGTCCATGGCGCGTTTCATTCCGGCCTCATGGAAGATGCAAAAAGAGAACTCGAACCCTATATTCTAAAGACAAATTTCAAAAATCCTGCATGTCACGTCGTGATGAATGCGAAAGCAAAAAGCGTGCACGAACCGGAAGAAATAAAAAAACTTCTTGTCAAGCAAGTTACAGAGCCTGTTCTTTGGGCAGAATCGATACGACACATTGACACAATGGACATCTTGCATTTTATCGAAATAGGCTGTGGAAAAACACTTTCCGGGCTCAACAAGCGAATTGAACCAAAAGCGCAAACATTGCGCATAGAAAAAGTCGAAGATTTGAAAACATTTGAAAACCACCTAAAAGATGTGGGAGCAGCATAGCATTATGACTCAAGAAATACTCAAAGACCAAGTTGCTATTGTAACCGGAGGAACAAAAGGGATTGGAAAAGGTATAGTTTTCTCGTTCATTCAACATGGAGCTACGGTTTACATCTGCGGACAAAATAGCGAAGTTGGAAAAGAAGTTGCAAAGGAAGCAAACGAGCTTGCAAAAGATATTGCAAAAGATGGGCGGGCATTTTTTTTACAAGCAGATGTGTCTAATCGCGAAGAAGTGGACAAAATTATACAAGAAGCCCTTACAAATCATAAAAAAATCGATATTCTCGTCAATAATGCAGGGATAACGAGAGACTCTCTTCTTTTAAAAATGACCGACGAAGACTGGGATCGCGTCATAGAAGTAAATCTCAAGTCGTGTTTTCATACATGTCAGGCTGCAATGCGCCCCATGCTGAAAGCTCGTAAAGGAAAAATTATAAATATTTCCTCTGTTGTAGGACTCATAGGAAACCCAGGGCAAGCAAACTATGCTGCGTCAAAAGCTGGCATTATCGGATTTTCTAAGTCTTTGGCAAGAGAAATTGCCTCGAGAAACATCTGCGTCAATTGCATTGCTCCCGGGTATATCGAAACGAATATGACTGAGGCAATTCCAGAGTCAATACGAAATGAGCTTACTTCAAAAATCCCATTAGGCCG
Organism: Parachlamydiales bacterium; assembly: GCA_039806815.1. Taxonomy (GTDB): domain Bacteria; phylum Chlamydiota; class Chlamydiia; order Chlamydiales; family FEN-1388; genus JBDHQC01. Next base: position 2,886 of record JBDHQC010000159.1, read on the forward strand.
TATGGGAAAAGTCGAAGATATCGCAGCCTGCGCTCTCTTTTTAGCATCACCTTCTTCTGACTATATAACAGGTCAGGTATTGACGTGCGATGGTGGCCTTGCAATGTAGTTGAAAAATAAGCACGAGATTGGTACAGTTGAAACACGTTTTAAATTTTCAAGTTTAAGGAAAGCTTATGGCGATTGAAAATGAAGTCATTGGAATTATTGCAGAACAACTCGGAGTTGACAAATCTGAAGTCACACGAGATAAATCATTCGTCGAAGATCTGAATGCAGACTCTCTTGATCTAACAGAGCTCATTATGAATCTCGAGGAAGCATTTGGAATTGAAATATCTGAAGATAAAGCAGAAAAGCTCAAAAAAGTCGGCGATGTCATAGACTTTATTGCAGGCGTAAAAGGCGCTGTGTAAATCTTCGAGTGAAGATCATGCCATGTGACTTTTTCTATGGCATGTCTTCGTTTGTTTTAATCCATTTCTTTATCAAAAAGAGCTTTTATCTATCGCGCCGTAAAACCCGATCATTTTTACCCACATTTTTGCAAATTAATAAATGCTTCTTGAATAATGAGTATTTTCATCCAGCCTTTCTAAAGAGTTTGCCAACCAGGCTCTTTGTCTCCCTTCCAGCCTAAGAATCCACCAAATTTTGCAACACATCTCCAAAAATCTTTTAGAGTTAGTTTGTTTTCGTCTAATTTATATCGCCGTACTATAATCCCTATTAGATCATCTGTTATAATTCCTTTCGCTAATACTGAATCACCAGTTTTTACCAGATATTTTAATTCCAATAGTTTTGCTGCCAAAATTCGGCTTTGTTGAAAAAGACAAAAAGATAAATATTTGAAAAACATTTAACATAGTAAATTATTTAATTGTCACCAGATAGGCGAATCATCTTATTCATTACATGACAACGAAGAATCATTTCA
>JBDHQC010000160.1:0-3806 GCA_039806815.1 Parachlamydiales bacterium
CAATTGCATTAGAGCCTCCAATTTCAGAACACAATATGCACGTTACTTTCTTTTGAAAGTCTTTTTCAACGAGGCTTTTAAGAATGTGTCCTTCTTTACCGCTAGAAAGCTTTTCAATGCATACTATGGGTGCTCCCATAAATGCAAAGGGCATGATAAAGTCATCGTCTTTTAAATCCGATACATCGATTAATGGGACATTTCCTCTTTTTTCAAGGATTTCTTTTGCTCGGATGAGTTCATGTGCAGGATCACCGCCTCCTCCTGATCCAAGTACTGTGCACCCGAGTTTAAGTGCTTCAAGATCGTCTTTTGTTATGAATTTCATTCTCTTATTACTACCTTTTTATATGTATGTATGTTTCGCAATAAAACAAGTGTGATACCCGATATAATAATCGCATCAATTAGAGGAACAATGAGGCTCTTTTCCGGGTAAAAGATGCCAATTAAACCCAACATGGTGCCAGCAAAAAAAGAAAACATGACATGGGTTTTCTTTGGCACTTTTTCCTCCATGAGAAAAAGGATGAGCATGCATGCACTTTGGCTCGCAATGAACGTTCCAATTACCTCGAGAAACAAAGTAAGGTGACTTGTTATTTTCAAAAAAGAAAGCCCTATGCAAAAAATAACTGCTACGAGCGTTGCCTTTTGTTCAGAAAGACCTGTGAAAATGCACTGTAAACCTTTTACTGCGGAATACAAATTCGCCGTATTGGTAGAAAGTCCACAAAGAAGGATAAATAAAAAGATCCAAATGTTCCAAAATGGCATTTTGACAGCTGATAGTGCTTCTATGAGCGATTGTTCAAGAGTTGTTTTCCCTATAAGTACACCTAAGATCTCTATGAGAGGTATTCCGACAAAAAATATGATGCCCGTTGCTTTATAGGCCTCTTTTTTGTCTTTTGCATGGCGAAAATACGTTGGAAAGTCAAAAATGCAAGCAATGCACGAAGAAAGCAATAAGGATAATGCCGTCGTTTGAACATAATTTGTTTTTTCAGTAAAAAGGTCGTTTTTTAAAGAAAAATTGCTTGCGACGACTATGACGAGTGTGGCAATCATCAATGGCACCGTTGCATTTGAAAAACGGGCAATACTTGAAATTCCAAAAACGTTTATTACTCCAATGAAAAGACTCAAAATAATAATCCCATACAAAGGATCAAAGCAATTGATCAACTGAGAGACGTCTTGCACCATAATTTCAGTTTGTATCGAAAACCACCCACACATAGAGATAAAAAGAACGCCGGCAAACAGAAAGCGACCAAACAAGCCAAAATACGATACTGCAAGCTGCCCTGTCGTTTTCTTAAAAGAAACGCTCATCTTTGATGCAATCATTCCTAATGCAAAAAGAATGCTATTTGCTATGGCAATTGAAAACAAACAGCCCATGAGGCTGTTTGTTTTAGAAAGCTCAAAACCAATCAAGATCATTGGTAAGCATATGGCACCGCCGATCTGGATTGTGCTCAGAGTAATCCAGTTTTGTTTTGTCGTTGTATTCATGACTCAATCTCGGGTTGAATAAGCTGTATATTTTTCATTTGATTTTGAAGTGTGTCACAAAAAATGTGCGTTATACAAAAAAGAGATTGATTTTGAAGAGAACATCCCAAGTCTAAAGACTCGACTTTTAATTTTTTGAGTTTTTCTCTTTCTTCTTGTATGCTACTTTCTTCAACAACTGAAAAAATCTCGTCTGTTTGAATTTTTCGATCAGAGTATTGACTGTGCTGTGCAGTATTGAGTTCAAAAATTTTCTGAATATCGAAATTCAAAAGGCGTTTGGTGTACTCAATTGGAGTTTCTCCCTGAATACTTTTTCCACACCGCATGCCTTCAACGACAAAGCACGGGAGAATTTCATCTTCAGTTGTTGGGAAAAAAGGAACGAGTTTACCACGTTCATTTTTTCTAAAGAGTATTGCCACATCAAAAGGGTCTTCGAAATTTTCGACCAGGTGTTGGGATCTCTTGACTTTGACAAGGAGCGAAACTTTTAAAGCCAATGTAGATTCCAATGCCGTTTTTACTGTGTAAAAGCAAGGAAGTTCATACCTTCCCTGAAGTAACTTTAGATTTCTCTCTGAAAGCATGATCTGCCAAAGAGGATCTAAAGTTTTCGCTTTCTTTTGAAGAAATTGGCAACAAAATAAAGAAAGACTTTTTTTTGCATCTTGGAGAAGGACCTTTATCGATGAAGGAGAAAGACCGTTCATTTCTTCTACTTGTTCAGGTGCTGTTTCTTCCCTAAAAGAGAAAACTCGCATTTCTTCACACCCAAAACATTTTTTAGTAGTTCGAATTATGCATTTTGCCTTTGTAAGCATAAAACATTGAGAAAGAAAAACGAGCTCTTTTGGTATAGATACGTCAAACCTTTTAATAAAAGTTTCACGATCAGGCTTCTTAGATTTTTTCCCTTTTTGATTTTTTTTCGCACTGACAGAACGTAGTTTCTCTTCAATGTCAATAAGTTTTTCCGAGATGAATCTTTTACTCGAGATACAGCTTTCCTGGAAAGCTATGTCTTTAAGAAAACGCATTGCTTGCTCTGCTATAAACGCCGTCCTATTTTGACATGCGCAGTCAGAGACAAGGGCATCGAATTTTGAAATTTCCGATCTTTCAAAAGCGTCGATTGCAGTATTGCATATTTGCAAAACACCCTTAAAAGTCAAAAGCGCATTTTCTTTTTTAATAAACGAGTCGAGCTGTAGATTTTTTGTTCTACAAAATATATCGAGAACACTAACGTTCTCATTGAGACTTAATTTCGAAAAGTCTTCAGATAAAGAATCTGTTACTTTCATTTGGTCAGAAAACATAAGAATACCTAAATATATAAAAATAATTTTAATTAATAAATAAAGAACCACGGGTAAAATTTGTGATAAAAACAAAAATTACAGAGTAGAATTTATCGCGTAGAAATTAATACGCGCTAGATTCTGTGATTCAACAAACAAATAATGTATAAAAAAAGAGAAAGCTGATTAACGCATACTGCGTCGATAGCAATGATGATAATGATGAGGATAATAATGGGAAGAAATACTAAATGAAACAAACGTGGATTGAAAAGATGAGCCATTTAGACTACATTGGCTTTGTGGAGTAGTCTGAAGCTCATTTTCAGTCATTGAAAATGGTTCGGCTAACATGATAAATTCCTTATTTTTTTGTTACACTTTCGTAGTTTACAATTTTATAACAAAAAAAATCAATTAATTTTAGTACTTCGTTAACAGAGTACTAGTTGTTCCATCTTTTTGGTAAGTTCATCGAGTACTTCTGAGATGTTTAACTTTTTAGCAATATCGACACTGGTTTCCTCATTCACATCTTTCAAAAAAACGTCTATACCATGTTCAATGAGAAAAAGGCCAACTTCAGAATGATTGTTTGAAAGACTAAGGTGTAGGGCTGTTTGGCCGTTCATATCTTTTTTATTTAGGTCTATTTGATCTAGAGGAAATGTCTTAACAATATCTAAATTTCCCTTGAGGCACGCATACATAAACGGAGTTCTTCTCATCACGTCTTCTTGATGAACAGCTTCCCCATCGACCAGGACATGGCCAATGCCTTGAAAGAGGCCCGCGCCCGGGGCGTGGAGGTGAACTATGTCTATGGCCCGTCGGAGAAGGCGGCCATGGCCTTGACCTTGGAGAGCAAGCTGCCGGACCTGATCAAGGCGGGCGTCAAGGTGTATCGCTACCCCGAGTACGTCCATGCCAAGACGCTGAGCATCGATGGCAAGGTGGCCACCGTGGGCTCTTCCAACGTGG
>JBDHQC010000161.1:0-3794 GCA_039806815.1 Parachlamydiales bacterium
AACGTGTACCCTATCAGAAAACGAAAAAAATCGGCTTGCTTTACTTTTACAATCTTCAATTACACGATCAGATCAGTCCTATGAGATCGATGTAAAGGACTTAATTTCCATTTCACAAGAAATAAAATCCATAGATTCCCAAGCAATTCTTCTTCACGGTGAACGCATACGAAAAGCACAAAGCATCTTGAAGAACTACAAAGAAGGAACGTTTACAAAATGGCTCCTCATGGCATATGGCAACAGGCAAACTCCGTACAATTTCCTCATGTATTATGAATTTTATATGCAACTTGCACCCGATCTAAAGACAAAACTCGAAGTATTGCCAAAGCAGGTCGTTTATTCTCTTGCATCTCGCAACGTTTCTCTTCAAAAGAAAACGGAGTTTATTTCGACAATCTCCGGAAAAAGTAAAGAGGAAATTCTCGCCGAACTCAGAACCTGTTTTCCACTTTCTGATAGAGATCAAAGAAAGGAAAATCCGGTAGAAAAATGCCTACAGCACATTCTTCAGGCAAAAGCATTTTATACCCGCAAAAAACAAGAAATATCTCAAGATGCAAAAAAGGAGCTCGAAAATGCTCTCTTGCAGTTTCTAAAGCAGCTTAAAGTCGATTAATGTAAGCTAGCATTTTCTGTTATAAAATGTTATAACATGTTATATTTTGTTATAGGTAACAGGCTGGGCATCGCGAATCTACTTTTTGGAAGAGACTATGCATAATGATAATTCCGATAAGACTTTACATGTTTTAGATATTCTTAACGAAATGCGTCGTATAGGCCTTGAAAGCGAATTTATTTTCTCTTTAATGGAGCATTGCCAAAAATACGAGGGAATCCGAGATTTAATGGAAATGTGGTACGAGGAAATTGATAAACGCGAACGAGATAAGTTAATTCAAGACTTGCGAGAATGTCTCGATGATATTGCAACTTTTCCGAAAAAACCTGAAAAACTCCCATACATTTGTTTTGATGATCTCGATGAGGCAAGGAGAGATATTTTAGAATTTAAAAAGCGTTTACGAGAAGAAGTTGATCGTCAAGGAGGAATAAGCAGTCTTGCTCGAAAAACCGGAATTCCACAACCTTCACTCAGTCGTTTTTTTACCTCGAGTTCGTTACCTCGGCGGACGACTTTGTATAAGATTGCAAAAGCATTACATTTGCCTGAAGCTTGTACAAGCTTTAAATGGGCAAGGTAATATTAGTGAGCTAAGATAGGTACGAGATCACACAAGAACTTGTTCAACGGCTTTTTTTCGTGAATTGCTTTTTCTAAAGGAACGCATACAAGCTCACCGTGTGATTCTCCAACCATAATCCGGGATTTATTTTGATCGAGGCAATAAATAGCAAATGCTCCGAGTTTTGTTCCAAGCAAACGGTCTCGAGGAGATGGAATTCCTCCCCGTTGCGTATACCCTAAAGTGACAACGCGAAATTCAAAATTGGTTAGCTTTTTTAATTCTGATGCAATTTTTTCAGCATTACCTTCCTTCGTTCCTTCTGCGACAATAATTATGCAAGAAGTTTTGCCAAAACTCTTCCATTCCATTATGTGCTTTGCCTGTTCTTTGATATCTTTATCAATTTCCGGCAAAAATACATCCTCAGAACCGCTTGCAATGCATACGTCAAGCGCAATATAGCCAGAATGTCGGCCCATTACCTCGATCAAAAATATTCTTTCGTGCGATTCTGCAGTATCTCGAATTTTATCAATCGCATCGACTGCTGTGTTGATGGCAGTGTCATATCCAAGAGTAAAATCTGTTCCGCCAAGATCGTTATCGATAGTCCCTGGAATGCCGATGATCTTGCCGTTCCAGATTTTTGAAAGTTCTAAAGCGCCACAAAATGTTCCATCTCCACCTATGACGACAAGAGAATCAATTTCGCGTTTTTCCAGGATTTTTTTCCCTAGTAAAAGTCCTTCTTGTGTCTTAAAATCAAGGCATCTCGATGTTTTGAGTATTGTTCCGCCTCGTTGGATAATATTTGAAACAGAACGCATGTTCAACTCTATGACATCGTCTTGCAAAAGACCTTGGTATCCTCGCATAATGCCATATACGCGATAGCCTTCAGAAAGGGCACATCGCGTCAGCGAGCGAATAGCGGCATTCATTCCGGGAGAATCACCGCCACTTGTAAGAACACCAACGGTCTTCATGAAATTTCCTTACATGATGAGTTGACTCATAGCCTCCATTAGCTCTGAAAGAGGTGGACATGAAAATTGAAGATTGCGAAATCCTCGTTGAAATTCGCGTTCGCAAGCTTGAATTTCTCGAAATGTCGCTTCTTTTCCAAAAGACAGGGCAAAATTGATGACCTGTCCTTTGCTTTGATCACTCTTCAAATCATCCAAATCGTCGAGCAATTGAAATGCCGTTCCAAAGTAATGAGCGCATTTTCGAATCTCATCGAGTGAATCTACATTACCACCGCCAAACAACCATCCGAGAACGAAAGCAAGCTCAAACAAGGACACTGTTTTTTTCTCGATAATCTCGAGATTTTTTTCCCGATCGATCTCTTCTGCATGAAGGTCTAAAAATTGACCTCCAATGAGTCCTAATAGTCCTGTTGTTTTCGATGCTGCCTGAATAGCTAAAATTCCTATCCGATCGGCATGATTTGCAAATTCCCTTGATTCTCTCAAAATGTTTGTATTGTGAGCTAATTCTTCAAAACCTTTTGCAATAAGCCCAAAGCTTGCAAGCAAAGCTGTAGATTCGTTGAACATTTTATGCGTCGTTGCTCGACCTCGTCGAAAATCGTCGTTGTCCATACATGGCAAATCATCTGCAATCAAAGAGGCTGTATGAAAATATTCTATGGCAAGCGCTGCGGGATCGACATTTAATGAGTTTCCAAGCGCATCTGCAATCATATATACGATAGCTGATCGAAAACGCTTTGCTTCTCCCGATAAAGCATATTTACACGCATTGATGAGGGGAGTTTCCTTGCCAAAGTTTAAAAACGCATCGAAAAGAGCTTTTTCAAAGCGGACTTTATACGGACGAAGTATGGTTTGTGCTTTATCTGAAAGGGCACCTTTCAGACCTTCTTTTTGAGGAACTTGTGGCATGTTTACCTATTTTTCTTTTTTGGAATAATTTCAAGATTCTTTTGTGATCGAACAATACTATTTTCTACAATAACTCCCCCAACATTAATGCTCGGATAACAAAAGCAGTTCTTTTGCATAAGTGTTCCTGGGTTGAGAACGACATTGCAGCCAATCTGACAGTCATCGCCGATGATTGCGCCAAATTTTTTCATACCTGTATCGATCTTCTCATCAGATGGCAATGTAATGCGAACAGACTCATGACTTAAGAGAAGATTTGCACATCTTACACCAGCGCCGAGATTTGCTCGATTTCCGATGATTGAATCTGCGACATAAGCAAAATGAGGTGCTTTTGCTCCATTGAGAAGAATGCACGACTTCATCTCGGTTGCATGACCAATAACACAGTGGTCTCCTACGATCACATTTCCACGAATGTACGCGCCATGTCGTACATGGCAATGTTTTCCTATGATGCATGGACCTTTTATGTATGCTCCTGGTTCGATTATCGATCCTTCTCCGATCGTTATTAATTCAGGATTAACAAAATAGGCATATTCTTGGTGTTCTGAACGATTTGTTCCAAGAGGTATTGATGCAAGGTATTCTGGTAGTTGGGTAAGCGTTTGCCAAACAAAAGAAGATGTATCAAAAAGAACTTTATGCTCAAAAGTGGAAAGATCAAAAAAAGAATCTATGG
>JBDHQC010000020.1:0-16355 GCA_039806815.1 Parachlamydiales bacterium
TTGCGCCGGAAGCTCAAAAACAAAGCTTTTCAGATCTTCGCTCTGGTTCTATTTATGTCATTTTGAAAAATTTTCAAAGCATAATGCAGCAATATAAAGAATTTCCTGAAAGTAAAGTTGCGCTTGATTTCACAAAAGATTTTGAAAACTTAGCAAAACTTTTGCAAAGAAGGGGTTTTATAGGGTATCTAGGAAGTGCTTTTGGAACCCAATCAGAACTTGCCAAAGACTTTATTTTTGAGCTTCAAGACTACTATTCAGTTCTTTTGAAAGCCTCAAGAGAAGATTTTTCTGTGCTTGGCACAAAGTCGTATGCAGCACTTGAGCTTTCAACACTCGAACAGCGCATCATTACAGAAAATCGAATTGAAGATGCAATTCAAGAAGATCTTTTGCGCTCACAAGAACTCTATCAACAAGCACAAGTTAGCTTAGATCCCTTGACAAAATTTACAGCTCCAAAAGTAATTCAAAATCCATATTGGGCAAACTTTAAGCGATCGCTTCATCAGTATTTTAGAGGAGATGACTCTAAAGTTCTCAAATGGGGTCTAGATCTCTCCGGTGGAAAAAGCGTTCGTATCGATCTCGTCGACGCCACAGGTCAAAAAATAGAAAACCAGGATGACTTACGGCAAGCTGTAAACGAGCTCTATACGCGCATTAACAAAATGGGTGTGTCGGAAAGAACGATTCGCATTGAAAATGATACGATTCTGATTGACTTCCCGGGCGCTCAAGGAATTTCAGCAGAAGAGCTCATTAAGGCATCGACGATGTATTTCCACGTAGTCAATGAGCAATTTGGAAGATACAATCAAGCTCTAAGAGATGATGTACACCAGTTTCTCCAAGACGTATGGAACGAAGCTATAGTCACAAACAGAAAAGACATCGAAAGCATAAATCAGATTGCCTATGAAAAGTTACAGCAAAGTGCAAAAAGAGCATCGAGCGATCTGGTCAAAGATGCCGCAACTGTACTTTACGAAAATGGATTGCGCCTTGAAAATCCGAACGACAAGACTGCATCAGTTGCGTTTGACGATTCCATTTCCAAAATCGCAATGTTCCGTGGTGATGATCCAAGTGAGTGGGGACGCGAGACGCATCCGCTACTTATTGTATTCCGAAATTTTGCACTCGAAGGCGCAAACATCGAAAATGTTCAAACTTCCTACGATGCATCGAAAGGAAATGTCCTGCTATTCAGTGTAAAACGATCGTACACACGTGAAGATGAACGAACATCAACTTCACCCCAAGACGACTTTTACATTTGGACAAGTCATTTCTCTGAAGAGAAAATTGCAGGAACACCCCTTGAAAAGTTTGCTCCGCGTTCCGGATATCGCATGGCAGTTATTTTTAACGGGCAAGTCATTTGTGCCCCTACATTAAATGTTCCCTTAAGTGACCATGCCATGATTTCAGGAAGCTTTACACAAAGAGAAGTTGCAAAACTCAGCACCGATTTGAAAGCAGGATCTTTGTCGTTTACTCCGAGAATTCTCTCAGAAAACAATGTGAGTCCAGAACTCGGAAAGCAAGAACGGGCTAAAGGAATCTTTGCGGCAACCATTGCAATAGTTGCTGTTGTTGGTGCTATGATTGGGTACTATCGCTTTGCAGGGCTCATTGCAAGTATTGCCGTGCTATTCAATATTTTCTTAATCTGGGCAGTGATGCAAAATATCGGAGCGGCACTTACCTTGCCTGGAATTGCAGGTATTGTTTTAACAATTGGTATGGCAGTTGACGCAAACGTACTTGTCTTCGAAAGAATTCGAGAAGAGTTTCGCATTACCGGAAAAATAGCGACGAGTATCCATCTGGGATATAAGCGTGCATTTTCTGCTATCGTCGATTCGAATATTACGACCATTATTGCTGCAATTATCCTCATGCAGTTTGATTGTGGGCCAGTCAAGGGATTTGCTGTCACATTAGTCATCGGTATACTTTCTTCCATGTTCACATCGCTCTTTCTTACGCGATACTTCTTTGCAGGATGGGTCCAAAACCCTAAGCATAAAGAATTAAAGATGGCAGAATGGATTGGGAAAACAAATTTCGATTTTCTTAAAAAGACAAGACTTGCTGTATTTTGTTCGCTTATTGTCTTTTTAGTAGGAGCTTCTTCCTTTGTCGTGCAGTGGAAATCGATGTTTGGCATGGACTTTACAGGCGGCTATTCGCTCATTGTCGAACTCGATACAACAAAAGATAAGGATACTACAGCACTTACAACAAAAGCTTTGAAAGATGCAGGACTTCAAACAAAAGAGTTTCATATTCGAGAACTTGGTAGAAACGACCTTGTACGCATACAGTTGAGCACTTCCCTTGAAAACCCAAATCGTCCATTTGCTTTACTTTCAGCAAGTGCTCAAGATCCGGTAACGTATGAATACCAAAAAAATCCACGCATTGTCTGGCTTATCGATCAGCTTCAAAAAGGTGGTCTTACAATAAAGCCTTCATCTCTAACCTCTCTTGATGCAAATTGGACAGTAATGAGTGGGCAGTTTTCCGATGCAATGCGAAACAATGCCATCATGGCACTTTCGCTTTCTCTGATTGCTGTTTTAATTTACATCGCAATACGCTTTGAGTGGAAGTTTGCTGTAAGCTCTGTTCTTGCGCTCATTCACGACGTCTTATTGACAATAGCCGTTGCAGCTCTTGCTCATATGGCAGGACTAGGTGTCCAGATAGACCTCGAAACGATTGGTGCCATAATGATGATTATCGGATATTCATTAAATGATACGATTATCATTTTTGACAGAATTCGCGAAGATGTTCGAATGATGAGAAAGAAAAGTTTTACAGAAATTATCAACCATGCATTAAACGCTACTTTGAGTCGGACAATTATGACATCCGGAACGACATTACTGGTTCTTTTATCACTTGTGATCTTCGGAGGAAGTTCTATTTTTGCCTTTTCGTTTGTCATGTTTGTAGGAATTCTCTTAGGAACATTTTCTTCATTATTTATCGCATGCCCAATATTGCTCTATCTCGAGGGAAAAGACAATCGGGGGCATGAACTTGTCCCTGCTTTGTAACCTTTCCTTTGAAAGCAACTTTGAATTTCTGTAGGGTTGTCTTTTACTAAAAAACGAAAAAAACCTATCGATGCGATAGGTTTTTTTCTATAATACGAAATAAGGGCGGTAAAGCTTGACGATTTATGAAGATGATGTACGCGTTTCAGATTTTCCCGTGCCTCTTTGCGATTTAAAAAAAGTAGATCTTGCTTCCAAAGAAGAAAAAGAACTCCTTTGGATGTATCCAAAGCTAGATTCTCATTTGAAAGAAAAAATCATTAATGAATTTCATCTCAATCCCATTCTTGCTCAAATTCTCGCCTCTCGCAATATAACGAGCTTTCAAGATATACATTACCACTTATACGGAAAACTTCCGGATCTTTACGATCCTTTTCTTTTTGCACAAATGCCCCAGGCTGTCAAAAGAATTGAAGAGGCAATTAAAAACCAGGAAAATATTCTCGTGTATGGCGACAACGACGTCGATGGAATGACAGGGACTGCTCTTCTATACGAGTTTTTGAATTTTGTCGGTGCCAAAGTTTTTCATTATGTGTCAAATCGAATAACGCTCTTGCGTCAAAGCATGATTTTAGATGCACTTGAATTTGCGTTGAAAAATCACTGTACTCTTTTGATCACAGTCGATTGCGGAATTACTGCAGCAGAGCACATCGAACAAGTCGTAAAACATAAAATAGATGTGATCATAACAGATCACCACGAACCGACGAACAAAATTCCCTTGTGCGTTGCAACCCTTAATCCAAAACTCGTTCGAAATGTCTATCCCAATCGGGACCTAACAGGAGTTGGCGTTGCTTTTAAATTAGCACACGCCTTGACAAATCACCTCGTCGAAGAAGGGGTTCTTCCACCGAGAAAAGTCGATTTAAAAAGATATCTGGATCTCGTTGCTATCGGCACTGTTTCAGATATGGGGATGCTGATAGGGGAAAATCGCATTCTCGTCAGTTATGGCATCGAAGAACTTCGCAAAGCAAAAAGAACAGGCCTTGCAAAGCTTCTTGCCTTATGCGAAATCGATTCCAAAGATGTTTCGACGACGATCATAGCATCGAAAATTGCACCACGGTTGAACAGCCTTGGAAGGATTGCAGAGCCTGAAAAAGGAGTGAAATTGCTCTTAGTGCGGAATGCCCTCAATGCAGAAAAGCTTGCCATCGAATTAAACCTTTACAACATTGAGCGACAAAAAATCGAGCGCATGATGACAAAGGATGTCGAAAAAATTTTGACTTCCAATCCTTCTATTCTTACAAATAAGGCGATCGTTCTCACGTCGAGAAAATGGCATCCCGGCATCATTGCAATTTTAGCAATGAGAATCTCAAAACAATTTAATCGCCCATGTGTCATGATCGCAATTGATGGGCAAGTTGGAAAAGGTTCTGTCCGATCGATTCCGGAATTTCCCGTTCTTCCCATTCTCAAAGAGCTCTCAGATCTTTTGTTAAATTTTGGTGGCCACGATGCAGCAGCAGGTCTTACAATTCGCGAACAGTCTATTCCTGAATTCATCAATCGATTTATATCAATTGCTAATTCCCGTTTACAAGAACAACACGTGACTCCAAAGCTCTATCTCGATTCCGAAGTGCGTTTTGAAGATCTTACCTTTGATCTCATTGAATCAATCAAGCTTTTAGAGCCATTTGGGCACGGAAACCCGCCTCCACTTCTCTATGCTGATGCGCATCAGGTAGCAGAACCAAAGATCTTTGGAAGACATCACGTTCGTCTTCTTTTAGAACAGCCTACGCAAAAAGACCGTGTGCTTGAAGGTATTGGCATCGGAATGGCTCACCGTTATGAAAAGCTTTCAGAATATAAGGATAAAACATTGCGTTTTGCCTTTACACCTCAAGTAAATGGCTCAAGCATTCAACTCCTCATTCGGGATTTTCAACCACTCGAAACTATAGATTCAAAAATTACTTAATGTAAGTCGAATGTTACTAAGGAGATAAGTTCCAAATGAATTCTTCAATGATACAAGAAAATCGAATCTCACTAATATTGACATAAATATTAGTGAGATTCGATTTTTTTGAAGCGAGCTAAATTTGCAAAAAATTTTCCATTAGAAACATTCAATTTACATTATTTAAAAGAATACTATGTTTGTGAAAGGACAAATCATTCAAGGTCGCATTGAAAAGCTCATCTTTTCAGGACTCGGGCTTCTTCGACATGAAGAAAAAGTCATCTTTGTAGAAGATGTCATACAACAAGAGTTCTGTGAAGTAGAAATTATCGATGTGAAAAAAAACTACGCTCTTGCAAAACTAAAAAAGGTTCTTGAAAAAAGCTCATTGAGAATTTCTCCTCGATGTCCATATTTTGGCATCTGTGGAGGATGTCAGTTACAGCATATTGAATATTCAGAACATTTATCGCTGAAAGCAGAATGGCTCAGAGAAACTCTTTTTCGAATTGGTAAAATTACTCTTGAGTGCGACATTGCAAAAGTTCCAGCTCATCAAACGTATGAATATCGTAGAAGAGTACTTTTGCATGCAACAATTGACAAGGATGAAGTTCATCTCGGGTTTACGAGAAAAGATCTGCATGGAATTTGTGATATTTCTTTATGTCCAATATTTGTTAAGGAAGAAAATCCCGTCATTTGCGATGCAAAAAAAATTCTCCAAAAATTGTGCGGGATATATTTCGGGTCAATTGATGTGCATGTGTTGAAGGTAGAAAATAATCAGTATGCGTATCGATTTTGCTTTGAAAAATCTTTTGGGCCTCAAATTGTACGTGTAATTGAAGTATGTCGACGCGAATTTCCTTTCTATATGTTATTTTTCCAAGACCCAACGAAACAAATTCCTGCCGGGTCTCCTTATTATCATATAGAGCTCGATGGGATGAAGTTTTATTTCGCGTTAGATGCATTTATACAAAATCATTCTGAACAGAGTATAAAATTATACCAAGAAATTGTGCGTATAACAAAAAAAGAAAGTTCTCATATGCCGGTTCTCGATTTATACTGTGGAATAGGGATTACAACTCTTCTGATAGCAAAAGAAGGCATCCAATGTCTCGGAATTGAAAGCGTTCCTTCTGCAATTCATTGTGCAAATAAAAGTAAATCCGAAAACAACATCTCCCATTGTGAATTTGTAATAGGGAAAGTAGAAAAGAAACTTCTGCAGCTACAAAACAATACCTATGGGCTTGTGATTGTCAATCCTCCAAGAACAGGACTTTCAGGTGCTGTTTTAGAATTACTTTTGAGAATGAAGCCAAAGGCAATCGCATACATATCGTGTATGCCTTCGACTTTAGCAAGAGATCTTAAGGAATTTTGTCAGAAAGGGTATGTGATTGAGCATGTGTCGTGTTATGACATGTTTTGTCAAACAACGCACTTAGAATCACTCATAGTCTTGAAAAAGAAATAAAAGGTCAAAATCCAGAATCTCGTATATTCTGGATTTTGCATATCGATTATTAGCTTGCAAGCTTTTGTTTTTTGCTTGCTTTTGCTGCGAGATAACTGTCTTGATAGCCTCTAATGTCATCTGTGTGAATAACCCAAGCAGCTCCACGACGCTGAGCTTTTAAATAACCTGCTCGTGTTGCGTAGTAAATCTTTTGTGCAGGAACATTAAGCATTTTTGCAGCTTGGTTGACTGAATAAAAGCCTTTTTTATTATCAAACAACAACTCTCCATTGAACGTCGATTTCGTGCGCGAGTATTTTTGCTTTTTATACTCAACTAAATCATCCACATCGATCATCCATCGAGTCGTATCTTTCGTTGCTTTTAACTTTTTCAGTTTAATTGCAACGTAGATAGCTTGGCGCGTAACATTGTTCATGCGAGCAGCTTCTGTGATGGAAACCGTTTTTTTATTTTCAGTTTTAACACCATCGATTTTTTCTTCTTGTGCTTCGTGCATTTGTAATTATCCTTTTTATTTTTAAACAATTTCAAAGTTTAAAAGCTTACAGCTTATTTTTTTAAAACACCAGATATTTTAGATATCTTGGAATTTTTCAACATTTAAAATCACTAAAGAATTCTAATTTAGAACGATTATTCTACAAAAAAGAATTTACTTCAAGTAGTTTTTTCGATAAATTACTTGACAGCACGGAAAGTAATTAAAGAAGCTCTCCTCTGAGCGACAAAATTTTAGTCATTTTATTAATTAAAACAAATA
Source organism: Parachlamydiales bacterium (assembly GCA_039806815.1). Classification (GTDB taxonomy): domain Bacteria; phylum Chlamydiota; class Chlamydiia; order Chlamydiales; family FEN-1388; genus JBDHQC01. The sequence goes on from JBDHQC010000020.1 coordinate 7,263, forward strand.
GTTTGGATAATTTCGCTCTCCATTTAAAGTTTATCTTCCAATTTTCAACGGAATTTAGCAGTATGGAGTTTTAAGGGATTCTAAGGATTTTCAACCAAATGCTAGACTCAAAGAAGCAGAAGATACTCTTTTTATTCTTTATAGTAGTGCTGCCACTATTTCTTTCAATAAAGCCTGCTCAATTAACCGAAAGCGATGTGACGTTAAAAATGAAGGAAATTATGCGCGCTCATGCAAGCTACAAGGAGTTTACTCCGGAGCTTGCCAAAAGAAGCCTTGCCAATTTTTTACAAATACTCGATCCTGCAAAGACGTATTTACTGGAGCCTGAAATTTCAAAATGGCAAAATCCATCTGATGTGCTTCTCAATGACATTGTAGCAGAGTTTCAAAAAGGCACATTTTCGTCTTTCAATGAGATCTACAACCTCATGCCACAATGTATCGAACGACGCAATCGATTGGAAGAAAAGATCCTTTGCGATGCATTGCCTAAAAACATTCGATCAAAGGACTTTAAGGATCTTGATTGGGCAAAGACCGAAGAAGAACTCTACGATCGTTTAAAAGCGATTCGTGCTTTGCAGATGGAAGCAACAGCCAAGCTCGATACAGAAGCTCAAAATACCGTCCTTTTCAGGATGCAAAAGCGAAGGCTGAGAGATCAAGAAGAGTTCTTAACGAAGGATGCTGCCTTAAAAAATGAAATACTCTGTACAGATATACTAAAGGCTATGGCATCATCCCTTGATCACCACACGAGTTATTTTACCCCATCTGAGGCAAGTCAATTTCTCGTCAATGTGCAGCAAAAGCTCTTAGGGATAGGGGTGCAATTGCGAGACGATGTCGACGGTTATTCCATCGTAAAAGTCGTTGACGGAAGTCCTGCCGCCTTGTCTCCGGATCTGAAACTCAAAGATAAAATCATAGCAATTGACAGCGTCCCTGTCGTAGGTCTTGATCCTAATGATGTTGTGGACATGATTCGAGGAAAAGAAGGAACAGAGGTAGAACTTACCGTCATTAGAGAAACTCAAATTGACGATCGAATAAAAAAAGAAAAGAAAAAGATTTCTGTCACGCGTGCCGAAATCGTGCTTAAAGATGCTCGCGTCGATGCGTCGTCCATAAATTTTGGAGACGGAAAGATTATCCTTTTGCATCTTTTTTCATTTTATCAAGACCAAAATACATCTTCTTCAGAAGACCTTGAAAAAGTATTTCACGAACAAGCAAATGGAGCTAAAGTCAAAGGTGTCGTCTTGGATTTGCGCTACAATTCAGGGGGAATACTAGCCCAGGCAGTAGACGTCGTAAGTCTTTTCATTAAAAAAGGGATCGTAGTTTCGATCAAAGACGAAAATGGGCATGTACAGCACTTGAGAGGAGTAAATGCAAAAGTGATGTGGGATGGGCCATTAGTCGTTTTAATTAATAGGTTATCTGCATCTTCTGCAGAAATAGTGGCAGGAGCTTTGCAAGATTATGGGCGCGCATTAATCGTGGGAGATGACCATTCTTTTGGAAAAGGCTCATTTCAGAGTCTGACATTGAATCCCGACCTCGATGCTTCGATAGACCCCAAAGGAGAATACAAGGTCACGAGGGGAAGATACTATACTGTATCAGGTAGGACTCCGCAACTCGTAGGCGTTCAATCAGATATTGTCGTTCCTTCAGGTTTGAACTATTTCGACATCGGAGAAAAGTACATCACCTATCCTTTGACAAACGACTCTATTGAGCCTAATTTTGTCGATACGTTTTCAGATATCGCTCCATATCAAAGGGAAAAGGTAAAAAAACTCTATTATTTCGATATTGAGAAAAAATGCGATCGCTATGGGCCATATCTTGCGTGCCTTAAGGAAAATTCAACCCAGAGAATAGAAGCAAATAAGGCTTATAAGGAATTCTTAGAATCCATCAAAAAATCAAAAGAAGATCCCGAAAGTCAAGATGCTCTCGATGCAAATTTAGACTATCAGCTCGTTGAATCCTTAAATGTCATGAGAGATCTCATCTGGCTTCAAGAATTTCAATCAAATTCAGTTGCCCATACTGAGATGAAAAAAGCCGCTTAGAGGCATAGACTTTCACTTGTTTTTCTTTGCAAAATCCACTATACTATGCTCTAAACTCTCTCTTCTTAATCTCAAATCCTAATAGTTTTTGAAGGAAAATTTATGACAGTTCGCGTAAGAATCGCTCCCTCGCCGACGGGTGATCCGCATGTAGGGACAGCATATATTGCATTGTTTAACTTACTTTTTGCTCGCCGTCATGGCGGAAAATTCATATTGCGAATAGAAGATACGGATCAAACAAGAAGTAGACCTGAATACGAAAAAAGCATTTTCGACGCATTGCATTGGGCTGGAATCCTTTGGGACGAAGGTCCGGATGTTGGAGGCCCCTGCGGTCCTTATCGTCAATCAGAAAGGACGGAAATCTATAGAAAACACGTACTTGAGCTTTTAGCCGCAAAAAAGGCATACAAATGCTTTGCAACTCCTGAAGAGCTTGCCGAAATGAGACAAGTTTTACAGATGCAAGGATCAAAGCAAGGATACGACCGTCGATATAGAACATTGAGTGAAGAAGAAATTAAACAAAAAGAAGACGATGGTCTCCCTTATGTCATACGCTTAAAAGTGCCTTTAACCGGCGAGTGCATTTTTGACGATGCAATAAAGGGGAGAATTATTGTTCCCTGGCAAGATGTCGATGATCAAGTTCTTTTAAAATCAGACGGCTTCCCTACCTATCACCTTGCAAACGTCGTCGATGATCACCTCATGAAGATTTCTCACGTTATCCGAGGGGACGAATGGATTGCATCAACTCCAAAGCACGTCTATTTGTACGAGGCGTTTGGGTGGGAGGCGCCTACCTTTATGCATATGCCATTACTTTTGGGAACTGATGGCAAAAAACTATCAAAACGCCGCAATCCGACGTCGATATTCTATTATCGCGATACGGGCTATTTGCCGGAGGCTTTTGTTAATTTCTTGACTCTTATGGGCTATAGCATGACATCAGGCAAAGAAATCTATTCTCTTGAGGAGATCATTTCAGACTTTAATGCTGCAAGAATCGGCGTTTCAGGCGCAGTTTTCGATACAAAGAAGCTCGATTGGATCAACCAACAGTATCTCATTCAATTAATTCCTCAAGAAAATCTGTGGGAGCGCCTCAAGAAATGGAGCTTCAACGACGAATTTATGGGCCGCCTCATGCCGTTGTGTCATTCGAGAATGAAGAATTTTTCAGATTTTATGGAGCTTTCCTCTTTTCTCTTTGTGGCCAATTTGCCGTATACCGACGATCTCTTCAAATTGCCGGATATAAGCTATCAAAAAAGTGCATACATTTTGCAAACCATCATCTGGGAATTGGATAAAAGAGAAAGTTGGCTTTCGAATACTTTAAACGAGACTTCTCGAGATGTTGCAGATTTATTCGGGGTAAATCACAAAAAAGTCGTGATGCCACTTTTATTTTCTGCAATAATGGGAAAACGCCAAGGACTTCCTCTTTTTGATTCTGTAGAGCTTTTAGGAAAAGACCGAACCAGAGTCCGCTTTTTAAAAGCAATTGAGCTTTTAGGGGGAATTTCAACTAAAAAAATGGATGCCTTAAAGAAGGCATGGGAGCAGAACAAATTAGGAAGTTTTCTCGAAAAAGATGACTGAAGTAACTATAAGTCCATATAGCCGTTTTCAACCATTTCATGCCATGATCACCAATCGATACCGATTGAATAATAAAGGGTCGACTAAAGAAACATGGCATGTCGAACTTAGCATTTCAGGCTCTCGTCTTACGTATCGTCCCGGAGACAGTATTGCGATTATCCCTGTTAATGATGCAAAGCGCATACAACGTCTCATCGAGGCTCAAATGTGGGATCCTCATAAGGAAGTATTTGACCCTAAAACCCAAACATATTGGCGATTTGAAGATTTTTTAATTTCCCGAGTGAATATCGATAATGTTTCGTCGCGATTTTTGAAAATTGTTCTTGAAAATGAGACTGATCCTTTGAGGCGCGATTTTTTTGAGTCTTTATTAGAAGATCACGATCGAATCAAAGTGTTTTCAGAAAAGCATGCAGTTGATGAGATTCTATTGGAAAATCCTTCAATGAGGATAGATCAAGACGAATTTTTGATGTCATTGCCTCCCTTACTTCCCCGATTTTATTCCATAGCGTCCTCGCAAAATGCCGTCGGAAATAGCATCCATTTAACCGTGTCGCGTGTTCGATATGAAATCGAAGGCAAGGTCCGCCTTGGCATTTGCTCTCATTTTTTGTGCGATTTAGTCTCCCTCAATACCCCATCTGTTCCCTGCTATTTGCATCCGACGAAAGACTTCCTTTTGCCAGAAGACGTCCGAGTCCCGATTATCATGATAGGGCCCGGTACGGGCGTTGCTCCTTTTCGCGCGTTTATGCAAGAAAGACTTAAAAAAGATCCTCGAGCAAAAAACAATTGGCTCATTTTCGGCGAAAGAAACCAGGAACATGATTTTTTTTACGAAGAGTATTGGAGAGAACTCGAAGCTTCGGGTCTACTCGTACTCGATTGCGCGTTTTCTCGAGACCAGGAAAAGAAAGTCTACGTCCAAGATCGCCTTTGGGAAAAAGGAAAGGAATTCTGGCAATGGATGAAAAAGGGTGCTATTCTTTACGTCTGTGGAGATGCAAAAAAAATGGCTAAAGATGTCGAATCGACTATTCTTCGCATAATCCAGGATGAGCTTGGTATTCAGATCGATGAGGCAAAAAAGGTGCTGAACGATCTTCGCAAGGAAAAGCGCTACCTAAAAGATGTATATTAATTATTCGAAAAATACAATTTTCTTTTATTAATTTGTTTATTATAATTAATCTAATAATTTTCTTTAAAAGGGTTATTTTATGGAATGTAATAATAACAACCTTCCGCCTGAAGTTTGGGGATTAATATTAAATACGCAAACTTTGAATCGCAATGATTTGCACCGTGCAATGCGCGTAAATCACGAATTTTGTGGCCTTGTACAAGATACTACTCACTACAAAGTAGGTAAATTTTACGCTTGGGTTAATAGAGTTCTCACCGATTGTCCAAATGCTGCTTTTACATTAGAAAATAAAATAGTAGATGCATGGAAAGCATCTTGTGAAAAATATTTTCAGGAAACTGCTCAAGGCAAAGTTATTTCATTAAAAGACTTCAATAAATCTACATTTTCATCAAATATCGATCTTTTTATTAACTGCCTTTATAAGCAGGGAGAAAACCGGGAACACCCCACTCTTGCACCCTTATTAAATTATGGAAATAAAGTCCCTTCTTTATTATTAGACGTTCTGGATGAAGAAGAAATTGTATTAATGACACAACAACATTATCCGGTCTCAGGAATAAAAAGAAAAAGAGTTCAGTCCCAAGATGTCACATACGTTACTCACTTAAAATGTAAAAATCGAAAATTCTCCGAAGAAGAAAATAAATCCGTTTCTCTCAAAAAAAGAAATTTTGAACTTTCCGATATGACTCAATTCGCTTCTCTATTTCCTACAAGTTACATAGAAGGAACAACTCGGGAAGATGTAGAAGCAAGGCTTCACGCAGCGATGGCATCAAATCCCAGAGCTAGCGTGGTATGGACATTGCGTCCTTCACAGAGCATTGCCGGACAACTTATTATGTCTGCTATATTTGCTCCTGCCAATACCATCGGGCATACAATACTCAAGGAAGATAGTAAAGATTTAATTTCAAAATACATTAACGATCCTCAGGTAAAATTACTTCTCGATGTAGAAAATGCTAATAATCTTCAAGCTACATACAACGAACAACTTTCGGAAGTCGATATTAAAAGAAGAAAGGAAGTACTAGAAAAAGAAATTCAACTCTTGGATCAACAAAATATCATCTTATTTAATCCAAATGCTAAAAGAAAGAATGCAGAACTCTTTTTACAGGAAAATCCCGATCTTTATATCATTCGCTTCCCTAGTAAAACATCAGAAAAGGAAAGTGAAAATCCTGATTTTGTATTAAGTTTAAATATGATTGGTGATATTCAACATTTATCAGTTGTTATCGACAAGACTTCCGGGAAATTATTAATTTCCAAGATGTTATACGAAAATCTCCAAGCTTTTTTGAATTCAATAGAGAGTGCAAAGTTGCTCAGTATTATTGGTATAGATGATTTTATAAATTCTAATGCAAATAAATAATATGCAAGTTGCGGATTTGCCGATCTGCAACTGTTTTTTACTCTTCAACTGTAGTAATCAGTGCAAAGCATTGAACGCCATCGCCGCATCCAAAATCCGTAAGACCATCTCCTGAAATTGCCGTTATTCCAATGGAATCCTTTGAAATTTGCAAAATTCGAGAAACGTTATCTCTTATTAGTTCGATGTGATCTTTAAAGAGGGGGCGTTTTCCTTCTAACGTAATAGAAACGTGTACGATTTGTTGCAAGTGGAGTGTTTTTAGCCCTTCTCGTAAATACACTTCACTATCAGTGATTCCATCTCGAAAGAAAAGATTTTCTGCAATATCGCTCATTATTTGGACTCCTGTTAGGGAAGTTATCGCATTACAAAGAGCGTGAAATACGACATCTCCGTCAGAATTTGACTGAAATCCTGGTGCGTCATCAAATATATGACCTGCAATTATGCAAGGTTTTGTAGAATCAGGGGATAAAAATCTATGGCTATCTTGACCATGACCTGTTCGAAAGATGGGGAAGCGTTGTTTTTTCATGAGTTTTTTTATTTGAGAAACAAGAACACAAAAGAAAGTGTTCTTGTTTTAACTCAAGTGATGACTTTTATTGAATCGTCGATGTTTGAATAATAGCTTCCATGTAGCTATTCCAAAGTTCGTGATCAACTTCAGATCTTCGAATAGAAGAAATAAGATCGCGTTTTAGAGTTTTCAAATCTTTTTTGGGCATTAATTTCCTAATTAAATCTTTATCTCCTTTTTCGCGAGCAAGATGTAAAAAGCGATCAATTTCTTGACGTGTTAAAACAATTTGATCTTTGCGTTTTCTCGATCCACGAGCAGCTCTTTGCTTTGGGGGTACAGTTGTAGGTCTCTCTGAATTAGTAATAAAAGTTTTAATCATTTCAGAAAGTTTTTCAGGAACTCTTAGCTTCATTTTTTTTAATGTAAAATGATGCATATAACCGCCAGATGTCATAGGGAGATAACGGCACAGATCGTTTTCTTTTTTTCCGCCAACTTTTTTAATTGCTAAATGGATCAGGTCCTCGAGTTCTTTGCTGGTAGTAGAAACCATTTCTGCTTGTTTTTGTTGTGTATTACTCATTGATTAATTCCTTGTTTTTTTGTTTCTCAAATGTAGCCTTCAGGCCTTTTTTTGAACTGAAATTTAAAAATTCTTGCTCTTAAATAACAAACTGCGCAACACAAGTCAACTTAAATTTATTAGCTAAACGTTATTTTTTTATCAAAAATTCCTTACATTAACTCTCTAAATTTCAAATCAAATTTTAACTTTAATCTTGTGGGCTTACATTCAAGTTATTCCACTTCTTTCAAACTTTTAAGCAATTCGAAATTTGAGTTCTAAAGAAATAACAAATTTAGGACAATACTTTTCTTAAGCACATTTCACAGTTTGAGGAGAGAAGTACATGGCTGGTCAAGTACTATATGTTTTTCCAATGTTTATTGCGATGCTTTTTTTTTCTTTTAGTTCTTGTTCGAAACAAGAAAAAAATAAAACTCCCCGAGAAGAATACTATCAAAATAATGGGAAGTTGAAAGTATTGTGTACGACGAAAATGGTCTTTGATGTGGTGAAAGAAATTGGAAATGAAGACATCGATGCAGCTTTACTCATACAAGGACAAAGTGATCCTCATTCTTATCAACTCGTTAAAGGCGACGATGAAAAAATTGCCCGAGCTGATGTCATTTTTTTTAGTGGTCTTGGCCTCGAACATGGACCTTCCCTAGTACAATATTTGAAAAATAATCCGAAAGCCCATGGTCTTGGAGATTACGTCTATGCAAAGGCTCCCGACAAGATAATTCACTTCGATTCAGCTGTAGATCCTCACGTGTGGATGGATGTACATTTATGGAAAGAATCAATTCCCATGGTTACAGAAGTGTTGGATGAAAAGATGCCGGAAAAAGGCAGCGAGTTTAAAAAAAACGCGAAGTTATTAGAACGAAAATTTGAAGAAGCTCACGGAAGAATAATAAAAATTTTGCATACAGTCCCGGAAAACAAGCGATATCTCGTTACAACACACGATGCATTCAATTATTTTACAAGGGCATACCTTTGTACAAAAGAAGATCCGAAGGGATACTGGAAAGTTCGATGTCAAGCACCGGAAGGTCTTTCTCCTGATAGTCAATTGAGCACGATGGATATACAGAATCTCGTCGATCATCTGTTAAAGTATAAAATTTCAGTCGTCTTTGCCGAATCGAATGTGAGTCGAGATTCCATCAAAAAACTCTGTGATGCGACACAAAAAAATAACCATGCAGTGCGTATTGCAAAAAATGCTTTATATGCAGATGCTTGTGGTGCTAAAAATTCTGAAGTAGAATTCTATCCCGATATGCTCCTTTATGATGCAAAAGTAATAAAAGAAGAACTTGAAAGATGAAAAATTCCCGCGATGACCATGCGCTTAAAACGCATAACCTTACCGTTCACTACAACGAAATTCCCGTTCTTTGGGACATTAGTTTAGAAGTCCCTCGCGGGAAAAAAATTGGGATACTGGGTCCAAACGGAGCCGGAAAAAGCACTTTGATGAAAGCATGTCTTGGCCTTGTTCCAAAAGTTTCCGGATCAATTTGGATATTAGATCATAAATTGAAGGCTGTGCGAAAAAAAATTGCTTATGTTCCTCAAAAAGAATCCGTCGATTGGGATTTTCCTATCACCGTAGAAGAGCTTGTTCTCATGGGATGTTATCCCAAAAGAGGGCTATTTTCTAGAATAAAAGATATAGACTACGAAAAAGCGCTCACATGTCTTGACCATGTGGGAATGAAAGAGTATAGGCATCGCCAAATC
>JBDHQC010000162.1:0-3779 GCA_039806815.1 Parachlamydiales bacterium
GTGTAGAGACGATCTATGACAACGCTGGTAATGTACTTTCTTTCTCGAACATAAACAATCCGTGGAGGTTTTCAAGTAAACGCACAGACTCTGAAAATGGGTATGTGTATTTTGGAAGACGATACTATGATCCTGCAGTTGGCCGTTGGCTCACGCAAGATCCACTTGGTGTTAAAGCAGGACCTAATCTTTATGCTTACGTTCTCAACTGCCCTATTACAAGTTTTGATCTTTATGGGCTTATAGATGAAAATCGCAATCATGCATTTCACAGAGATTTTAACAACAATGGTCCAAGCTATGCAGATGCTCAACACGAAAGATTCATGAATGGATATAATCCACTTGTTAGTTCTAGAAGTGGATATAGTTCAGACGTCCCATATAGATCTCATTCAGATAGTCATAAAGAGATATCTTCAAGAAATATTAAAACCAATACTGTAAAAGAAAAACCCTTTTTTAAGCGAAGTTGGGAGCAAATAAAAAGAGAATTTCCAGTAGGCTATCATACAGGATTCAACTTTGATATATTGCATTCATATAGAGCAAATTTTAACATCAATACTACGGGATTTAACAAAGTTGTCGATTGGAGTACGGCAGCATTAGCCCGAGGAACTGGTTTTTTTGTTGGATTATCGATTGAGTTTGTATTTATAGCGATCTCTGCTATGAGTTTTGGAGCAGTTAATATTGAATATAGTTTGAGCAGATATGGTTATCAAGGTTATCAAACGTATAGAAACCTAAGCTATGCGAATAACGCCCGTTCTGTAGGACAAAGTATTAGTCAGGCTATCTCAGCAAGCGAAATCGCAGGAAAAGCTTGCAACAGAGCAGAATTTGAGCAATATAAGACATTCTTAAGAAGTCAGATGGAAAAACCCTATGCAACTGATCCTAAGCTTCAAAACTTATTAGATTTAACATACCGAGCAAATGGAAAAGAAGGAAACGGTAGCACAATGGCAGCAATTCGGAGAGAATTATCCACAGGTCAACCAATTCAAGGTAGATTTCATTTGCAAAAAGGTAGAGAAATAACTAAAGCTTACAGCGACTGGCTAAAGAATAATCCAACTGCTCGACCAGGAGATAGAGCTGCCGCAGAAAATGTATTGATGGATTTAGCAAACGCTTACGGTGAATAAAATGAAAGAGATATCAGAAAAAAATTGCATTAAATACTTGATAAATAAATTCCCGGAATTTGAACCTTTCTGGAAAGAACACGTTAATTATTGGGGAAAAGATCAAGGTTTAATTATTAATATGATACCTTTGGGTAATTATACCATAACAGTTCTCAAAAGTAATAATCTACCTAAACTTCAGGAAATATTCGACACCACAGAATTTTTATTATCATTTGGAGATGAATCTGTACAAAATGCTATAACCACTGGATTTTTAGAATATTTATTAAACATGTCAGATAAAGAACCTGAACTTAAAAATTTTAAGAAATTTTTAGGAACAAAATCTTCTGAGTATATCAGGGATTGGATTAAATTTACAGAAACACCTGATGAATAATTTATAAAATAGAGATGTTAAAAAACATGTAGCTAAAAGTGGTGTATCATATGAGATAAAACGCGATAAGCCCAATGGATAAAAAAATTCAATCTATCTTTATAGACGTCGATATTTGACCTGATCCTCAAAAAATAACGCATTTTGTAAATAGAGGCTCGTGTAAAATTTCGAACAAAAAGGCACGGACTTATGAGAAAAATCGTTTTATAGAAGAACTGAAATTTGTTGCAAATTTCAAATTGAATCTTTGATACTCTCGGGCGATTTCATAGCTCGCAGGTCTTCAGAAAAAATCGCACTGATTCAACTGTTTTTTAGCATAACCGCCTTCGGAATTTATGCTGAGATTGCAGCTTCAGTTGCTTTTGAAATAAACGATACACTGTATGTTCCTCTTCACGATCATCGTGGAAATGTCACAGTTCTTTTAGATGGTAACACCGGCAACATCGTTGAAAGTTATCGCTATTCTGCTTTTGGTGTAGAGACGATCTATGACAATAATGGAAATATTCTTACTCAATCAAATGTTATCAATCCGTGGAGGTTTTCAAGTAAGCGCACAGATGCTGAAAGTGGGTATGTGTATTTTGAGAGACGATACTATGATCCTGCAGTTGGCCGTTGGCTCACGCAAGATCCACTTGGTGTAAAAGCAGGGCCTAACCTTTATGCTTACGTTCTCAACTGCCCTATCACAAGTTTTGATCTTTATGGGCTTATCGATGTAGATCATAATCACCCCTTTTACAAAGACTATAGTGATGGTCGTAGTTCGGTAGATGCTCATTACGAAAGAATAATGAGTGTTGGGAAATTGATGAATTATTCAGACAATCGAAGTGATACACATGTAACTCATTCATCTCATTCTTCTGATCATAATCATCGAGTTGAAAGATGTCTTGAAAGTAAAGTAGCACTAACAAAAACTGATTCATCTTTCTGGAATAATGTTGATTGGGCTTTCAAGTATGAATGGGTAGATTGGAAATCCTCTTGGCTCAAACTAATTGGTAAACCTGCTACGATAATAGGTACAGGTTACATGGAAAATGGGATACATGGAAATGCCTGGTTGATAACATCTGCTGAAGATAGACATAATGCAACAATAGCTGCTATGTATGAGTATTTAAATCAAAATTGTACTGCAGATTGTGATAGCACTGTCTTTAAGACTTGTCGATTTGGAACACCTATTGTAATTGATTTTCTAGCATTTAGCTTTATTGCAGAAGGCGCAAGTGTAGCTACTGGTTTGTGCAATAGAAGTGCAATAAATGGTTCGAAGTTTATACTCAATGGTCCTGCTTGTAGCGCAGCAAATGGAACACGATTAATAAGACATTTACAGTTATTAGAAGAATATGGTGCTTGTGGTTATAAAACTCTTCAAAATGGAAGGATCAGGTATTATGACAAAATCATTGAGGCAAACACGCCAGGTAAAATGATTGGAAGAAGATTAGTAAAAGAATGACACCCCAAAACTGGATACACCAGAACATGGCATGAAACGCTTGATGCAAAAGGTAACATAAGAATAGTACGTCCACAAAGAGCTGATAAAATAAAAACACACTATCAATTTGATGAAAATGGTCTTTTCAAAGGGGAATGGTAATGAAAATATCATTAGAAGATATTAAACATAAATTATTACAACTTATTAATCAAACTGCATCTCGAGAAGAAATTGCAGATTGGGCCTTTATGTAAATGAACAAAAAGGATAATAACAATTTAGAATTTCTGCCTCCTCACGATGAGAAAATAATTTGGGAATCTTTGATATACTTGACCGGTGTAGATTTAAAAGTTAGCCCAAGTTCGTATTTACATAATATTGAAGATTTCAGAATATTTCTTAATGAAATTAGCAGTTTTTGATTGATCTGATCCCCAGGGCTTTTTAATTAGAAAAATTTGACACTTTTAGATTGTTGATTTTTAACCAGTTATAAAAGTATGCTTTTTTGGTAGTCCTAAACATGTAATGCTATATAAAACTTTCATTTGAGTTTTCAGGCCTTTTGGGTTTTCTTATTAAGCTTCATCCAATGGAGACCTGAAATGACATTAACGTGCTCAAGCTGTAGCTCATTGACTATCAAAAAAAAATGGCCATATACATAATGGAAAGCAGAATCATCAATGCCTTAATTGTGGACGGCAATTTGTCATTGACCCTAAAAATAAAGTAATTAATGAAGAGAAGAGATCACTGATTCGTC
>JBDHQC010000163.1:0-3768 GCA_039806815.1 Parachlamydiales bacterium
ATCTGCTACAAATTCGATGTCTCTTGGCCGGCCAACGGGAACATTGACTGTCACCTCTTTATGTTGGAAAGATTTTGGCACACTACAGCCGCCATTTGCAGTAATTGCAAAATTATAGCCGTGTAAGTGTATTGGATGATCGTTCATTGATAGATTTCCCAACCGAATGCGAACTTTTTGTCCTTTTTTCACTACGAGCGGATCGGTACCAGGAAATACTCGTCCATTGAATGTAAAATAATTAAAATCGAGCATGACAGTCGGATCTGGTGTATACGTACCGGGAGCAATCGCCCATTCGTTGAGAAAGATCGCAAAATCGCGATCTACCTTCTCGTCCGATGTCACTTCCTTTGGATGTATAATAAAAAATCCCGTCATTCCCATGGCAATTTGAAGCATTTCATCGTAATGAGGATGATACATGCATGTTCCATGTTGTTTTAAGGTAAACTCATAAATTCCTGTTTGTCCAGGTTGTATTGGCTTTTGGTTGAGTCCTGAAACGCCATCCATTCCGTTTGGAAGAAGGATTCCATGCCAATGTACAGAAGTAGGCTCTGGTAATTTGTTCGTGACAAAAATGCGAACAGTATCGCCTTCAATCGCTTCAATCACAGGTCCAGGTGCTTGTCCATTGTATCCCCAACAATTGACAACTAATCCGGGAGCAAATTCTCGTTTCACAGGTTCTGCGACCAAATGAAAAACTTTTGCGCCGTCCTTCATTACCCAAGGGAGCTTTTTCCCGTTCGGTATGGTAAGAGGTGTCGGCATAACGAGTTCATCTGCAAAACAAGAACTAAAACTTAATAAGAATATGAAAAAAACAAGTCGATTATAAATCATAGAAGAAGTTTTCCACCTACTTTATTTCCCAATTCTACGCGCAAAATCCAGTATTGTTGTAATGCATCGATGTATTGCATTTTTGTTTTTAACTCTTGCCTTTTGATATTCAAAAGCTGATATGTTCCGATCGACATTGAATTATAGAGTTTTTTTGAAAGTTGCACGGCTTTTGTTTGTAGTGGAGAAAGCTCTTTTAAATAAAGTTCTGCAAGCATTCGCGATGCTAAAAGAGTATCAATTGCAACTTGTACTTCGAGGCGAATGTGAACTGCCAATGCCATCATGCTCTCATAACTTTTTTTCAGTTTTGATCGAAGCTTTGCACGCGCTGCCTGCCCACAGTCAAATATAGGAATGCTAAACGAAAGTGTCGGGCCAATTCCGGTAATTCCCTCATTATCTCTTTGCTGCATAACGCCAAGTTGTGCTTCTGTATACGTCCACCATTCGTTTAAACCAAGTGCTTGAGCCATCAATTCCACTTCCTTTTTTGCAACTTTCAAATCGAAGCGATTCTTGAGAGCAATGCTTTCAAGATCTGTGGCTTTTGGATCATTTAAGGGTAAATGGGGAAGCTCTTGAGGTATTTTCCATGTCGTATTTTGCCAAAGACCCATGAGCTCATTCAGATCTTTTCGCAATGCAAGAATGAGAGATTCTTTTTTAAAAAGTTGAACTTTCGCCTGGAGGAGCTTTGTTTTGTGGTTTACGACATTAATTTGATAGACATTTCCAGCGTTTTTTTGTCGTTCACAAAGAACGACTTGAGTTTTTTCTAATTCAATAATTTGCCAAAGAAGATCTTTTTTACTCAACTCTGCTTGCAAATTGTAGAAGGCAATTTCTACTTTTGTAACATGATCTAAAATAGCTTGAGCAATTTTTAATTCTGTTTGTTCTAACACAGTCGATGCATATTTTTTTCGCAATGAAACTGAAAATGCATCTATGAAGTTTTGAGCAATTGAAAATTGAGTACTTATTGAAGCATTGCTTTCGGTCGGAATTCCAACAAAAGCACTTATTAAAGGATTTTGCAATAATCCAGCTTGAATAAGATCTGCTTGCGATATACCTATTTCTTCATAAAGAGCTTGTAGTGATTTGTTGTTGAGTAAGGAAATTTGGATTGCTGAATCAAGTGTGAGGCCGTGCTGTAAAAGTGAGGAGATTGCTTCTTGTATCTTGCTATCTTCTTTGTTGTTATGGCGCCAATATACTTCTTTTCCAATTCGCGGTTTGACAAGATGAGATATTTTTATGCTGTCTGATTCTTGGACTTTGGAACAACTTGAAAAAACAGTGAATATTCCAAGAAATAGGAAATAATTTTTAAGTGGAATTTTCATAAAGGTATATTGTTAAAATCATACCTTTATGAAGAAAATAATTTTTGGTCAATTGAAATTGGTTTTAGAGAATATTGGGTCTTGGACCAAACCGTTTGAACATTCTTCCCCTTGTTCTTGCAAAAGACATTTGGCCCATATTGCCACAAAGTGCGTCCATTTCTCGCATACTTTTTTCTTGGCTATCTTTTGACCTTCTTTACTTTGAACCTTTTTTGAAAAGGTCTAATTTAAAAGATTTGCATTCTCTTTGACTTCTTTGATTTCTACAGTGGTAGATTTGGACGATCTTTCTGGCTCATATTCGTGAATATGAGCTAGAAACGACAATTCGGTTAGAATGTACTAGAACTATCAACTTACAGTTCTTTTCCAAATCCGAGGATATGAGGATGAAATACTTTTAATTGCACGAGCATTCGAAGGACAATTTCTTTTTTTACAGCTTGATGAATTCCACCGACGAGTTCTTCATCAAACAGAAGTTGGCCCATTTTTCCATCGCGTGCTGCATGAATTGATTGAAGTGCTTTTTTGCGGATACTATCGGAGTCTTTGTAGTTTTCTGCAACAGTTTGAGGGTTATAATACACTTCAATGTCGCTTTCCGGATCCCAATGGTTCATCAGTTCAAAAATGCGTTGGGGAGAAGATTTTGCATCAATGACAAAATCGAGAAACTCTTCTGCCTTCTTGTAGCGTTGTCGAAGTTCATTGAATTCTTTTGTATCAAAGGTTTCTTTAGCCCAATCGATAAACATATCTTTTGTATCGCGTTCCAAAAGTTCTTGGCATATACACGAGAAAATATTTTCGAAAGTAAAATGTTTTAAGAATTGTTGTTTTGCATATGTTTTAGGTATTGGCATTGCAAATGGATCATTATATGTGCACAAGTATGCACCAGGGATTGAAAATTTTTCCCCGATATGGCGAAAGTACGTTGTAATCATATGTGTATAATTACTTCCTGCTGCTTGATAAAGAAAATGTCTCCTTGCTTTATCGAGAACTTGATAGATTTTTTCTTCAAATGTTTGGGGTCTTTCTTGAACGATTTCACTGAAGAGGTTTTCTGTCGTTGAAATATAGCGATCACCGCAGTGTCCTCCTGCTCTTGCAAGATCAAGTGCGACTTTTGTTGCAAGCTTTTGTTTTTTTATTGGATCTACTTCCTTTATAACTTTATCAATAACATGGCATAAGGTAGTTTCTATCGGTTTATAATACGCTTCGAGGCCTTTTGTATCTTCTTTTTTTGGAGTTGCCACAAAGGCAATTCTCTGAGTGATATGTTTTATGAGTTTTTCAAGATGTTCTTTTAACGTGGCAACGTCTATTGGACTCGAATCATCTTCAAGTGTTGTAGGATCTACGTAATTTGGATCATCTTTATTTTCAAAATTGATGAGATTGAAAAAATCCAGGAGTATATTCAATGTTATACCATCAGAAACTTTAGAGGGGAGTACATTGAGAAATGCTCTTGATCTATAATGATGCGGGTTAATCAAACAGTTAAGCAACACTTTTTGTTTTGAAGGCTCAAATGCACGATAAACAGCAA
>JBDHQC010000021.1:0-15940 GCA_039806815.1 Parachlamydiales bacterium
GATAGGATTGCCTTTGCATGTTAAAAATTAGTCGAATATGTCAATTCATAATGTTTGGGATTTTACTACGTCGTACTTTCCACATGTAATCGATGCGAAATTTATTTTAGTTCTTCTGACTCTGGACTTTCTCATCAAAAATTGCTTTCTTTCTTACGACAGCACATTGAATCTGACTTCGAACAAAAACTCTATACGTTTTTTGGCATAGATTGTTTTTTGCACCTTGCAAAAGTAACTTCCGGGCTCGATAGCGCACTGTATGGTGAAACGGAAATTCAAGGGCAAGTGAAGGCAAGTTATGAAAATGCAAGGAAAGATCGGTTTTGCGATCGAGAATTACACTATCTTTTTCAAAAAAGTCTTCAAATCGGAAAAGACATTCGCACTTCTTTACAAAATCATCTCGATACAGAAAAACTGGAATGTATTGTGTTTCAGGCAGCACAAGAGTTTACGTACGGAATTAAAAATCCAAGCGTTCTTTTTATCGGAGCATCTGACATTAATCGCAAAATTGCAAAATTCTTTTACTCACAAGGCATTACTTCTCTTTCATTTTGCAATCGATCAAAGGATAAAGCTAAATCAATACAATGCGATGTAAAAGCCCATATGCTCCCTTGGGAATCTCTTGAAGAGTCCTGGGAAAAGCACGATTGGATCGTCTGCGCAACCAAATGCCCCTCATATATTCTGAATAAAGAATCGACAACCGATCAAAATACGCGTAAGGTTTTCATAGATCTTTCTGTTCCTCGTAATATAGATCCAAGGATTATGCAGCCGGGGTGGACTCTTTTTAATATGGATTCACTGAACCAGATTATAGCTGAAAAAAAACAAAAAAAAGATACGATAACACGCGATATCGAAAGAAAAATCACAGAACGGGTAGAAGACAAGATTGCGTCGTATTATAGTAAAAACCTATCAATCAAAAGGGAATGCTTTGCCGAAAATTGCCGAAGCTAGAATGTGAATCATTATATCGAGGCATCGATGTAAAATCGATTCTGTTTCGACTTTTTCGGGTTTAACTTCTGTAATTTTTTTTACTTCAATAGCCTTCTTTTCTTCTTTAGGTGGTTTTGTAATTTCGTAGACATATTCCCGTAAGGCGTGAGAAAACCTCTTAAAATCAGCATGACAATTTTTCACAATTTCCTTCATTTCACTTTCAATTTTTTCAGATTTGCAATCAGGATTTGTATTGGATATGCCATTAAAATGTTCATTTATCCTTATAGAAAGTTCTTTTTCTGAATCTACAGTGCGAACAAAGAAAATAAGCGGTTTGGAATTTGCAATGGGACAATTTCCGCGAACCTGAGATTTGAAATAATCCTTCTTTTTAATCATCCAATCTATTGTGTCACATACTGGATCGGGTTGATTTTTCTTTATTTTTTTCAAAACATCTTCGTAAATGACTTTTAATGCAGTATCTGGGCAAGAGCCTGCTGCTTTTAAGAGAGATTCTACAACTGTTTTATCGAATTGCGTCCCATCAAATCGAAAGAATTCATATTCTTTAACATCCCGTCCACCTTTATCTCCCCGGTTAATTATGCAACAAAAGTCCTTATAAAAACCAAATACAATCATATGTATATTATAACCAGTAAATAAAAAAACCGGTTTATTTCCAGCTCGGACTTTATCTACAATATCTTGAACATATTTCTGTGCATTTGCTTTGCCAAAAGGAGACATTATCGATGCAACTGCATCTTCTACATCTAAAAGTAGTTGCTCATCCATCCCTTGTTTTATTAAGACTTCTTTTCTATCTTCTATAAAATGTAGTAATAGTTCTTTTGTCTCTAAAAAACTAAGTCCTTCGGCTTCTTCTCCCAAAGCCCCTTTCCCAGTTACAGCATAAAGGATCCTATCTTTTAACTCTTGAGGGCACATTTCTAAAGCCGCCCCGTACTTTTTAAAGAGAAGAAATATTTCTTTTGTTCCCCCTTGAGCTGCCCTAGCAAAACCGGGAAGTTCAGGTTTTGTAACATTTGCACCCTGAGAAAGTAAGAATTCGACTGTAGCAGGATTTCCGGAATTTGCTGCTCTTTCAAGCAAAGAATAACCGTGAGATGAGCTATTTACGGATACTTCTCTTTTGATGCATCTTTTTAACGTTTCTATATCCCCTTTTTGGGCAGCAATAGACGCTGCTTTTTCCAGACCAGGGTATCCAAGAAAGAAATCAAGCCTTGAACCTAACATAATGAACACTATATTGTTTTATTTTAAAACTAAATTATATCAGAAGTTATAATTAATATAAATAGTTTTTATTTAATTAAATATACGTTATAATTATGTATATTTTTAAAAATTTTAATTAACTCGTTATGTTAGTAACTAATCAAAATGACGCACTTGTCGCAGAATGCCACACTGCCGCATCTCAAGGAGATCTCAAAAAAAGTCAAAACATGCATTAAAAAAGGGATAAGCGTTGATAGTAGTTTTGAAGGACGGTCCCTTTTAGCAAGAAGCGCAACTTGCGGGCATTTTTCAATTAGCTCGTATTTACTCAAAAAAAATGCAAATGTTCAAGATCGAACAGTGCCTGGGTTTACAAGTGCAGGACTCGCAAGTTCTCTTGAAATATTTCGAGCTTTTAAGGAAAAAGGCGCATCAGTTGACTTATTTAGTCTTCGAAAAAGAAAAGAGGCACACTTTGCTTTATTTGGCAAAGTTCTCTTACCAAAAGAAGCAAAAGGTCTTAATCTTTGGGATATTAAAGAATTAGTCTTAAACTTTTGGGAAGATGAAAAAAAGAGGTTATTCGAAATTGAATCTATACCTTCTCTTCATTCTGATATTGGAAATGCCATTGCACTCATGAGTAAAGTAAATGGACATACTCAAGATACTTTTAAACTCTATCTTACAAAAATCTCTGATGGAATAAAAGAGGGAATAAAGCCATTTTTTATAAAAACTGGATAGGTAAAACACAATATTATCTTTGGTGCCTATAAAAACTTCGGAGTGCTCATTAATCGCGGTAAAAGAGCAAATAAACAACTTTCCACATATCAATTCTTTCAATTTGATCCAAAACACTTCGATGAAACTGTTGTCGAAAAGCTCTTAAAAGCAGCAACAGAAAAAAAAGAAAGAGCAGAAAAAATCATATACTCTGATGTACTTCGAAAAATTAAAGCGAATGCAAAAAACGAATTTTGTATGCATGTAGGCGAATTTGTAAAAAGGGATAACCACTTCAAAAAACAAAATCGTCCTAACTGTTCGATTGCAAATCTCACACCGCTTTTCTTCTTTGTTTTTTCAGTAAGTAATGGAAATGAATCACTGACAAGCTCTTACGATCAATTCAAATTAGTAGTAAAAAGCCTCAAAGATTATGCTGAAAAGAATGCAACGATTCCTAACCGATCCGAAAAAAATTCATTTATTAACGTATGCCTAAACAAAGTAAACGAAATTTTGTCAACGATCGGCTTTTCTGGACTTTTGACAAACGGCTAAAAATCTGCATTCCCTGGAAATCGTGGAAACGGAATGACATCCCGAATGTTGTCTAATCCTGTCACAAATTGCACAAAGCGTTCAAATCCAACACCATAGCCTGCATGAGGAACAGAACCATACGTTCGTAAATCAAGGTACCAACGATAGGCTTCTTTTGGCAGTCCAAATTCTTCGAGCTTTTGTTCTATAACGTCTTTTCGCTCTTCTCTTTGACTTCCTCCAACGAGTTCGCCTATTTTCGGCACCAAGATGTCCATAGCAGCAACTGTTTTCCCATCTTCATTATCTCTCATGTAAAATGCTTTTATTTTACGGGGATAATCCGTCAATATTACTGGTTTTTGGAAAAATTCTTCGGTTAAAAAGCGCTCGTGCTCGGATTGAAGATCAACTCCCCATTCTACGGGATATTGAAAACTCTTTCCTGACTTTTGCAAAATTCTCACTGCATACGTATAGGATGCATGCTCAAAAGGAGTATCAACTATATGCTGAAGTCTTTCAATTGTTCCGGGTTCGATGTATTGATTGAAAAAGGCCATATCTTCTTCGCAGTTTTCAAGAACGTATTTGCACACAAATTTCAGGTAACTTTCTGCGTTTTCCATGTTGTCTTGAAGGTCTGCAAATGCAAGCTCGGGCTCTATCATCCAAAATTCTGCAAGATGTCTCGACGTGTTGGAATTTTCTGCTCGAAAAGTCGGGCCAAACGTATAGACATCAGAAAGAGAACAAGCGTATGCCTCACCGTTCAATTGCCCGGAAACTGTTAAATACGCAGGCTTTGAAAAAAAGTCCTGAGAGTAATCGATTTTTTCCTGTGCCGTCCTGGGAACATTTAAAAGATCTAACGTCGTCACCTGAAACATCTTACCTGCACCTTCGCAATCAGAACTTGTAATGATTGGGGTCGTGATATATAAAAATCCGCGCTGCTGGAAGAAAAGATGCGTCGCAAAGCTCATGGCATTGCGAACCCTTGCAAGAGCACCAAAGGTATTTGTTCTGGGGCGAAGATGCGCCATCGTTCGCAAGAACTCAAATGAATGTCGCTTCTTTTGCAATGGATATGTCTCTGGGTTTGACTGACCAAGAATGCCAATTTCATCAGCTTTCAGCTCAACCGGCTGGTTTTGACCAGGGCTTTCGACAATCGTTCCTGTTACTTGTAGGGAAACACCTGTACTTATGTTTGCACATAAACGACTGTAGTCTTTGTGGCTTTGCTCGAGAAGAATTTGCAAATTTCGAAAACACGAGCCGTCATTGAGTTCGATAAAAAGAAAGGTCTTTTGGGCTCTTGTCGTTTTCACCCAACCTTTGCAAGTAAACTGTTTTCCTATTATTTCTTTGAGATCTTTTACTGCAAAAATATCTTTAATTTTCGTGCGTGCCATGGCTTTACTATTTTTTGGGTTGAGTATACAAAATTGTTAGAACAAAAGATAGTTGTTTTTACGCTTTTTCACTTGCAAATTTCTTGAGTGCAGTAATCTCTTGTTGCCATATGGAAGGACCACCCGGCGTTTCCAGATATTTTGGAACATGTTCCAGTTTATCATGCTGCATAATGCATTTAAATGCTTCCATGCCAATCTTTCCCTTTCCAAGATCTGCATGGCGATCGACAAAAGATCCGAGATCTTTCTGAGAATCGTTTACATGCATGGCAAGAAGACTATCAAGGCCAATTACTTTATCGAATGTGTCAAGGGTTTCATCAAGGGTATCTTTTGTTCGAATGTCATAGCCTGCAGCAAATATATGACAGGTGTCGATACAGACCCCAATTGGCACATGCGATTCGACTTTAGAAATGATATATTTAATTTCTTCAAATGTAGAACCGACAGATGAGCCTTGCCCTGCTGTCGTTTCTAAAACGAGTTCAAGCTTTACATCTTTTGAAAAAAGGTCCTGGACTTCGATAAGACTTTCTGAAATCGTTTCAAGACACTGTTCGACAGATTGAGAGGTTGCACTTCCTGGATGGAAATTCAAAAAATCAATACCGAGTTGAAGGCATCGAATAATTTCTTCGCGAAATGCTGAACGACTTTTTCCAAGAACATCCGGATCACAAGATCCAAGGTTTATCAAGTAACTATCATGGCTCATTATTTTTTTTAAACCTGTCGCAGCAAGAGCCTCTTCCCACTTTTCCACGTCTTCTTGAGAAAGGGATCGAGATTTCCATTGTCGTTGATTTGCAGTAAACAATTGTATTGTCGTCGCACCTATTTTTTGCCCTTCGTAAAGCGCATTGTAAACGCCTCCTGCAGCAGATGTATGTGCCCCAACGAGAATTTCGTGCTGTTTTTTTGCCATGACATTCCGTATATTTTTCCTCGATGATTAATTGTTTTGTCTTTAGAATGCAAGAAAAGAGTTGTTCATAACATGTCCTATAATCCCGAAAAAGTGACGTCTTCTCATGGCATCAAAGATACCGTTGCATCGATCACTTCTTCTGCCCTTCGCTTTTTGTCCGGAACAGTAGTAAGTAGAATCACAGGCCTTCTTCGCGACATGGTACTTGCTTTTTGTTTTGGAACAAACGAAGCAATTGCTGCTTTATTTGTTGCTTTTCGCTTATCGCAAGTCTGTAGAAGACTTTTTGGCGAAGGCGCCCTGCAATCTGCCTTCGTTCCTGTTTTTGAAGAATTGAGGATAGAGTCTGAAACGAGAGCATTTTATTTTTTTCGAAATACGTGCATCTTTCTTTCAGTATTTCTCATCGCGTTTATTTCAATGGCATATGTGGGACTTGAAGCTTTGCAAAAATGCATTTCGTTCAATCCGGATACCCTCGAAATACTACAGCTTACAGGCATACTCCTGCCCACTTTATTTTTTATTTGTTTATTTGGCCTGAACATCTCACTTTTACAGTGTCAAAAACGATACTTCATATCTGGAGTTGCGCCTGCTTTTTTTAATCTTGCAGTAATATTAGGAAGCATCGCACTTTGTCATCAAGACCCAAGAAAAGCAATGCCAAAAGTTGCTCTCTTTTTAATTCTTGGCTGTGCTCTCCAATGGCTTTCGACTTTTATTCCCGTCGTAAAAATTTTGAAGCGTTCGTTAAAGGAACACTTTTTTACGAAAGTGCGAATATTTTCTGAAGATCTGAAAAAACTCTGTAAACCGATCACATTGGGATTTTTAGGAGCTTCTGCAACACAAGTAAACAATGCTATAGACTCTGTTTTTGCACGATATGCAGATCTCGAAGGTCCTGCCCAACTTTGGTATGCATTGAGGATAGAACAGCTCCCGCTTGCATTTTTTGGAATTGCTTTTTCAGGAGCATTACTTCCGCCTTTAGCAAGAAGTATATCTTCGGGCAATGTAGGAGAATACTTGCAGTTTTTAGAATTTAGCATCCGCAAAGTATTTGCGTTGTTGATTCCTTCTACTTTTCTCGTTTTAATTATTGCAACGCCTTTAATTTCAAGTATCTATGGATATGGCGATTTTGATTTACATTCGGTGCTTTCTACTTCTCAATGCCTTTACGGCTATATTCTCGGCCTTTGTCCACAAGGCATTATCATCATCTTGGCAGCGTCCTTTTATGCAAAAAAAAGTTTTCGAATACCTGCAACGGGGGCTGTACTTTCATTGATTGTAAATGTGCTTTTAAATTCTGTTTTCATCTTCGGTTTTGGAATGGGAGCTCAAAGTGTTGCTTTTGCAACGAGTATTTCTGCTTGGTTGAATGTTGCATTTTTATATTATTATGCGATCCAAGACTTTGGACCTATAGTTTCAGATGACGGAAAAAAAGAGATTGCAAAAGTCTTTGTCATAAGCACTCTTGCTTTTATCACATTGACCCTTGCAGAAGGAAATTTACTCAAGTCATCTCCTTCTTCATATACACTTCTCTTTACTCAAATCTTACTTTTTACCACTCTCTTTATCTTAATCGCATTCCTACTCAAGGCAAAAGACATCCAGGGACTCATTTCAAGACAACCTTGAAAAAATTACAAATTGAGGATTGCGTTTACATTCTCTTTCCAATTAAATGCTTTGATTGCGATAGGTCCTGATTGTTCTCGATGCTCGACGAGAGAAGTAATTTGTTCGGCGATTGAAGATTTGGAATTGTACGCTCTTCCAAGTCCTACTCTTTTGAGAAGTTGTGCATCTTTTTCTTCCCATTTATGACTATCTAAAAGAACATAGAGAACCGGCTTTTCCATAAAATGTGCTTCTGATGTCGTCGATCCTCCCGGTTTTGTCACCCATACGTCCGATGCTTTTGCAATGTCTGCCATATCATTTTCATCTAAAAATCCCATGGAGAGAAAAGAAAGGAATCCCTCTTTTGGTACGCTTTCTATGAGTTCATCCACGGCATTTTTTAATTCTTCGTTTTTTCCGCAAACGATGACAACACACAACGGTTTGGAAAGCAAATCTTTTTCTTCAATACATTTCTGAACGATGGAAAGTACTTCTTTTTGCACGCCGTTTTGTCCCATGGTAAGCATTGCACATGTTGCATCAGATGATATGCCAAGTTTTTCTCGAATACTTCTTACTTGCTCTGGAGATACTCCGAAAAAGCTCTTTCGAATGGGAATTCCCATCGGTGCGACCATCGATTTCATTTTTGGAGTAAGGACATATCTTTTTTTCCCGTTTAAGCCTTGAATAACTTTTATAGCAACTTCCCCGATTTTTTCTAAGTTTGCAAAAAAGAGTCTTTCATTTGATGTTTTTGTAAAAGAAATGAGCGGTTTTTTCAAATTGAGTTGTCTTTTTGCAATTTTTACGAGTTTTGGTTGAAACACGTGGTCTGTATGCACAATTGTCATAGGAATATTTAACTGATAGGCCAATGTTGCAAGTTTCGGCTTATGATGTGCAATCGAAAATATGTACTGTGCACCAAAATCTTCCAGATCTTTCCGCACTTCGCAAAACGCATTTCTCATTCCAGGGTAAAATTTCTCGCTGAGGAGTTTTCGAAGCTCTTTTGCCTTTTTACTATCGCCTTGCTTTTGAATAATCTCCGGATAAATTTGAGATCGCTTATACCCTTGGACTATGGGGGAATATTTATCTTGCACCTCACTTATATCAATGCACAAAACTTGCAAGTTACACTCTTGTAAATATTCCTTTAAAGCCATGGCAGGCGCACGATGTCCTCCACCAGATTGACCAGGATAGAGAATCGCAACTTTTGAAATCTGATTGGATAGAGATTGATTCAGTGGAATGAGATTTACAATTTCTAAAACGAATTGAAGATATCGAACTGCAAAGCTCTTGTTTTGTGAAAAATACCAATGAAGATCTGGACAGTCTTTAAATACCAGACTATGGTCAAAAGATCTCGATCCAAGATAATATGCGTTTTGACTCATCCAACGAATAAAAAGATCACAATATTCTTGTGGAAGAACTTTCTGAATATGGTTCGAGAAAGCCAAGACCAAACTATTTGCACGATGGTAATCGTTCAAAGCTTTGGCCAAATTATTTCTCAATGGAATGAGTTCATAAGGAATATCATCATTTCTAAAATCATTTATTACTAATTGTTGTAAATTGTCTATTATATTCATGATAATTATATTGAAATTAATTATAAAATTTTATTATTATTTACATTTAATTTTCAACTATAATTTAGGATAATATGTTAATTCAAAATAATAATCACCATTTATTACCTATAAACATTCAAGAGCAAATGCAGATGGTAATTAGCGGATCAAGAATAATTAGAAATTATACAAAAAGTCTTTCGGATAAACAACTCGTCCCCAAATTGACTGCTGCCATAAATTCCCTTGCAACATCTACTGTGAAAAATCTCTTACAAAATGCTCTTGTTTCCTACAGAAATATGGAATCTTTTGGTCCTACGACTGGGCTTACGAACAATGAAATTATGAGGCTTTGTATCTTCCTAGAAACAGAATACAAAGTGTTACAAGGAAGTTATTTCAAAAAAGAATTACATGATTTACCGAGAACTATCGAAAAAATAGCCGAGGAGAACCTGACGTTAATCCACCTCAAGACTCACAATATTCCAAAAATCGGAAAAGGATACCATAAAGTCGTCACCTATTCGATCGACTATCATCCTGAAGCATCTCAAATTGTTGCAACTCAAGCAACTCACCCAAATGACGTAAAAGAAGCAGAATTGTTAAGGAAATTCGCAGGATTACAAGGAATTATTCAAATGCAGGGCTATGCCTTACATCCAAAAGGCTCTAGCCAAAGACCGCGCCTTCACATTATTTGCGAACTTTATAAATCAGGTTCGGTAAGAAAATATACAAAAAAAACCTTTAACCTTTCTATAAAACAACAAGTTGATATCGCAAGACAATTATTCTGTGGATTGAAATATTTAAATAAACGCGGTTACTGTCATCGCGATCTTCATTCAGGAAATATCTACCTCGACATAGAAGAAATGGCTCAAAAAGCTGTTATCGGGGATTTTGGAAGAGTTGTCAAAATTGCAGATCTTTCAAAAGGAAAACCTCAAATGGTACATTCGTACTTTTCACCTGAAAACATTTTTAAAGAAAAGCAAGCACCGTACAAATACATGGAAAATTCCGTCTTTGCTCTTGGAATTTCCTTATTTCGCCTCTATTACCGGAAAAAACCTTCCTGGACTTCCATGATAACAAAAAAAGAGATCAAAGAGAGCCCAAAAGAACTACAAATGCAAGTTATAAAAACAATGAAAAATGAGATCATCCCCCGATTTAAAGAGCTCAAGGAAAGAGAAAAGTCCCAGGATTTAAAAATCGAAGAACAGTATGAATTGCAAATTTTAAAATCGATACATCCAAATCCCAAAAAAAGAGGCACCTCAAAGCAACTTTGGAAAAATCTGGAAGAAATCTCCAGAAAATTCGCTTAAAAAAAATACCTATAGATTCTGTTTAGTAAAAATTAATTACATATGTTACTAAAAAATTTAACGCAATTTTAAAAAAAATAAATTTGCATTTGAGCTGCTCGAAAGATCTCGTTATTATCGATCACAAGTGGGCAAGTTATTAAGCGAAGATAACTTCCGATGGACAACGCGCAAGGCTTGATGTACCTAAATGCGATTTTATTTCATAGAAATGCGAAGATTAACAACCCTCAGTTAAATTTTCTTCCTGAAATATGCTCAAATTCTCTATTGGTAAAGACTGAAACTTCCTTTTCAAAACCATATTCCTGGACGTATTGTTGCACTTCTTTGAAATGATCTTCGTCTGTTATAAGTACATCTATATCTTTTCCTAAAAGTAATGAGTGTCGTACAGGAGATTCTTGAAGATCTCCTTCTTCACTTAAGCCCTCTATCTTCGTCGAGGCAAGAACTAAAGGAAAAAATTTCGTTTTTCTGATCCTTTCAACTTCTTCTTTTGAAAAGCAAATAGGTGTTGGGCTATCCTCAAATGCCTTTGTAATCCGTGCTATGTCGCGATGAAGCAAGCGTTCGGTTTTATCAACTGACCATTTATGATCAGAATAATCTTCGCTTCTTTTTATATTAAAAATAAAACTACTAAAATCCTGCTTGCTCATCTTTTGTCCTATTTGATGGACTTGATTTGCAATGAAAGCGCAAAAATGAGCATTAATTGCCTCATTTTTATAGCACAAGAGATCATCATTTTGATCATAGGGAATATCTGAAAAGCGTAACTTAGCATCAAAGTCATGGGAAAGAAGCTCAACTTCATCTCTGGAAATTGCTACCTCCATTCTTTTTCGCATTCGCAAAATTCTCGAATAAAGTAAATAATTTTCAATGCGTTCAATACCTTTTAGATTCTTAATGCGATCATAAAATTTGTCCCTATACAATTTTTCACCGCCATCTAACTGACGAAGTCGCAAGACGTTAATTGCTAGTCGCTTGAGCAACGGTTGATGCAAGAAATTTTCTTCATTTTGAACACTTGTTTCAACTTTCTTCAAATTAGATTCTATGTCTCCAATAAGATACTCATCATACCTTTCGTAATCTGTTGACAAAGTTGCATAATGCCACACCGTTTGAAGCGCCTGTGCATTTTGAAATTTCATTCCCGATGTTGCATATTGATTTATACCATAAAGAGATATACCACTGCAAAACTCACCAGTTATTGGTGCGATTCTTCTTTCAAGCAATCTCCCTGTCGGAATCACTCTGTGTTCTGTCCTTTTTAAAAAAAGAAGACAAAGACCTGAAGTTCCATGAACCCATTTAAGCAAAGTACTTTTCTCAGGTCTATACTCCTGAAATGAACATTGATTTTGCCTCTGATAGATATCTGTAATATTTGATTCCATATCAATCCTTATTTTTTTCTTTTTGGTTACATTTAATTTATGAATAATTAATATTACTTAAGAAGAAAAATTCCAGATGAATTTTGCCGTGACGCAATAAAATCGAAACAAAAATAATATTGAAATAACTATTAACAAGTTTTCGATTTTTTTTGCAGCAAGCTAGATTTTCTAAAAACCTCTATTTAAATTATTCAAGATGAATTAAATATATTCATTTATTAGTATTATTAAACTCAACAATAACCTATAAATTCCAATAGATGCTTTATATAAAATAATAAAATTAAAAATAAACTTGTGTTAAATTTTTTAAAAAAGTTTAAATATGTTAGCATTTGTTTTATATAAATTTTCTTATATAATATTTGAATTTATTCAAAACTATTATCGCTTTTTTATATTGAACTTCGGATATATATCGGAGATAAATATATGCAAAAAAGCAAAAAAATCTTTGCCATTTTAACCCCAATTTAAGAAAATTCTCTTAAAGACAAAAGAGAAAAGATGTGTTATAGTAGGCTCAACCCCTAGGGATCAACTGCAAAATGGTAGAAATATTTCGTCCTTACGTTGTCAAAGCACCAAGTAAAGTCATTCTTTCCGGAGAACATTCTGTCGTCTATGGAAAACCATGTCTTGTAACAGCAGTCGATCTTTTTGCAAGTTGCGGAGTTTTACCCTCACAATCGAATAGAATTAACCTGAACCTCGAAGATTTAAAACAAAAAGCAACATCGACTCTTTGTTATTTACGGGAGTTGAAAGAACGACTACTCGAAAATTACCAAGCCTGTCTTAACGGGCGACTTTCAATTCGAAAAGTTTTAAAAAAACCAACAGAACTCTTTCAGTTTGCACTCATTACGCTCATCGACACCTTTCAAATGGAACTGGAAAGAGGATTCTTTTTAAATATCAAGTCAGACATCCCAATTGGCTGCGGAATGGGATCATCTGCTGCAACGCTCATCTCTTTCATAAAAGCAATTGCCGGTTTTTTTGGCGTTGATCTCAAAAGAGATTGGCTTGCAAAGTTGTGTGTAGAAGTTGAAAAACTTCAACATGGACATTCAAGTGGTGTTGATGCTTATGTAAGCATAAACGGTGGGTTATGCAAGTTTCAACAAGGAAAAGCAGAATCCTTATCTATAGAACAAAAGCCTCTTCTTTTAGTAAATACAGGAAGACCAAAATCGACAACCGGCCAAGCTGTCATGGCAGTGAAAAGTAAATTTGAAAAAAGTTCTATTTGGGATGATTTTGAACAGGTAACCTTAGAAATTCAAAATGCACTCTTTAAGAATAACCAAGAGCTGTTGTGTGACCAAATTCGAAAAAATCATCGACTTTTAGTACAACTCGGTATTGTTCCGGAAAAAGTTGCGTCTTTTATTGTAGACCTAGAAAAACAAGGCAATAGCGCAAAAATTTGCGGAGCAGGGGCAATCTCTGGGCAAACAGCAGGAATTGTACTCGTATCCGGAACACATTGCATTGAAGACCTCTGTAAGCGTTATAATTTTACTCCCTTGAGAGTATCGCCTCAATCTACAGGTGCTCATGTCATTCATTGCTAAATCATCTGCACCTTCTACTCTTGCTCTATTTGGAGAACATGCTGTCTTACATGGAAATTTAGCTCTATCTACAGCTTTAAATCTTCGCATTCTTGCAGATCTTCAAACTAAAACCTCTTCTGATATTACTATTGTATCCAATCTTGGCACCCTTTCATTTCCGATTACAGACATTCCGGAAAATGCAGAATTTTCATTTGTTTTGGAATCAATACGTCGTTTTATAAAAGTTATTCCTTCCGGATTTACATTGAAGATAACGTCTGAATTTTCTTCGACAATGGGACTTGGGTCATCTGCTGCAGTTACAGTTGCAACGATTGGCTGTCTTTATGCCTTATGCCATACATCGAGCGATCCACATAAAATTTTTGATCATGCATTGAAAGTCATTGAAAAGGTTCAGGGGTATGGATCAGGACTTGATCTTGCAGCAAGCGTTTTTGGTGGAATCTGCGCCTATAGAAAAGATCCTCGATATATCGAAAAGCTCGAGCCTCTTTTGCCAATAACATGCATCTTTTCAGGATCCAAAATGAAAACTCCTGAAGTAATACGAAAAGTACAAGGACTTTGCAAATCTCATCCGGAGCTTACTCAACCGATTTTTTCTACCATAAATTCTGTATCAGAAAAAGCACGCAATGCAATTATAAAAGAAGATCTAGAAGAACTAGGTCAACTCATGAATATACACCACGGACTTTTAGACGCTCTCGGTGTAAATAATAAAGCACTTTCTGAAATTGCATTTGAACTGAGGTCTGATCCAAATATTTATGGATCTAAAATTTCAGGGTCAGGGCTTGGAGATTGCGTCATAGGACTGGGAAAAATTCAAAAATTCCCTCTAGATTACGAACAAATTCAGGTTTCCATGTCTGAATCCGGCCTCAAGGTTATTTTTTATGAAAGTCACTAAGTTTGATGTCGTAAAAGCCATCCTCCCAAAAACAAATGTGCTTTCAAAACAAAACGTTAAAAAGTTTGCACCATGCAATATCGCTTTAATCAAATATTGGGGAAAAAAGTGTCCTGAGCTGTTACTTCCCGTCACAAGTAGTTTATCGATAAGTCTTCCATGCGGAACCAATACAGAAATAAGTGCTGCATCCGAAGATGAATTTTTTCTTTCCGGCAAAAAACTGGGAATAGATGATCCGTTTCATGTGCGACTTTCTCAATTTTTAGATCTTTTTCGCACCCCAAATTGTCCTTATTTTCGAATTGATACTGTAAACGACCTACCGACTAGTGCAGGACTTGCAACATCTGCTTCTGGTTTTTGTGCCCTCGTTTTAGGATTAAATGAACTATTCGATTGGAATCTTTCCAAAAAAAACCTCTCGATCCTTGCAAGACTTGGCTCCGGAAGTGCATGTCGTTCCGTTGAAAAAGGTTTTGTAGAATGGCATAAAGGAACATCGTCCGATGGGCTTGATTCTTATGCAGAAAAGTTCCCCTATACAATTTCTGATCTTCAAATCGGAATACTTCCCCTTTCAACAGAGAAAAAACCGATCGACTCTCGCCTCGCCATGAAGTATACTCAAGAAACATCTCTTCTTTATCAATCATGGCCAAAAGTGGTTCAAGATCATCTTTTCAATATAAAAAAAGCAATCGTAAAAAATAATTTCACCAATTTTGGCACAATTTTAGAACATAACTCTCAAACGATGCATGCAACGATGATTGCAAGTTCCCCATCCATTTTGTACTGGAAAAAAGAAACGGTCGATGCCATGCATCGTGTTTGGCAATTAAGAAAGAATGGATGTAGTGTTTTCTTTTCAATGGATGCAGGACCTAATTTGAAATTGTTTTTTCAAAAAAAAGATAAAGAAAAGTGCCTTTCTGAATTTCCAGAGCTTCATGTTCTCAATCCAACTTTTTAAGGGACTACATGCATACAGCCGCGCAGTTTGCAACATCTGAAACCTTACTCCATAAAAATTACTTTGAGATGTGCCAAGTTGCTGATTTGAAAAATCTTGCAATCGTCGCAAGGACCTTGGAATTGTGGCAAACCTTCGTCGAAAAAAGATTATCGGGGACTAGTGAAAGAACCATTCTCAATTCGTGCAGACTTCATATACTTCGCCTTCAAAGAGCATTGAAGATGCTCGATGAAGATAATTTACTCTTTGTTTGCCTTGATGAACAAATGCGCATTTCAGCGATTGCAAAAGCAACTCTCTTTTTAAAAAATGAAAACTGTCCCATCGTACATATAGACTCTATCTGCACATCTCCTTTTAATATTCCGAAACAAAAACGAGAAAAGCAAGATCCAACTATTTGTGTAACACCTCGGAAAGGAGCAGGAAAAGCACTCATTTTACACATCGCAAAAAAAATTTTCGAACACTATCCTTCCGGGCATCTCGTTGTTCGAGCAAACTTTTTTAACGCCAGTTTAACGTAAGACTAGCTCAAGCATGTTCTAGAAGCCTTGTTTCCACAATTTCTTTCTTTGAAAAAAATAATCGCGGTTTCTTAGGATTGAGACAATAACAAGCGAT
>JBDHQC010000164.1:0-3677 GCA_039806815.1 Parachlamydiales bacterium
TAGTATTCTACGGATGGAATTATTCTGATACCATAATTTCGTCAATATTTCATTGAGACCTGTACCTTTTTCAAATAGAGAACGTTTTATCAAATTGATAAAAATTACTAAGCTTTTACACAATACAACAGGTGTTTTGCCATTTTCGTCTTTCATTGTAAGACTTAAAGACGCACCATGCTCTAAAAGCAAAGATACACAAGTCTGAGCACTATTTTCACATGCTATATGTAGAGGCGTTTGATCAGAATTGTTTTTTGCAAGCACATTTGCTCGATTATCTAAGAGCAATTTCACGGTTTGTTCGCCTGCATCGTGCTTTGAAGCAAGATGTAATCTCGTATTTCCTTCCTCGTCTGTTTGATTAATGTTAGCCCCTTTTGCTATTAAGGCTTTGACGAGACTGTCATCGGTTTTGTTTATTGCATAATCGAGAGGAGAGTTGCCATATGTATCTATAGCATGAACTGATGCACCGTTGGTAACTAAAAGATCAAGTATTTTTACTTTTGTCTTACTGCGCTCGGGGCCCCTTATTACTTGATGAAGAGGCGTTCTTCCTTTTTCATTTCTACAATTTGGATCCATTTTCTGTTCCAAAAGATATGCGACTACTTCAAGTAGTCCGGATTTACTTGCAAGTAAGAGTATATTTTGGTCTGCCTTAATGCCATTTTCAAGTAAAAGGAGGGCAATACTTTTATGACCTTTTTTACAGGCACTTGCCAGTGCAGGATAGTATTTATCTACTGCATCATTATCCTTATTTGCTTGTATGAGCATTTTGACAATTTCCGGATATCCATTTTGGGCTGCTAAACTTAGAGGAAATTGAAGATTTGAGTTGTAGACATTCGGGTTCATCCCATGTTCGAGCAACACAGAAACAACTTGTAGATGTCCGTGGAGACTTGCCAAATGTAAAGCAGTATCACCTATTCGTGTATATTGTAAAAGATCTTGAAGGTTAGTTGCTTTTTGCAAAATGTATCGTACCAATCCCGAATGTCCACTTGCAGCAGCAGAACATAAGTCATTTCCGGTTGCACTATACCGATATCCATGGTTCCAAAATACCTCTAGGATACTCGAAAAGCCAGATATTTTAGCCAAAAAAATAATATACGAAATATCTGGATCATGAAGTAATGACGGTTGATGCGTTAAGAGAATGTCAGCAATTTTAAAATGCCCTTTGGAACAAGCCATTTTCAAATCAGATAGCGCAATTTTTGCACCATTATCCAAAAGAAGCTGCACGAGCTCTTGAGTTTGACAAGTGGCATGCAAAAGTGGAGTTTCTTCCTTATTATTTTTGGCATTAATGAGAGGCTTTTTAGGGACTACTACACAAGAAAGGCAGGATATGAAATTCTGCATGCCAAAGAAAGAGCCGATCTGTACCGGTACTGTTCCAAGAACCTTTTCTTCATCGATCGCACCATTTTCTAATAACACTTTTGCAACATCTACTTTATTGTGTCTACATGCTAAGTGCAAAGGAGTATTTCCTTCCTTCGTATCTACAAGAGTAATATTTGCTCCTTTTTCAAGGAGGAATTTTACGATGGAGGAATGACCCTTTTGACAGGCATAATGTAAGGGTGTAAAACCTTCAGAATCTTTTTCATTAACATCATAGGCATTTGAACTCAATAAATACTGTACCATATTTATATGCCCAAGTTTTGCTGCAAAATGCAAATGGCCTGTGCACTTTGTGGATATTTTGTTATACAAAAATCTGAGAAGATAAAAAGCTTTGTATTGGTCTGCAAGATGACACAGTTGTATACGTTCATAATTTTGATAAGATTTTGACAGCTCTTCTTTTTGCGTTTCAAGTCCATTTTTTAGATTTTCAGAGTCATTTGCAATCACTGCAAATTCAAGCTGTTTACAACGAGGAATATGAGTAAAGAGTTTATCCATTGCAATAATGTGCACGGCAAAAATTTGAAAATGTTTGCGAAGTCTTTCAGGAATGTATTCTCGTATGTTCCCAATACCTCCTTTAATCGGTAGTATATCGCGACATACGCGATCAAGGAATTTTTCCTGGGTAATTATTTGATTAAAGGCTTCGTGAAAATTTCCTGGCAGGTATCGAATAGTATGCAGCAAGACCTGCATAAATGTACGTAAGACTTTGTCGTTATCTTGAATCAGATCTCCTGTAAGATTTTTATACGCATGTGAACACGTTTGGGTAAGTGCGCAGATTGATTGGAGGGGAAGATGTTTTCCGATGTTTTCAATGCAATTGGAAGGAAGACGTAATAAAGAAGATTGTAGTTCATTCATGAAGAAAGCCTTTTAAAGCGTAAGTATGGTGCTGAAGAAATGTAAAGATTTTATAAACGAATATAAAATGTGAACTACAGTTGCCAAATCTCAGTTGCTATTTTATCGATAAAAGTCTGATCGTGAGATACTGCCAGAATTGTTCCTTCAAAAGTAAGAAGTGCTTTTTCAAATGCTTCTAGAGTTAACAAATCGAGATGATTTGTCGGTTCATCGAGGAGTAAGACATTTGGTTTTTCTAAAACCAAGGACAAAAGCATAATGCGTTTTCTTTGTCCTGTACTTAAAGTAGAAAATGGACGATTGAGGAGTTCTACACCACCTAGTGCTGCCATATGCAATTGTCTTCGAAGTTCTTGTTCTGTAAGATGAAAAGTGTCTTCAAAATATCTCAACGGAGTCAGAGTCTTGGGAATTCTATCTACTTCCTGATCTAAGTATGCGATTTTTACACTTGGATTTTTTCTAATAATACCCGAATCAAGTGGTACAATTCCTGCAATGCATTGAAGCATTGTCGTCTTTCCGCATCCATTTGGTCCACAAAGAATGATGCGATCGTTTTTTTTCAATGTTTTACTAAATTCTGAAAACAAGATTTTATCTCCAAAAGCTTTGCGTATGCGATCACACTCAATGGCAATTGCCGTTGCTAAAGGCTTATGAGAAAAATAAAGGCCTTTTATGGATTTGGGACATGGATGCAAAAGGGGATGTGCTTCAATTTCATCAAGACGCGATTTTAAAGCATCCAGATTGTGTTTTATAGACTTTTGATGATATTCTCCTCTACGATCGTAGGCCATGAAATTGCGATCGGTTGGCAATTTTGGATTTTTCTTAGAAAATGTCGTTTCCTTAATTTTTTGTTTGAGCGCGGTTCGTTCTTGTTGTTGATCTGAATACTCTTTCATTTGTTTTTCGATCAATTTTTCTTTCTTTTGAAGGAAAGAGTCATAGTTTCCCGTATAACAGGTGAGTTTTCCTGATTCAAGTTCGATGAGATGGTTGCACGTTTGATTTAAAAATCTTCGATCGTGAGAAACAATTACCGTTGCTCCTTTTCGAGAAATAAGAGTTTTTTGGAGAAAGGACTGCATTTCTTGATCTAAGTGGTTCGTTGGTTCATCGAGTAAAAGAAGGTCGGGATTGTCGACGAGTGCCTTGGCAAGAGCAATACGTGTTCTTTGCCCGCTTGAAAGTTCTTGCATCTTCATATCAAGAAGGGGTATTTGAATTTTTAACCCATGTACAATTTGTTCTAAGGGAATACGTCTGTATCCTCCAAGCTTTTCGTATTGCTAATGCAAACTTTATAATTATTGTAATAGATAAGGATATTGGATGCACTGAGACATTTGTCTTTCAATATT
>JBDHQC010000165.1:0-3636 GCA_039806815.1 Parachlamydiales bacterium
TCTCCAACTTCTTCAACAATTCCACAGCCATCGCATCCCAAGACTAAGCCTTCATCTTTATTCATTGAGTACAAAATTCTATCATAAGGATTGATAGTAGAGTATGCAACTTTAATAAGGACTTCACCCTTAGCTGGCTTTGGTTTTTCTTCTTCAACTAGTGAAAATTGGCCACCCTTATACTTGAATGCAATGTTCTTCTATGATTCCATATCTTTCTAGAAATTAATTACTTTTATTTGTGTTTTCTATTTTCATAAAGATCTTTTTGAGTAGAACACGTAAATTCTTTCATTAATAAAAGAACGCGAGATGCAGAGCGCAAAAGAAAATTCAATCTATATATATCAGAAAATTCTTTGATGTGTATCTCAATACCTGCTCTGGAAATAGTCGGAGTAAACCCGAGATTTTCGACCTCTTTTGAAAGAACAGATTCAAGACCTGGAGGACAACTGATAAAAGAACGCGCCATAAAATTAACTGCTATGTAAAAAGAGTATAATATCCCCATCCTGAACGATGTATTGCTTTCCTTCAGATCTGACTTTTCCGTGTTCTTTACAACCCTGACGCCCATTATACGTAAAAAAATCGTGATACGTAATGACTTCAGCGCGTATAAATCCCCTTTCGATATCAGAATGGA
Organism: Parachlamydiales bacterium; assembly: GCA_039806815.1. Lineage (GTDB taxonomy): Bacteria > Chlamydiota > Chlamydiia > Chlamydiales > FEN-1388 > JBDHQC01. The sequence goes on from JBDHQC010000165.1 coordinate 650, forward strand.
TCTTCCCTGCTGCTTGTTGTGCTGTCATCCCTTTGTGAATAGTCCACGCACGTGTTTCAATTTCTCCTGTTGTAATATAGGTGATGAGACCGAGCATGTGAAACGATTCTTTTATAAGTCTTTGAAGTCCAGATTCTTTCAGCCCCAAAGATTCTAAAAACTCTTTTCGTTCTTCGATGGGAAGCTGGGCAATCTCTTCTTCAATTTTCGCACAAATCGGTATTACAGAATTTCCTTCATTTTTTGCATATTCTTTCACCATTTGCACGTATTCGTTATCCATAGAAGGAATGTCCTTTTCAGAGACGTTTACTGCATACAGAACTTTTTTCATCGTCAAGAATGGATATGGATTAAGCAGTTCTTGTTCTTCGTCAGTAAGTACAAGCGTTCTCACCGGAAGAGTCTTATTCAAATGGTCGCGAACTTTCGACAAGGCTTTAAAGACAGGCTCTACATCTTTTTTCACTTTCAGCTGTTTTTCGAGTCTTTGTAGACTATTTTCGCACGATGCAAGATCCGATAAAATGAGTTCGAGATTAATAATTTCAATATCTTCAATAGGATTCACTCTTCCTTTTACGTGAATTACATCTTGAGATTCAAAGCATCTGACGACGTGAACGATAGCATCGACGTTTCTGATGTGGGATAAAAAAGCATTGCCGAGTCCTTCTCCTTTGGATGCCCCCTCGACAAGACCAGCAATATCCACAAACTCCGTCGTAGCATAGAGTATTTTTTCACTATTGGAAATTTTGTTTAATACCTCCAGACGCGGATCATATACTTCTACTACTCCTACGTTAGGATCGATAGTGCAAAAAGGATAATTCGATGCAGGGGCCCTACTTGCCGTAACTGCATTAAAAAGAGTCGATTTTCCAACGTTAGGAAGACCGACAATCCCACAGGAAAGACCAGCCATAAAACCTTGATGTGTAAGGATGAAAGGGAGTATGATAGAAGTAATAGAGGGATAAATTCAAGCAAATTAAAGGCGATTTAGCACTAAAATATTTACTTGACATCCTCTGAAATCAGAGTTATACTTAAAATGGGTAATAAGGGATATTCTTTCGATATATAACCCAAATTTACTTTAGGTTTTGTTATGGGCGAAAAAACGGAAAAAGCGACACCGAAGAAACTGCGCGATGCCAGAAGAAAAGGCCAAGTTGCAAAATCTCAGGATTTTCCGGCAGCCTTTACCTTTATCGTCTCAATGGCAGCGACCTTAGGCATGATTGGAACGCTTTACAATTATCTGGGTGGAATTTTAATTGCAACCATTCAAGGCGTTACAAGTACAAACCTCGATAGCATGATTTCTGGCTTATTTGCAGAATCTATATACGTTATCTTCGTGTGTTCTGCTCCAATAATGGTCATCGTTAGTTTGATGGGAGTTCTCGTTAACTTTTTAACGACCGGCCCTGTTTTTTCACCGGAAGTCTTTAAATTCGACATTAAGAAGTTTAATCCCGTCGACAATCTGAAAGCAAAATTTAAAATGAAAACGCTGTTCGAACTGCTTAAGTCTCTATTTAAAATCGGAATCGCAAGTTATCTCGTTTACGGCATCATGAGAGATAGCATTCCCGTTCTTACAAAAACTGTCGGCATGCCATTACTTATGGCTTTACAAGTCTTTTCGTATTTTCTGTACGAAGTTATAATTAAAGTGGGTATATTTTTTGTTATCGTTTCGGTTTTTGACCTTGTGTATCAAAAGCAGAATTTTGCAAAAGAAATGAAGATGGAAAAATTTGAGGTCAAACAAGAATATAAAGATTCTGAGGGTGACCCGCTTATCAAGAGCAAACGAAAGCAAATTGCACAAGAAATCGCCTATTCTGAAGGACCTGCTGCCGGAGCTTCGAGAGCAAAAGCGGTAGTCACTAACCCGGAACATATAGCCATCGCTTTAGGCTACGATCGCGAGATGGATGCAGCTCCTTATGTTCTTGCCATGGGGAAAGGAAACCTTGCAGAACAAATCATAAAAGTCGCAGAAAAAAGCAATGTCACTGTTATAAGAAATATTCCTCTTGCACACAATTTATGGGAACGTGCAAAACTATATGAGTATATACCCGAAGATACCTATGAACCTGTCGCTGAGATTCTCCGATGGATTGCAGCACTACAAGAAGGGATCACAAATCCGGAACCTCTTTCGGTTTGATGTACAATATGCGTTAATTTTAAGCATAATTTGTTTTCAAATTATGCATTTTTGTTTAAATAATCATAATATGACAAAAAAAGATCACTATGTTTCAATTTCTTAGAAAAGTTCTCGATGGAATTACTGCACGGCTCGGTGGAGAACGAGGTTTTGATACCGTAGCCCGAAGCTCCGACATTGCCCTTGCTATTGTATTAATGGCAATTATCAGCATGTTGATCATTCCGATGCCACCTCTTGCCATCGATTATCTGATTGCAACAAACCTGACCATTTCTGTTTGTCTCCTCATGGTAGCCATTTATATTCCAAGCGCGGTGCATTTATCTATCTTCCCCTCTCTTCTTTTGATTACAACGCTTTTTCGCCTGGGATTAAACATCACAACCACAAGACAGATCTTATTACATGCCTATGCTGGGGATATTATCCTGGGGTTCGGTAACTTCGTCGTTGGAGGAAACTTCGTCGTTGGAGGCGTTATCTTTTTAATCATTACCGTTGTCCAGTTTATCGTCATCGTTAAGGGAGCAGAAAGGGTTGCAGAAGTTGCAGCTCGCTTTACACTGGATGCTATGCCAGGTAAACAAATGAGTATCGATGCTGACTTAAGAGCAGGCGTTCTGGATCAAAACCAGGCCCGAGAACGAAGACTTTCCTTGCAGAAGGAAAGCCAACTCTATGGCGCTATGGATGGTGCGATGAAGTTCGTAAAAGGAGATGCAATAGCCGGTATTGTCATCAAGACCATCAACATCGTAGGAGGATTAATTATCGGTATGACCATGATGGATAT
>JBDHQC010000022.1:0-15714 GCA_039806815.1 Parachlamydiales bacterium
AGATGTGGTCCCGCTTATCGACAATTGTTACTTGTGTTCCAAGAGCTGAAAAAAAGCTTGCGTATTCAGAACCAATTACACCGCCGCCTAAAACTATCATCGTCTTTGGAACGTCGTTGAGTTTTAAAAGAGTCGTTGAATCTAAAATGACTTCCTTATCAAAGGGAACTTCATGGGGATTTCTTGGAGTCGAACCCGTTGCTAAGATGATAAAATCTGCTATAACCTGGTGGGTAATCCTAAATTCAGGATCCATGACGATGAGTTGATGAGGGTTTTCAAATCGCGCAGTTCCGGAAATGAGCAGTATATTATTTTTTTTGAATTGACGGGCAATGAGATTTTTTTCTCCGTCAATGACCTTCGTGACCCTATAGTTCAAGTCGTTAATAGACACTTCCCTAATCTGATGGTCCTGACCATAAAAATTCCGATTGTTAAAATCGGTCAAATTGACGATTGCTTCTCGAAGAGTCTTAGATGGGATCGTTCCAGTAAAAAGGCAAGCTCCTCCTGGAAAAGGTTCTTTTTCTAGTACAACAACTCGTTTGCCAAGTTTTGCCCCTTGAATCGCGGCTTTTTGCCCGGAAGGCCCAGAGCCGACAACCACCAAATCAGCACGAATTTCTTCCACACATCACCTCATTGGAATCTACTTCAATGTTTACCAAAGAAGTAATAAAAAAATCTCTATAAATCTCAAAAAAGAGTACAATAAAAGAGAGAGGAAAATATGAAAAAAATTGATTTTTCCAAAGCTGAAGAAAACTTCAAAAAAGCCATGGACGATATGCAAATAAAGAAGATCGGACAGGGTAAAGAAGTCGTTTCCAAAAGAGCTTCTGATTTTTACGGTCTTGATACAGGTTCACTTCCGCGACCGGAAGACCCCGTCATTCTAACGTTTAAAGGCGTTGAAGAAGCATCTGAAGAAGAAACAACAGAAGAAGAACAAGATGATTCTATTTCAAAGCTTCGCTTTCAGCCTGCTCAAGAAAGCGTGCCCTTGCCAGAAATCGTAGAAGAACACATTACGATCTCTCCTCTTTTCTTACTTCGCAACCACATGGAGTGGTTCAAAGAACAAAAAGTTCCAGATCCATATAAAATTCTCGAAACATCTCGGGAGGAACTCGAGGATTTAAAAGAAAAAAAAGAGCTTACCCAAGATGATACAAAGCGAATCGAATCTCTTTTAGTAAAGGCAGTTATACTCAAAAGAGAGATATTAAAAATTTTAGAAATTGAGACAGATGAAGGACTCGTTGAAAAACAAAAGACGAAACACAAGACTAAACGGTTTAACATCAAAGAGAATTGGTTTCAGCTTTGAAATATCCTTATGCGAATTTAAGATTGCAAACTCTTTTGTTCCTTGGTAGGATAGTGTGCTAAAGTTGAAGATAAATATTATATTATGAACGAAAGAGGCAAGCTTTGAGTTTTAACCAAAACGACCCACTTGATCAGGACTTTGAAGAAGCAGTACTCAGTGCTTTGGAATCCTCAGAAGAAGAGACAAAAAAAAGTACGGCTTTTCCTCCCAACTTATACATTTTCCCCATTGTAAAGCGACCATTTTTCCCAGGCATGGCAGCGCCACTCATGATAGAGCCAGGGCCCTATTACGAAGCATTAAAACTGATCGCAAAATCCGAAAATAAATTTATCGGACTTGTCCTCACAAAAGATGAAAATGCCGATATTCAAAACATCAATCATTCCCAACTACATACTGTCGGCGTACTTGCTCGAATTTTGCGCATCATTCCAATGGACCAAGGTGGTGTACAGCTCATCCTCAACATGGAAAAGAGGATATCGATCCAAAAACAGATAAAAAGTAGCCGCTATCTTCTTGCCAAAGTCGAATACCACACAGATACCGTTCTTCTCAATAAAGAGTTAAAAGCATATGCCATCAGCATTGTCTCGACGATAAAAGAGCTTTTAAAACTCAACCCCCTTTTCAAAGAAGAGCTGCAAATCTTTTTAAGCCATTCAGACTTTACAGAACCCGGAAAACTTGCCGATTTTGCAGTCGCCCTCACTACGGCATCTCGAGATGAACTCCAAGAAGTGCTCGAAACGTTTGACATCCCAACACGTATTGGAAAAGCCCTCGTTTTGTTGAAAAAGGAAATCGATTTAAGTAGAATTCAGCATTCTATCAATCAAAAGATTGAAACGACGATATCAAAAAGCCAAAAAGAGTACTACCTTCGAGAACAGCTCAAGACGATTAAAAAAGAACTCGGCATTGAAAAAGACGATAAGACATGCGATAGGGAAAAATTTGAGGCGCGTCTCAAAGTTCGCGTCGTGCCGGAAGATGTAAAGCAGGCCATCAATGATGAAATGGAAAAACTCAATGCCCTAGAGCCTCAATCTCCTGAATACGCAATGCTGAAAAACTACCTCGATTGGCTCACTATTATCCCTTGGGGTATTAAAAGCCCTGACCTCCACAAGATTAAATCTGCACAACACATTCTCGAAAAAGATCACTATGGTCTAGAAGACGTCAAAGCACGGATTTTGGAGTTTATAGGAGTTGCAAAGCTTTCCGGGAGCTTAAAGGGAAGCATTATTTGCTTGAACGGCCCTCCTGGTGTCGGAAAGACGAGTATTGGAAAAAGCATTGCAAGAGCTTTGAATCGAAAATTCTTTCGCTTTTCTGTTGGTGGTATGCGCGATGAAGCAGAGATAAAAGGCCACAGAAGAACATACATTGGAGCAATGCCCGGAAAAATCATCCAAGCGTTAAAACTCTGTCAGACGATGAACCCTGTTATCATGCTCGACGAAGTGGACAAAATTGGAACGAGTTATCATGGAGATCCAGCATCTGCACTCTTAGAAGTACTGGATCCTGAACAAAATACAGAATTCCTCGACCATTATCTGGATGTGCGTTGCGATCTTTCAGACATTCTCTTTATCGTCACAGCAAACGTTCTCGATACTATTCCGGAAGCTCTTTTAGACCGAATGGACGTCATGCGACTTTCAGGATATATCCTCGAAGAAAAAATCCATATCGCTCAAAGATACCTCATTCCGAAAAATCGCAAGAAAATGGGCCTTACTGCAAAAGACATTGAATTTACAAAGCCGGCACTCCGTGACCTCATCAATGGCTATGCAAGAGAATCCGGTGTAAGAACACTTGAAAATCTCATCAAAAAGACGATGAGAAAAGTTGCTTTAGACATCGTAAAAGCAAAAGAACTTGCAAATCAGAAAAAACTAAAAAAACCCGTTGTTACTCTTTTAAAAATAAAGCCTACCGATCTTCAAAAGTACGTCGGCAAACCCACATTTCATACCGAAAGATTTTATGAAACAACCCCTATTGGCGTATGTACAGGTCTTGCCTGGACGATGATGGGTGGCGCTACGCTTTATGTAGAAGCAATAAAAGTTCCGTATGAAAAAACAGAGATGAAACTCACAGGGCAGGCAGGACAAGTAATGAAAGAGTCCTCAGAAATTGCCTGGAGCTACCTCCATAGTGCTGTCCATAAATATGCACCAGGTTTTGTCTTTTTTGAAAAAAGTCAGGTTCACATCCATATTCCAGAAGGTGCAACCCCCAAAGATGGCCCTTCTGCCGGTATCACAATGGTCACCGCCCTCCTTTCTTTACTTCGCAACACCCCGGTCTTGCAAGACCTTGCAATGACAGGAGAGTTGACGCTTACGGGAAGAATTCTTCCCATTGGCGGCGTAAAAGAAAAATTTGTTGCAGCAAGAAGGTCTTTGATAAAAGTCATCATCATACCCAAAGACAATGCAAAAGATGTCGATGAGCTTCCAGAGTACATCAAATCAGGTCTTCAGATTCATTTTGTCGAACATTACGATCAAGTATTTAAAATCGCATTTCCCGGCGAAGAATTGCCTGCAATTTAAAAGGACCAATGAAAAATGCACAACAAGAAATTCTGGAAAGAAGAGTGTCGAAAGAAAATTATTGATCCATCAGACCTTTTCCAAAAAATGAGTGAGCTAAAAAAGCAAGGGATGTCCATTGCTACCCTCAATGGCTCTTTTGATCTTATGCATGCAGGCCACCTTCATATTATCTTTGAAGCATCAAAACAGGCAGACTGTTTAGTCGTCGCTTTGAATTCTGATGAGTCCATCAAGCAATACAAAAGTCCAACGCGTCCTATTGTTCCATTAGAGTTCCGGCTTGAGATGATGGCAAGTATAGGATTTATCGATTACGTCACTTGGTTTTCAGAACTTGACCCTCGCAATATACTTGAAAAAATTCGCCCGGATGTCCATGTTAATGGTTCAGAGTATGGCCCAAATTGTATAGAAGCCGATGTCGTAAAAAAACATGGTGGAAAAATACACATAGTGGAAAAAATCCCTGGGCTTTCTACTTCTGAAATCATTACAAAAGTACAAAAATTATGAGACTTGTCTGGAAAAGTAATAATAAAGAGCAGTTCTTACAGTTTTGTTCCTTTCTCAAAAAACAGAATATCGAATTTACTGCAGAAGAAGCAGTAAATACAGATTGGGGTTCTGATCAATATGGAGAAGGAATCTTAAATTTATGGGTCCACAGCGAAGATGAAATTCCAAAAGTAGAAGAATCAATAAAAAAATTCCTGGAAGACCCAAAATCTTTAGAAGAATCAAAAGAAGTCACACCTCCTCTACTCACACAAACAGAAGAAGCTGATTCTTATTCTTCGCCATTTTTAGAAGACACCTTTGAAATTAAAGAAAAAAACCCACCTGGATCTGCAATGCGCGTCTCTATACGAGGCACAACGTTTTTAGTTGTCTTGTGCTCTCTCATTTTTCTTTTTGAATGGTGGCAAGAAAAAAATTACGACCAAGTGCCAATGCTCGTAAAACAAGAACTCATCGGAGTTACCGGCATAAGAAAAGCACTCCTTTTTGATTATCCAACATCCGCTGTTCTCCTGGACAAAATTATTACAATTTGGGGTATTGAATCTTTAGCAAAACCCCAAGATTTACCACCTTCCGGAAAATTCCTCTACGACCAGTTTTTAAAAGAACCTTCGTGGAAAGGATTTTATCCCGGTATTGTCCAATTAAGTCAAAAAGACATCCTCGGAAAAAATGTAACTGTAGATAACTTTGAATCAGAAAAAACATTTGAGAAAATTCGCGAGGGCGAAGTATGGCGCCTCGTCTCGCCGATTAGCTTGCACTATGACATTTTTCATTTGTTCTTCAATATGGTTTGGCTTTTACTATTAGGAACACAAATTGAAGAACGCATTGGAGTCTTTCGCTATTTTATTTTTATAATTGTTGTTGCCATAATTTCAAATGTATCACAATATCTGATGTGTGGTCCTTACTTCATGGGATTCAGCGGTGTGATATGCGGAATGGCAACATTTATACGTATGCGGCAAAAAATAGCTCCTTGGGAAGGCTATCAAATGTCTTCAGGGACGTATACTTTTATCATATTTTTTATAGGCGCGCTTGCTATTTTTTCTGTCATTTCGTTTTTTTTAGAAGTGTTCCAAAGTCTGACTCTTCCAATTGCAATTGCCAACACAGCACACATCGCTGGTGCAATCTCTGGATATTTTATAGGACGATTCAATTTTTTTTCGTGGCAGTTTCAAGGAGAACCCTAAGGCAATAAGGAGAAAAGGGTATGTTAGAGCAATTTCGTCAAGATGCCCAGAATGAAGATGTAGATTTCTTTCAGGAATCATCTTCGAGAATGAGTCGTAAAAAACTCATCTTCTTTTTAACAGGATCTTGCCTTGCCCTCGTCTTGTTTCTATTTTTATTCGGACCTCTTTCTTCTCATGATTCCCAAAGTGGGCAAAATCAAAAAAATGTCAGCCAAAATGAAGAACAAAAACGCCTTGAGACGCAATTAATGATCCTCTCGCAAAGGCTTGAAAACCTCGAAGCACAGCTCAATCCCTCTCAGGCACAAATACAGCCGTTAAATCCCGTACAAGACTCGCTCCAGTTTATTGCCTCAGAAGAGCCTCAAAGTTATGCCGTAAAAGAACAAGAAAAACCCTTTGATGGTCAAATGTCAGATGATGCTATTAAGCAAATGATTTTGGGAGCAGCTCCGATCGAGCCAGAACCTGTAAAAACTATACCCCCCCAACCTTCTGTAAAACCTGCCAATAATTACGTAATGGGAACTACGTATATCGTGCAACGCGGAGATACGCTTTCTAAAATTTCGCAAAAATGCTATGGCACATCGCAGAGATGGAAAGAAATTCTCGATGCCAATAAGGATAAGATTCCAAATGTAAACGGCTTAAAAGTGGGAACAAAACTCGTTATTCCTGATAAAACGACAAAATCTAACAACTAATGAGAAGATTTCAGAAAATGAGAATTTTTTTCTACGGTTGATTCCCAATTGAGATCTACTGGGTTAAGTTTATATTGTATGACTTAATATGAATCCTTCCGTTTGTATCTCTTTTCCAAATTACCGCTAAAAAGAATATTTTTTCACTACATCACAGCTCCACAGGCTTTTAGAACTATATTCAAGTGGCTCGTATATTTATCGCAGCTTTATCATCTATCTTGCAAAAAGAACTATCCTTTTGTTACAAAAGCTGTGTGGGTAAAAGTTTATAGTCATCGAGTATTTTATAGGAAGCCTTGATAGCGCTTCTTTAGAACTAACATGAAAATTTATAGAGCAACAATCTTTTTTTTTCAGAATAAAGAGAACACTGTACAACTCACCCATAAATGAGAGAGCTGTACAGTGGTTAGAGTACAAGGATATTATGCGATTTTATTTGATAATTAAAAACCCCCAAAGGCTTTATGGGTAATTTTTCCCTTATGCCACACCAACCGTATGTTCGACTTTTTTACAAATACGCTTAAACTTTTTCCAGTCTTCGCGAAGACCTTTTTTCAAAGTTTTCATTTCATGTTTGTACTGTTCGTTGGGCACAGATCCGCTCGCATTCGTTTTGCTTTCAATAAGCGCGCGAAGTTGGGAAAGTTTTTTTATGAGGTCTTCAGAAACTCGCGAAACTGCTTCTTCGAGTTCTTCTCGGCCTTGATAATACGATTTTTTAATCGCTTCGATGAGTCGATTCTTGTAATCTTCAACGATGCATTCTTTGACGTGGTACTTATCGACGCGACGCAAATTATGAGCAAGACCAAGTTTTTCTAATGTCCAAATTAACCATTTGGTTGGATCAAAATGGTACCAGCGCACTCCATTTCTGTAGTCATTTGCAAAGGTATGGTGGTAGTTGTGATACCCTTCTCCAAACGTTACAAAGGAGATGAGGTAATTGTCAACTGCTGTTTGTTCTGTAGAAAATGTACGTGCACCCCATGTGTGTGCAAGAGAATTGATAAACCATGTAAAGTGGTGGAGGAAAAATACGCGAAGCCAAATCGCAAGGACAAAAGCACCAATGAAATCAGAACAAAGCCATCCTACTAAAAGAAATATGATGGCATTAGAAGCGATCATCGATATTTCGTAATGCTTGTGCTGAAAAAGGACTAAGGGCTTTCGCAAAAGGTCTGCGACGATTTTATTTTCGATGGGACGTGGGCTATGAAAAAGCCACAAAATATGGGCATACCAAAACCCTTTGTTAATGGAATACGGATCTTCGTCTGTATCGACATGAGCGTGATGAAGTCTGTGTTCAAAGGCCCAGCGTATAGCACTTGCCTGAATGGACGCGCTTGCAAAAAATAACAATACCGCTTCTACCCACTTGTTCGTTTTATATGTACAATGAGCAAAATAACGGTGATATCCTGCTGTTATACTCATTCCGGTGAGAAATAGCAACACGATGGAAGTAATAACTGTGTTCGTATGAATAGTTGCATAATAAAAGTAAAATGGGAGTATAGTAAGCAATATCACGTGGTAGGAAATGAGAAATATTCCTGTTGGCCAGTTAAAATTTTTAACTCTCATAAGTAAATCACCCTATGTGAAAGCTTTTTTATAATTACAAGGACTTAAAGGCACTACTTTATCTCGACCACGATCATATATCGGGCAAGACATCATTTCAACTAAAAAGAAGATTTACTGTTCGGCTTTTCCTCCAAGGTGTAAGGAAAGAAATTTTTCAGCTTTTTCGTAAAAGACATACTGGTTTTCCGGACGTAAGAAGCCATGACCTTCATTTTCAAAAAGAATGTACTCAACAGGCTTGTTGTTTTGCCTCATTTTTTCGACAATTTGGTCGCTTTCTGACTTTTTCACCCGAGGGTCATTTGCCCCTTGTGCGATGAGTAATGGTTTTGTTATCTGATGAGCTTTAAAAAGTGGAGATCTAGATTCGAGGAATGCTTTTTCTGTCTCGATATCTCCAACAAAGTTGGCCTGAAAGGCTCTAAATGGCGTCCAATACTTAGGCTCTGTCTCGATAAGCGTCACGAGATTTGAAGGTCCAACGATATCGACACCGCAAGCAAATTCTTCTGGAGTAAAGGCAAGACCACAAAGCGTTGCATACCCTCCATAGCTGCCCCCATAAATGGCAATTTTTTTGGGATCGATGACGTTCAAAGATGCAAAATGGTTTTTAGCATCGATGAGGTCATCGTGCATCTTTGCCCCCCACTCTTTTTTCCCGGCAAGAAAATACTGCTTTCCGTACCCTGTCGATCCGCGATAGTTGACCTGCAATACTGCATATCCCCGATTTGCAAGCCATTGAACCGGCGATGAAAATCTAGAACAATCACGTACCCAAGGACCTCCATGAACCATGAGAACACACGGAAGATTTGTCTTTTTCGATCCTAGGGGTAGAGTTAAATACCCGTAGAGCTTCATTCCATCTCGAGCAGTAAAAGAGATCGATTCTGTCTTGACAAGTTCATATGCACTCAATTTTGGCCTTGGAGTAAAAAGAAATTTCATAGCATTTTGCTTACGATCGTATAGATAGCACTTCGGAACTTGGCCTTGTTGATCAACCTGGACGATGAAGATGTTGTGATCGAGATCGGATGCTAATATATCGACTCGCGAATTGGGAAACTTGTGGAGTTCTTTGAGAGTATTTTCAAATGTTTTATCAAGTGAGATCCATTCGAGAGTTTCTTTTTCTACAGCAACTGCCAAAAGCTCGTTTGTCTTTGGATGATGATACGAACTTTGCATATCAAACGAAGCATCTTGAAGTATGCATTCGAGTTTTTTTGTCTTTAGATCGAGCTTTTGGAGAGAAACTGTAGGAGTTCCAAGACTTGTAAATACATATATAGATGTATTGTCATCAGAAAAACTGATAGGGGAAAAGTTGAAGTCTTCAATCCCAACTTGTAACATACGAGCCCAAGGTTCATTTTTCGAATTTCTCGTGTGAAGCGACACGCCACCATCGTTTTCTGCAACGACCAATCCTCGTACGAATAAATCTTTATCAGCCATCCAACCCAGTCCATTGGCAACACATTCTGTATCAAAATCTATACTACCTGTTGCAAGATTCAGGCGATACACATCAAAAAGCGCTTTGTTCTTTAAATTCATTCCAATGAGCATTTCATCTGGGCGAGTGGGAATATACGCAATTGGGCTTACTTTTGTATCGTTATAAGGGGTAAGATCGCGATCGTTATCTGATTTAAGGTCTGTGATGTACAAATGGGCATCTTCGTTCCCATCAAAGTCTTTGACATAGAGGACATGCTGACTATCGTAATGCCAAAAGTAGTTTCGTATCCCTTGACCTTTTGCTTTAGTTACAAGTTTTGGACTCGAAAGGTCAAGTTCTGCAATCCAGACGTTGAGTACGCCCTCAGAATTTGGGGCTAAATAGGCAATTTTCTTGCCATCAGGGCTAATCGTCGGAAGCGCTTTTTCGGGGTTACCAAAGAGGATAGAGCGAGGGATAAGCTCTGAGCTTTGAGTTGCAAAAGAAGTTGTAGGGAGAAAAAAAGAGATAAATAGAACAATGATCAGATTTTGAAGCATACGATCTTCCTCTTAATGTAATTTGAATGTTTTAACTTTTACCACAGAGGCACAAAGAGATATTTTAGCTTCATTCTATTTCTCTCTGTGTGCCTCTGTGGTAAAAATTAATAAAAAACAATCGAATTACAGTAAAACCGCTTAATAAATGCCCGGAATAGGACTCGAACCTACACGCTGTGAAGCACCAGATCCTAAGTCTGGCGTGTCTACCAATTCCACCATCCGGGCATAGCATTCGGCAAATAGTATACTATAAAAATAGATTTTTGGGTACAATATACTTTTACAATGTACCGAAAAGTAAAGAAATGAAGCAAGCTGCAATTGGAATAATCTACGATCGAGATAAAACTTCCGTGCTTCTTGTAAAGCGCCGAGATGTTCCGGTGTGGGTTCTTCCGGGTGGTGGCATAGAACACGGAGAGACAGAAGAAAACGCCGTTCTTCGAGAGCTCTTTGAAGAAACGGGTCTTGTTTGTTTTATCCGAAAAAAAATTGGAACGTGGTTTCCGAAGAATAAACTTGCCTCTGCCCTCCACGTGTTTGAATGCGAACATAAAGATGGATCGGAAAAGACATTTCTTCCTCAAGAAGAAAGCAAAGAAGTCGCTTTTTTCCCGATACATTCTCTTCCCAAATATACGTTCTTTCTTCACGAAGAAATTCTCAAAAAAAGCCAAGAACAAGAAAAACATCCAATCTATGCAGAGATTGACATCTCGTACTGGAAGTCTTTTACACTTTTTTTACGCCACCCTATTTTTGTTCTTCGCTATCTCCTTTCGCGATTAGGAATTCCGTTTAATACTTAAAACTCGGATTGCGGAGCTTTTGTTGCGGCTTAAAAAACAGCAAAGCCACACGAGACAAGCTTCGGCCTATCGGGTTTAAAGATTCTTGACTTTCAAACGGTTGAAAACTTATGATTTGGACTTTAAAAAATGTGAAAAAGGCATGTCATGATTAAGCCAGATAATTGGATTCGCAAGATGTCGCAAGAAGAAGGAATGATTGAACCGTTCGTCGATCGCCTGATTCGCTACGATGAGCTAGAAAACAAAATAGTAAGCTATGGGCTTTCGAGCTATGGGTATGATTTACGCGTAGCTGATGAATTCAAAATATTTACAAATGTCCACAATAGCGTTGTCGATCCAAAGAGCTTTGCAGAAGACTCTTTTGTCGATAAATGTACATCGGAATGCATTATTCCTCCGAATTCATTTGCTCTTGCACGTTCAAAAGAGTACTTTCGAATACCGAGAAACGTCCTTGCTTTTTGCATAGGAAAATCGACCTATGCTCGATGCGGGATCATCGTCAACGTAACACCTTTTGAGCCTGAATGGGAAGGGTATGTGACGATTGAAATATCGAACACGACGCCGCTTCCTGCAAAGATTTACGCAAACGAAGGTATTGCACAGATCGTCTTTTTTGAAGGAGAAATGTGCGATGTCTCGTATAAAGATCGAAATGGAAAATACATGAACCAAGTAGGTATTGTGGCGCCTCGTGTATAAGAGAACTTCTGTATTTGAACACGCGATTTTCTTCATCTACCACCAGGTGTTTTTAAAATCCTGGTGGGTCATAGCGTTTTTACTCCTTGCTTTTTGCTTTTACGAACGTGGTGTAAAAGTACTCGAAAAGGAGTTAGTCATCTGTTGCGAAAAAGAAAAAGCCCTCTTACAAAAAATTGCAATTCTCGATCTCAAAAGATCCGATTTAGAATGCCAAATTCAAAGCCAAAACGATCCTGAATGGATCGAACTTGTCCTCATCCGAGTTTTAGGAGTAGTTCCTGAGGGGTATACAAAAATCTATTTTGAAGAAAATAAAGAAAGGCTTTGACACTCGAAGAAAAAGCCTGTACTTTTAAACTCGGTTGGCAATCGGTGTTTTAAAAAAATAGAGTAGACGTTCTATGATATTTTTTCTTCTGTGTATAAGCGTTCTTATCCTTCTTGTTTTATCCGCAATATGCTCATCGTCAGAAATTGCTTTCTTTTCCTTGTCAAACGTCCGTTTGCGAATCTATCGCACATCTTCTGATCCGAATAAAAAATCCATTGCAAAGCTCTTGGAAGATTCAAAAGATCTACTCATTACGATTTTTATCGTCAATACGATTGTCAATATTCTCGTCCAGAATATCTCCTCTGACATATTACTCAATGCCGGTCTTCTATTGAAGATTGGCGTTCCTTTAATCCTCGTTCTCATCTTTGGTGAATTGCTTCCAAAGTATTTAGGACTTATTTACAACGAACAAATCGCTCTTTTTTTTGCAAATGCTGTAACCCATATTCATAAGTTCTTGGCTCCCATCCGAACACTCGTCAAAAAAACGACGTCTTTTTATGCAAAACTGCTCTTTTTCTTTCTAAAGATCGATCAGCCTTTGTCGCAACACGAACTAGAACGCATCGTGGAAAAAGCAGAAAAAAAGAAAGTGCTCAAAAAAGAAGAAGCAATTTTACTTCGATCGTTTTTCCGAGTTGAAAAAAAGCCCATTCGCGACATCATGATTCTCAAAAGCAGCATGCCGCTTTTTAAAACGACAGAACCGCTTACAAAGCTCGTTCATCTTTTCACGTCGCAAGAAAGCGATGAAATCCCCTATTGCGATGACTCTGAAGAAAAAATTCTCGGCATGATCACTGCAAAAGATTTTGTGGCTTTTAGAACTAGCATCGAGACAACCCGAGACCTTCAAAAAATCGTAAAACAGCCAATTTTTTTCCCGGAAGGAACGCCGTGTAAATCGGTGATTGCAAAAATGCATGCCCGCAATATTCACTCTGCCATCGTCGTCGACGAATATGGAAGCACGCAAGGGTTTGTCACGTTAGAACTTTTATGTTCAAAACTCGTTCCTTTTGATATTCCAAAAGAAGAAAAGAACCCCGAATACAAAAGACTTTTGAAGGATACGATTATCGCAAACGGGACCATGCCATTAGAACTTCTCAATGAATTATTTGAAACACATCTGATGAGTCAGTACCATCAGATAACATTGGGAGGATGGCTTACGGAAGAATTTGGCTCGATTCCACAAAGTGGCACAAAACTCGAAAAAGCAGATCTCTTGTTTCGAGTTTTATCATCTGATGAAACGAAAGTTCGCTCTGTTTTCGTCCAGAGTATGAAAAAGGAAAAACGATGAACTTCGACATATTGTTTTGGCTTGTGAATGTGCTGTTTTGGACCTCTATAATGTCTTTTTACTCTATGGAAGAAATGGCATCAATTTCCTGTAATCGCATAAAACTTGAGTTTTATGCAGTCGAAGGAAAATCATGGGCTATTTGGCTCGAAGAATTTTTAAAAAATCCAACGAGATTATTTACGACCACGTTAATTGGAGTAAATATTGCTCTCATGGTGAGCTCAGAATCTATGAGACGTCTTTTTGAAACACTCGACATAAACCCAAATTTTTCCTGTTTCATCCACATCCCCTTTGTTCTTCTTTTGGGAGAACTCGTCCCCATGTTTGCAGCGCGCACCTATTCAGAACACGTCGCACGACTCGGCATGCCATTTCTTTGGGCAAGCTCGAGGCTATTTTATCCCGTAACGGCATGTGTGGAAGCATTTTTCAAACGCCTTCCGAAATCTACTGTAACACCACAGGAAGAAAAGTCCGTCACTCTTGACGACTTAAAAGTGCTTTTAGAAGAACATCGAAAAGGGTATTCTGTGGAATCTGAGTTAGAACTCGAAGAGATTTTAAAAAACATCCTTTCATTAAGAACAAAATCCCTGAATGCGTTGCTGCAACCCATCGATCAAGTAGAGAACATCTCTTCAAACACGTCGATCAAGCATCTTCGAGATATTTTTGAAAAAAGTGATTGCGAGTTCATTGTTCTCTGGCATCGTACTCCACAAAAAATCCTCGGCGTCGTCACTCCAAAAGATCTCATCAGTGCAACTGACAACAAAAAAGCAAGAGAATTTATGAGTCGCGTGGTCTTTGTTGCACACACAACTTCGTGTTTAGAGCTCTTACGCCTACTTCAAGACGAAGAATGTGCCTATGGAATGGTTTTGGGGCCATCCGGCCACGTCGTTGGAATTGTAAGCCTCTATACGATCTTTTTCCATCTTTTCAGAACAAAAGAAGAATCTGTGACGTTCTTTTTAGAAAAGACAATTCCTGCCGATACGAATGTTGTAGAATTTTGTAAAACCTACAACCTTCACGTAGAGATAGATCCATCGGAAACATTTGTAGAGTTAATCGACAACATTCTCATGCGCACTCCCTGTGTTGGAGATACTATAACCTTTGATGACTTCGTCATTGTCGTAAAAGAGACTACCCTATTCAAAGTAAAAACAATTTTGATAAAAAGCACGTAATGCTTCTTTACTCAATCCTTACATTAAATTCGTACTGTACTTTTTTTTGAAGTAGAATGGGATGGTACTGATGAACGAAGTAAGGCATATCGAACCTGAAGAGTACATTTCAAATTTATACTCTTGCTTAAAGAATACTCTTAGTGAAGAAAAAGTATTGGCGACAATTGATACTGTAGACATGGAAAGTGTTGAACACATGTGCCGAGCATTTCAGGACGAGAAAATCAAAAAAAAAGCACAATGCGTTCTTTTGATCTTGAAAGCTCTTCAAAATAGAACACGCGCTCACACCGAAACACTGTGTTTTCTCAATAGGCTTCGAAAAGATTTTCTTTCTTGCGGTGTTAAAGAATCGAGTAAGCACATTCAATACCTTGATACGTTTTACAAAATCTTTCCCGATGTAAAGGAAAAGGACTTACCAACACTACAACAAATGGCGCAAAAGCAATTCGATGTACGTTTTCGCAAAATTTCTAAAATATCCAAAGAGCCGAAAGAAATTTTAGACCTTTCAGACTCTATCCTTAAAAAAGTATTTTCCCAACTTCTGCCTTCCGATATCCCAAACGTTGCTCTGACGTGTAAGCGCTTTCTTCATATTTTCGAAGATCCGACGTGTCTATCGTCTATATTTCAGCACAATTCAAAAATATTACCCTTAATAAAAGACATGCCATGTATTCGTTTGCAACCCGTTTTTTGCAAAATGATCGCAAACTCATTGCAATTTGAAGAAATAACACAAATCAAGCACAATTTTGGGGCTTTCACAAATCTCTTTTCTGCAGAAAATGGATTTATCTGTGTATCGAACCGTCTCGTCTGTCGATTCAGTGTTAATGAATCTGTAACGACGACAGAAAAATTTAATGGCCAAGTGATACATGCATACCACGACCACGCATTTCTCACTTTTGATTTTAATACTCAGTCCCTCATCACAAAAGACATGCTTTCAGGAGAGATGATTAAACCACTGCAAACTATACCAGGCGCAATAGATAGTTTGTTTGATCAGAGTTTGCCCTTACTTGCCATAAAGACAGCATCTGGGGTTTCAATATATGACTATTCAGGAGATACATTTGATTTTCTTAGCCACATTTCTCTCAATAGCAATCCCATACTTTTTCAACATGGATCTGTAATCACAAGGACAGATGATGGAAATCTTATGAGAATATTTCCGGATACCTGTTTGCTTGAAAATACAAAAGACTATACTCCTCTCCTCGTGGCTGAAAATGAACTTTTGTTTTGTATGAATAGAAGAAATACAATTAAGGCAATCGACATGCATTCAAGAGAATTAGTTCTTGAATTTAATATTATGGACTATACGCGAGCTCCAATTACTT
>JBDHQC010000023.1:0-15704 GCA_039806815.1 Parachlamydiales bacterium
CAGATGAAAACCAAATATTCTTTCAGAACGGATTTGGTTTTTTTTATTCAGATGTTCTCGAACTGGAAGATGTATCATTGATTCCAAAAACGCAAAAAGCAAAAAATTTGGAAAAGATTGCAATTTCTGGAAATGTGAAGATGTGCAACTCGACGCTTGAACTCCTAAATGAAAATAAAGACGTTCAGATTGTCCTTTCTGACAATGTCGATATTTTTCCAAATAAGCACGAAGCTATTTTCTTTTCTCATAATATGAGCCCTGTTCTTTTTTATGATTCTGCAAAAAAAGCTGTAGTGAGTGCTGAAAAAATTAATTTTTTCCGCCATATGAACCAAGATACAATTAAAACGGAAGGGAAGGTACGATGCTTTTTTGATCAAAATGAGCAAGAAAGAATTCACGCATTGCTAAAAAAACCAGAGGAGCAAGCTATATGAGTAAAGGTCTTATCGTTCAAAATCTCGTCAAGCGATATGCTGCTCGTCCTGTCGTAAATGGCTTATCACTCGATGTTGCTCCTGGAGAAATCGTCGGTCTTTTAGGACCAAATGGAGCAGGTAAAACGACAGCGTTTTATATGATCATAGGTCTTTTGAGACCAGATTCAGGACAGGTTTTCTTTAATGGAAACGATGTTACTTTATGCCCGATTGACAAACGTGCTCGCATGGGTCTTGGTTATCTTGCACAAGAGCCTTCTGTTTTCCGTGATCTTACTGTTGAAGAAAACATTATGTGCATTTTAGAGTCTATTCCTATGAAAGAATCTGACCGCAAAGTGCGTCTTGAAGAGCTTTTACAAGAGCTCCATATAGAAAAATTGGCAAAGAAAAGAGCTGCGTTACTTTCGGGTGGAGAAAGAAGGCGTCTTGAAATTACTCGTGCATTGATCACAAATCCAACGTGCCTCATGCTCGATGAGCCTTTTGCAAATATTGACCCGATTGCAATCGCTGACGTAAAGCACATCATCAAGCTTCTTGCCAAGAAAAACATAGGAATTTTAATTACGGACCACAATGCACGTGAAATATTTTCCGTTGTCGATAGAAGTTATCTCGTAAATGATGGAAAAGTACTGCTATCGGGGACTGTGCATGATTTACTTGCAGATCCTATTGCAAAGACTGCGTATTTTGGAGAGCATTTTCATCTGTGAGAAAAAATGCTCTCTCAATAGTTAGTTTTGTGGATAAATGTCTTTATCAGAGAAGAAAAGCGCGATTTCTCGTTCGGCACTCATGACTGAATCAGATGCATGAATTGCATTTTCTGACTTTGAAACGCCAAAGAGCTTTCTAATAGTTCCTTCTTTTGCATCTTTTGGATCTGTTGCTCCTACAAGCTCCCTTGTTGCCATGACAGCATTTTCACCTTCGAGGCATAGTGCAACGACAGGTCCTCCTGACATTATTTCAAGAAGATCTTTGAAAAAAGGGCGGTTTTCGTGTTCTTTGTAAAAAACTGCAAGTTTTTCTTTAGAGAGCTTTTCCATGCGCAGTCCAATGACTTTCAATTTTGCAGATTCAATTTTTTGAATAATCGCACCGATTTCATTACGTTTTACAGCTCCTGGTTTGATCATAGCAAATGTCTTTTGATTTTTTTCAATTTGTTCATTTGCAGAAAGGGAGCTTATGCAAAAAAGAGCTAAAGCAAGGCATGCACTTATTTTATTACTAAATAGCTTCATGGAGATTCCTTTTGTAAAAGGGTTAAAAAGTTACGTAAAATTATTTTCCCATCAGGGGTAAGAATTGACTCTGGGTGAAATTGAAGACCATAGATTGGATAGGTTTGATGAGAAATGGCCATTATTTCGTCGAGATCTGTTTTTGCTATTACTTGTAAGGGAGAATCACAACGCAAGGGTTTCACAATCAATGAATGATATCGACCTGCTATAAAATGAGATTTAAGTCCTTCAAAAAGGGGATGTTTTTTGCAAAAGATTTGGCTTTTTTTTCCATGCATGGGTTTTATTCCTCTTTGTACAATTTCCCCATAGCTTTCTGCTATGCATTGATGGCCGAGGCATATTCCGAGAATCGGTAAGCTTTTTTCGAAAGTTTGTATAAATCGAATGACTTCGGGGATTTCTCTTGGGCTTTTTGGACCAGGTCCTATGATGCAAGCGTCAAAATTTTTCTTCTCAATTTCACAAGTTTTAAAATTGTCTGTCTGTTTTACAGTGACGTATGCGTTTAACGATTCAAATATGTCTAGAAGGTTATATGTAAATGAATCATACGTGTCTAAAAAGAGTAATGAGTACATTTAACTATTTGTTAATTTGAGTTTAAAAATCTCATCGGGGGAATTTTTATTTGCTGAGGAAAAGAACAACAAAGCATCATTATCGAGCTTTAAGAAAGGCTCATCTGCAATTTGTGAACAAAACACATTTCTATCATTTGCTGTCTTATAAAGTTGATGAGGGCAAGAAAGTTCAGATGGCATTTGAATAGAACGTATTGATTTTTGTGTATCCAGATCGATGACATCAATTGACGTTTTTGTCGAAAGAAATAAAAGTCCATAAGCAATTTCAAGACATCCTTGGTACGATATTTTATCGAATGTGTAGATAATTTTAGGTTTTGACGGCGTTTTAGTATCTAGGTAGATCAGATGAAGGACTTTTAAGTTTCTGTTTGGGTTTGGGTGTACAAAAAAAAGAGAACCGTCATAAATTTTACAGGGTCGCAAGGATCCCGAATTTATGTTGAGTTTTTCTCCATCGTAATCTAAGGAATCTTCTTCATAATTCCATAAAACTGTAGGCTCGCAAGTATCATTCGAAAGATCGAACATATACAAGGTGTTTTTGGTAGGTTCTAATTTGTACAGTTTTCCCTTATGGAGGACATCGTGGTGTAACAAATTGATTTTCCCTCTGTGGACTACTTTTCTTTCCGACTCCTTACATTGTATATTGTCTAGTGTGATGCGAATCATTTCGTTTTTCGAAACAATATAGGCTGTGTGGTTGAAACACTCGAACCGTTTTATCGCTTTTGCCGATGGTATATCGAGTGGATTTTGAGTCCTATTTTCCTTGTTATAAAATGTAAGCGATACTTTTTTGATCGTTATCTTATCTCCTGGAGCAACTTTCAGCTCAAATGTTGCCAAAATGTCATCGGAAATTGCAAAGGTCATTGTCTTGACGTTTTGTTGTTGACCTGGAACGTAGTCTTCAGGAAAAGGAACATAGGATCTCCATTTTTTCTTCGGAGAATTTGAATCGATACACGTAGTATGTGCACCAAAGCAAGTTTCTATTTTCTCACATGACACTTTAGGATCTATGTGCAACAGGCGTTTAACAGTTTCTATTTTTTTGTAATAGGGGGTTGGGTTTTTTTGGTCCGGAAGAGAAGCGTTGAGCAAAGGGCGCGTTGCTTTTGCTAATGGTTCTATAATGTGAACATCTAAGGAATACCCTGCAAGTTGTTTACATATGAGTTGTATCCGTGCCACATCTTCTAAAGAAGGAAGGAAAGAAAATATGTGGCATGCAAGTTCAGGGGGAAGATTCAAAAAGCGATTGCTTGCATTGTGCTCTTCTGCATCTACCGCACTAGGAGCGCCAACGCTTGGAGGATGTGAGACTTTATTCCCTTTTATACCTGTAACCATAGAAAAATTTTCTCATTTATTTTCAGTCGTCAATAAAAAATTATACTGACGACGTAAAAATTATTTTTAAATTGCCTTTCTGGCCTTTGACAAAATATCGCGATCTTTGAAGAAAAAGGCAATTTCAGTTTTGGCATTTTCTTTTGAATCAGAACCGTGTACTGCATTTGCTTCGATTCCTTTCCCGAATAACGCGCGGATTGTGCCCGGTTCTGCCTTTTTGGGATCTGTTGCTCCCATGACATCGCGGTTTTTTTGAACGGCATTTTCTCCTTCTAAAACCATTACGAGTACCGGTCCTGAAGTCATAAATGATACGAGTTCTGAGTAAAAAGGGCGGGCCTTATGCACGGCATAAAAATTTTGAGCTTCTTCTATTGAAAGATGAAGCATCTTTGCTGCAACAACGTTGAGGTTCGAGCGTTCCAAAAGTGCGATGATATTCCCAATACAGTTGTTTTCTACTGCATCTGGTTTAATGATAGATAGAGTTTGTTCAATAGTCATGGTCATGTTATTTCCTTATAATTTAAAATTGTTAATCGAAAATTATACTATATGTTCATCCTTTAATCCAGTAAAAAATTGTCCACTATTTTTTTTAAAATAGTATGGTGCTTCCTCTCCTAAATACGTTGCAATCGAGATCGATTTTATGATACATTTTCGCTTGAATGGCTTTTTAAGGTAGTGTATGAAGATTTTACTTTCTTGGTTAAAAACATATATTGATATATCTCTTACGACAGAAGAACTCGTACAAACTCTGACAATGCTTGGTATCGAAGTCGACCACGTCGAGTTCATTGAGCCAATATTCGATCAAGTAGTCGTGGCAAAGGTTTTAAAGAAAGAAGTTCATCCCAACGCTGCATCTCTTTGTCTTGCCGAGGTTTTTGATGGTACTACCACTACAAAAGTCGTATGTGGTGCTCCCAATTGTAGAGAAGGTCTTATTACGGCATTTGCACCGCTTGGTGCGACATTATATCCAGAGGGCCCTACGAAAGATAAATTTGTGATCTCTTCAAGAGAGGTTCGTGGGGTTGAATCTTGCGGGATGCTTTGCTCTGAAAAAGAATTGGGGCTTTTGGATAATCACGAAGGGATTATTGAATTTGCATCCGATATGAAACTTGGAATCCAGTTAAACGAGTACTTTCGCGATGTCGTTTTAGATTTGAGCTTTACTCCAAATTTGGGCTATTGCATGAGTGTGTATGGCATTGCAAAAGAGCTTGGAGCTGCATTAGAGCGAAAAGTATTGCCTCTACACAAAACCAGACATCATAATTTTACAGAAAGCACCTCCTCGAACCCAAAAGTTTCAGTGCTTTATCCTGAAGGTTGTCCTCGGTATAGTGCCCTGAGCATAGATAATATTGCAGTACAGCCATCTCCTTTTGAGGTGCGATATCGCCTTGAAAAGTGTGGGATTCGTTCTCAAAACAACATCGTAGATATAACAAATTACATTCTGCATCTTACAGGTCAACCTTTGCATGCATTTGATAGAGATGCAATTTCAGGAAATGAAATTTTCGTAAGAAAATCGATCAAGGCAGAAACAGTGACTCTTCTTTCAGATGTACAAAAAGAGCTTCCGGATGATCTCATACTTATTTCAGACCCTAATGAAATCCTTGCTGTTGCAGGAGTAATGGGGTGTAAAGATTCAAGTATAAAAGAGAGCACGAACAAAGTTCTTTTAGAGTCTGCATTCTTTAATCCTAAACTCATTCGAAGAGCATCAAAACAAGTAGGCGTTCTTTCAGAATCGAGTAAGCATTTTGAGAGGGGGGCTGATCCAAACTTTACTGTAAGTGCTCTTGGGCTTGCTTTTGAGTTATTATCTACTCAAGAACAAAGCTTTAAAGTTGTAGGATTTACAGATGTTGCCGAGGAAAGTTTTGAGGATAAAAAGATTAAACTTCGCCTTTCAAAAACATGTAAAGTACTGGGACAAGAATATTCTTGCAATGAAGTAGAATCTGTGATGAAAAGGCTCGGGTTTCACGTTCATTTCGACGGTCAAGATACATTTGAAGTAAAAGTTCCATTTGCAAGACATGACATTACTCAAGAAATCGACTTAATTTCAGAAGTTGTTCGCATTTTAGGATATCAGCAAAATGTAACTTCTATTCCATTATATTCTGCATCACAACTTCTGGATTCTCCTCTTTTTACACTTGGACAATTTGTTCGAAAAAAACTGACAGTCGAAGGCCTTCAAGAATTTGTCACCTGTGATTTGATTTCACCGGAACTTGCAAAAATTGTCGTAAACCACCCGATTTCAGACGATGCTATTGTGAAAGTCCTGCATCCGATGAGTCAAGACCAGTCGGTTTTACGACCTTCGCTTTTACCAGGACTTCTTCAAGTTGTGCGACACAATGTTTGCTATGGGAATTTTAACATACGAGGATTTGAAGTAGGATCTATATTCTTAAAGGAAAAAGAGGGATTTTCAGAACAAATCGTTTGTGGAATTGTACTATCGGGAAATAGGACACCACCTCATTTTTCCGAAACTTCAACTGACTGCGATTTTTTTGATGCAAAAGCAATTATTGAAGATCTGATCAAAAATTTTGGCATTACCAATATTCGTCTCGAAAAATCGGATGTGACCATTTTTCATCCAGGGAGACAGGCAAAAATCTATACTGATGGTATGCACATTGGAACAATAGGAGAACTTCATCCTGCAATTTTGCGACAATTTGATATTCGCAATAAAGTACTTTATGCCGAATGTGCTCTTCATTTGTTTTTGACTCATAAAATAGATGATTTTCATTTCCATAAGCTTTTTCAAACCCCTGCGTCTGAGCGCGACTGGACTATAACTTTAAGCAAAAAATATACATATGCCAAAATTAAAGAGACGCTAGCTGAAATCACTTCTTCAATCTTGGAAGCAGTTGAATTACAAGCTCTTTATGAAAATGAAAAGCTTGGAAAAGATGTTCACAACGTTACTTTGCATTTTGTCTTCCGCGATAAGAATAAAACGCTCAAGCAGCAAGAAGTGGACAGAGAATTTGAGCGAATTTGCGATCTTTGCACAAAAAAATTTAGCAACATAAAAGAATAGTTTTCAGTGCGTCTTAATTATTTTTTTGCTACGGTGTTCTTTTGATATGTCTTCAACGAGGTTTGAATTATGAAGCGTTCTGAAGCTTTCCTTCATGCGATGGGGTGGATGAGTATTTTAACGATGTCAGGGTGTTCTCAACATAAAAATGATACCGATAATGCTCCTGTGAAATCCAAGTATGTGCATCAATATGGAGTTGAAGTAGATACTTCTGATGATTGGAAAGAGCGAGGTGCGAGTGGAAATATTGAAAAGAAGCTAAAAAGTGGCGTATGTATTTCTGAAAGCTGGAAGAATGGAATGAAAGATGGCATCTGGACCTATTCTTTTCCACACAGCAATCAAGTTCGAAAAAAAGAGTTTTACGAAAAAGACGGTCTTCTTTGGACAATGTATCATTTCCCTTCCGGAATCCCTTACAAGCAAGAAATGAACTATCCGGGTAATGTTGTGATGGTGAGCACCTGGTATGAAGATGGAACTCCTCGATCGAAGGAAGAGTACTTTGATTCAGTACTCATTTCGGGCGAGTACTTTTCACCAAAGCAAGAAGTTGAAGCAGAAGTGCATGGTAGCGGAGGAATTCGCGTTTGTCGAGATCAACATGGGCAGTTGCTTTCCAAGGAGATCATCAAAGATGGGGTAAAAGAAACCGAAGAGCAATTTCATATAAATGGAATGCCAAAATCGTATATTCCTTTTTCTAATGGTCAAGTTCACGGCATAAAAAGGACATTTTATCCAAATGGAGAGCCAAAAACTGTTGAAACGTGGGAAAATGGCGAGCTTAATGGGACCCTGGTTATATTTCAAAATGCAGAAAAAGTCAGAGAAGTGCCCTATGTTAGAAACCAAAAAAATGGCATTGAAAAAAGGTTTTCTGAGCCTTCCGATATCGTCGTGGAAGAAATTTCATGGAAAGACGATAAGCGACATGGCAAATCATTCGTCGTAATCGATGATCGAGTGATCGAGGAATGGTATTTTGACGGGAAGAAAGTATCGAGGTCTCAGTTTTTAGAAATGGATCGTGTTTCGTAAAGTTTTTTTTGAGCATTTTTAGCACAGAGGCACAGAGAAAAGTTTAGAGTTAAACTTATAATTTTTTTTCTGTGTCTCTGTAGTAAATTTTTTGTAGTGCCATCGAAACAGTCTATTGCTTTTAAAGCAATATCCTACGCTCTTTGATTTTTTATTCTAGTGGTGAAAATTCCTTATTGCATAAGATCTGGGCTTGTTCTCAACTCAAGAACAAAATATGCTTGGAATGCAAAGTTATTGTTCGGTCGGAGCGCCCCAAAGACTTGTACATTCTTTCCAACGTAATCTTTAAGATTTACTTTTGTGCTGTAGAGATATGCATAAGGTGCGTTTGTTTTTGGATTAACGATGACAAAATCACCAGGTTTTTTCTGGGACATGCTGTCATAAGGTCGGATGACACCTTGCAATAAAGATGCGTTTTTTCTTTCCTCGATATAGATATTTTCTTCATCGACGATATTTTGTGGATTATATTGGGTCTTTAAGAACTTGCGTTCCGATTCAATCCATCCGATTCCGGGTGAAAATTGACCCTGTATTTGCTGATTTGTCGGTTCTTGCTCTTTTTCATGTTGTTTAGTTGGTGGATTGGTTTGTTTTTCTGTTGAGTCTGTTGCATCTGCAAATATTTGATCGGTCTGGATAAGGCTTTGATCGAGATAGGCCTTTTGCATTCTTGCGATCAGCTCTTTAGCCATTTTTACTTCATTCGGAAGATCTTGGTTTTCTTGAACTAGGACGTTGAGTTGTTGTACAAGTGGGGCAAGGGCAATTTCACGAAACGGTTTTTTAAGTTCTTCTTCCATTTGGAGATTCAGCTTCCCAAGTGCTTGATCAAATTGCTTTTTTCTTTTTCCTGTTTCGACAAAAAGTGAGCTGTCTCCTGCTTTTACGACAAAGTTCTTTGCAATGTAAAAACGCACAGAGGATGGAAGAGGAATTTGTAACCATTTTGAGTTTTGACTTGCCAAAGTACCATAAACAGCATCGCCATTGTTGAGTTGGCAAATTACAGGTGCTGCAAGGTCTGGTTCTAGTCGTACATTGACGTTATTTCCTTCTACAACACCATCGAGAACATACGTGCGAAAGACGTAACCCTTAACTTCTTCAGGAGGTGCTACTGCATAAAAATCATCGACTGAACCTGTAACTAAGACGAGGTCATGAGGATTTAATTCTTTATAAACGTAGGCATCGAGGTTTGGCTGTAGACGCATTCTAACGCGTGGTCTTGTAACTTTTCCTGTAAACGTTTCAAAATCGAGATCTTTTTGTAGCTTCGATGAATTTGAAGCAGGAGTTTCTTGAGATGCTACTATTGGTGCACTCAAGGAAAACAGTGTAAACGTTAAGAGAGAAAAGTTTCGAAATAACATGTTCTTTATGTATTCTCCTCATCAAAAATGCGA
Organism: Parachlamydiales bacterium; assembly: GCA_039806815.1. Classification (GTDB taxonomy): domain Bacteria; phylum Chlamydiota; class Chlamydiia; order Chlamydiales; family FEN-1388; genus JBDHQC01. The sequence continues at coordinate 9,208 of JBDHQC010000023.1, forward strand.
AAACTAAAAAGATTCTACAAGTGCAGATTGTATGAATCTCGTAATTTTAGGACAATACTTTCAATGAGAATTAAGAATTTTTTCACGCATTACGATCGCAGTACTGCAACGATGTGTTCGCAATGATCTTTTCCACAAGTGCAACCGACTTTATCGGCAATATAAACATTGTAGTGTTCATTTTGGTCGAGCTTATTGACAACGCAATACATTTTGTCATTTATAGGATGTACTTCCCATTGCTCAAATCTAAGATCTTCATCCGAGACATCTTCAATGGGTTCGATTTCATGTGTTTCGACGTCGTTTGGATTTTGCGTCTTGTGCATGATTCTTATTATTTGGCAGTAAATGCAATTGCAGTTTGGTTCAGCAGGAGGCATCGCTTGAAGATCTTCAGGGGATACGACTTTCCCTAATAATGATATTTTCTGTGCCACTTCAGGTGGAAGAAGCGGAAGATCTGCATATGCAGGATTATGCTGGAGAGTTTGCCCTAATCCTTCAGGAATCGAGCCGCCAATTCCGACTCTGAAAGGGAACCCCATTAACATTTCCTGATTGGAAATTTTTTCTTGAGATGATGTAACCTTTGGCTGTTTTTGATGAGGTTGTCTTTCCTCTAAAAATGCTTCATGGCATTCAAATATTTTCTCCACGACTTCAACAGAAAGGTCTGTAATAGTGATAGTTTTATTATCATTCATTGAAATGATAAGATGATCACCATCCATATGTATAGACGCAATATTATCCCAGGTTGTCGATATATAGGGAGGTATGCTGAGCATTTTTTCTGTTATTTTCATTGCGATGCCTCTTGTGTCATGATGCTTTAAGTATAGCAAGAAAAATCTCTCTTTGTCAATAAAAATTAGCACTCATGCTCTTTAACTGCTGAATTTCACTTTTTTTTATAAAGTTGCTGGAGGAAATTTTAAAAATTTCATATGGTTGCAAGGCAGATTTCAAAAGAACTTTGCATTCCGAAAACTGTGTAAAAATTTCTTTAATCGAGAAGGAACACTCTCATGGCAAAAAAAATCGAAAAAAAAGCGCCAAGTACACCGAGAAAAGTTTTTGTGTTAGATACTAACGTATTAATTCACGATCCTGAAGCGATCTTGAAATTTCCAAGGCACGAAGTGGTTCTTCCGGTATTTATTTTAGAAGAGCTCGACAAATTGAAGCGAGCGCCTGGTGAACTTGGGAAAAATGCTCGAGCTGCGATCAGATTACTTGTTTCATTGAAGACTAAAGGAACAGGGGGAGATCTTCACGTTGGTGTGAATTTGGAAAATGAAGCGACTGTTCGCATTATCATGGAGATGGCAACAGAATATTCATCAAGTCTTCCTCTTTCGATGACGGACAATAAAATTATCATGGCAGCCTTTTATCTCATGCAAAAAGGCCAGCGCGTTGTCTTTGTATCGAAAGATTTTGGTGCGAGAGTAAAAGCAGAAGCAATTGGCTTAGAGTCAGAGGATTACGAAAATTTTAAGTTTTCCTACGATAGCCTTGCTAAGGGAATTCAACAAATTGAGACAGAAAAGCATTTGATAGATGTATTTTATAAAGATGGAAGATTATCACTCGAGGGTCATGTTTTTCGGCCAAATGAATACTGTGTTTTATCAAGTCCCGAACAGTCTTCCTGTGTTGCAAGGTTTGATAAAGATGAAGGGCTTTTAGTCCCTCTCATCAAGCTTCCGCCTTTATGGGGAATTAAGCCTAGGAATGTAGAACAACGCTGTGCTGTCGATGCACTTTTACGAGACGATATCAATCTTGTAACATTGCTAGGCCCTGCTGGAACAGGAAAGACGCTCATCGCACTTGCATGTGGATTAAGAAAAGTTTTTGACGAAGGAACCTATACAAAGATCTTAGTCTCAAGGCCTATTGTTCCTCTTGGAAGAGATATTGGATATCTTCCGGGAACGAAGGAGGAAAAGCTTTCCTCGTGGATGCAGCCAATTTTTGACAATTTGGAACTTCTTTGTGCCTCGATGGGTTCGGATTCTTCCGATACGATGTCGTGGGTTTTAGAAAGCAAAAAAATCGAAATGGAAGCAGTTACATATATACGAGGAAGGTCTTTGCCAAAAATGTACATTATTATCGATGAGGCACAAAATTTAACGCCTCATGAGATAAAGACTATTATTTCCCGAGCTGCATCGGGAACAAAAGTTGTCCTGACGGGAGATGCAACGCAAATCGATAACCCCTATTTGGATAAAGATTCAAATGGACTGAGTTTTACCGTGGGTCGTTTTTTAGAGCAAAAGATCCATGGTCACGTATTTTTAGAAAAAACTGAACGCTCAGAACTTGCAGCGCTAGCTGCAGATCTTTTATAAATTTTTGAAACTAAAAAGTGTGCTATGAAAAAACGTATCATTCTTTGTGCTGTATTCGTTTTATTGTTCAGTTCAGCATTATGTGCAACGAGGACGAAAACTGTATGTTTGAACATGATAGTAAAAAACGAAAGCGATGTGATTAAGCGATGTCTTACCTCTGTAAAGCCTTTGATCGACTATTGGGTTATAGTGGACACAGGATCTAGTGATGGAACGCAAAAAATCATCAAGGAATTCATGAAGGACATGCCTGGAGAGCTACATGAGCGTCCTTGGGATAGTTCTATTCCTTTTGATTTTGAATATAATAGAAACATTGCCTTAGAACTTGCAAAGGGCAAAGCAGATTATGTCCTTTTTATTGATGCAGACGAGGTGTTTGAAGTGACATCTCCTAAGGTGCTCGACGACATTGATAAGGATGTCTATTACATTATCACGCACTATTCTGGTTTAAAATACCCAAGAACGCAACTTGTCAATAATCACCTCGATTGGAAATGGGTTGGGGTTTTGCATGAAGTTGTCGTTTGTCCCGATGCAAAAACATATGGAACCTTAGAGGGTATAACAAACCTCGTCAGATGCGATGGGGCACGTTCCAAAGATCCGAAAAAATTTCAAAAAGATGCTCAAATACTCGAAGCTGCTCTTAAAAAAGATCCTACCAATCGCCGCAATCAATTTTACCTTGCGCAAAGATATCTGGACGCAGAAGAAAATGAACTGGCAATACAACATTATCATAAACGAGTAGCAATGGGAGGTTGGGATCAAGAAATATTTTGGTCTTTACTGCAAATTGCACGGCTTCAAGAAATTCAAAAAAGGCCGAAAGAGACAATCATCAATGGCTTTACAGTTGCACATATGTATCGAAAAACTAGGGCAGAACCAGTGTATTATTTGGCAGAATATCTGAGGAAGAATCAAAATTACGAAGAGGGGTATCGCATTTCAAAACGCGCCCTTTTTATGCCAGTTCCGGATGATATTTTATTTGTTTATGACTGGATTTACGACTATGGCATGTTGCTCGAATTTTCTATTTGTGCGTATTGGGTAGGTGAATATGAAGAAGCAAAATTGGCCTCGGAATGGCTGTTATTAAAGACTACGATACCATCAAATGTCAGAGAATGCGTAGAGAAAAATCTCACATTTATAAATGAAAGACTCAAAGAAGCATCGAAGGATCCGATTTTGCTTGTGCAAGCTTGTGGAACTTAAAAGTAAAAAAAAAGCCGTATTGCAAAAATGCAATACGGCTTAATTTTATTTAAAGATTTAGTTTAATGCAGATTCGTTATAGTTGTGATCCATTGGCAGTGGAATAACTTTTCCATATAAATTCAATGCTTTCGGCATAAAGCAACCTGTAAAGTATTGAGATCCTGAAGTTTGATCTATGCGTTCTGGATTACAATCCCCATTTCCTGGCTTAATCAGAAAAACACAGCTCGTGATAATAGCTCCATGAGGAATAGAGCCAAGAATTGCATTCCACATTTTGCCATCGGGATTATTGTTTTCGACAAATGCATAAAATTCACTTGTTTGATTAAATTCATCGAACGAATTATGACACTTTATGCGAGGATCTACATAGAGACCGCCGAGTTGATAGAGGATCTCATAACGCCAAATATTCGATTTTTCTTCTAAACTTTTTGCTTTATCGAATGCTTTCTTATTGATGAAGTTGAATTTTTTAGCATCTTGTTTTCTCCAGACCTTTACAGTCCATGTGGGGTGGAAGTTTTTCCACGATTGAATCATTTGCTTGCATCGCTGAGGAAGAACATCTTCGAGCCAGATGAAATGCAATTTCTTTGGAATGATATACGTATCATGGAGATTTTTAACATTATGCAAATAACCATCGTGCAAAAATTGTAGACGGCGACATTCTTTTGAAGCATTGTTGTTAGGGGGTATTGTGGGATGTGCTGGCTTTGCTTCTAGAATAGGCTTTACGTGTGCAACTTGACTTGCAAAGACAGTCTGTATGCATCCTATAAATATAGCTACAAGATATGTTTTAAACTTTTTCATAATACCTCCAATTGGCATTGTTGGAATACAGTTAATACAAATCGTAAGACTTCATTTGACAAGCTGAATTAAGACGCATAATTAAATCTCATCTTAATCAACCAATCATGTAGTCCTTGATCTGTGAAATTTTCATAATGCAAATGTTGCTCACTAGATTCAACTATTTTTTTTACTTTTACTGAAAAATATGATCAAAACAAAAAAAATGTCAAAGATTGAGCGGACGAAAAATCCTTTTTTGTGTAAAAAAATATTTATATGAACTTTTTTAAACGAGGGGGTTGGTAATTATATGAAATTTCTACAACATAAAAAACTAATTTTACAGGCTTTAGCAACAATTTTATGCTCTTTTTCAACAAATTTCCTTTTTTCTGACAATTTTCCTTCAAACCCTCACATTGTTATAGATGGAAGTGGAAATCAAATTGCAGTATGGGATGTAAATACAGGAACGACGAACATAGTACAATCATCGATTTTCACATTGAGTTGGAGTGCTGCAACGACTATTTCTACAACAAATCCTGCTTTTAACTCTCAAATTGTCATGACTTCAACTGGCAATGCAGTAGCAGCTTGGATCGCACTCGATTCAGTAAATCAAGTGTATTGCTTATGTACTGCAACAGCAACTCCTCTTGGAGGATGGTCGGCTCCGACTACTCATACAGCAACAAATGAACAGCTCAATCAGTTTGATTTGAAAATTAATTCATTAGGAGAGGCTGTTCTTATTTGGACTTCAATTATAGGTAATTCGACAAATGTTTGGACAAGCACGCAATCGATATTTAGCGGTGGGTGGGGAACTCCGACACAACTTTTTTAAAGATACGTTTTGAAGTTATTGGATGGTTAATGAGTAATACAAAAAAATATTTCCTAGAGGAATTTTTTTACTAATGTTTTCTACACATCTCTTGGATTGTACTGTTGCATCTATAGAAAGTTTGCAAGACATCGTTTGTCTGGATGGTTCTATTGTTGCTTTATGGCAGGAAAATACTGAAGATAATCAACATACTATTAAAACTGCAACACATAGTGCTGGAGTATGGTCGAGTTCCCAATTAATATCTTCTACAAATGAAATTTCATTGAGTCCTAAAGTAGTACGAGATGATCAAGGTAATATAGTTGCGGGATGGTTTACAGTGGGTTTGCTACAAGGAGTGTACGTACTTTATGGTGCAGCAAAACTCGTTGGAAGTGCTTGGGATACTCCTGTAGTGTTATCGAGTACAGATAGGCAAGTTCAGAGTTTTTCGTGAAATTCTGCAGTTGTTGCAGGTGTTGGAGCTTTTAGCATTACTTGGACAGAAATTGATGTTGCAACGAATGCCATTTTTCTTTGGGGCTCGAATTTATTCTGTTGGTGGAATGTGGAGTGCTGCTACGCAAATTGAGTAAAATAAAGAAATTGCTGACGAAAATTGTAAAATAATTATTATAACAAACATTATGTCATGAAAAGAAAGATAGGGAAATCTGCAAGGTATCGAATGTGTTTCGATTAAAACCGAAAGTCTCTTGACCAATCCGATCGTGATATATGAATCCGGACAGATGATGTGTTCGGGAAACTTCAACATCTGCAAAAGCAGTAACAGAGGGAATTGTACTATGTATTATTTTAAGACAATTTTAGAAAAGAAGTTAGCATTTTTTGTAACAGCCTTAAGTCTTTGTTTTGGAAGTAGTAGTTTAAGTGCTGACTTTCCAACAGATCCTCACATTGTAATAGATTCTTCGGGAAATGAGGTTGCAGTATGGGAAGTTGATGGGGACACTGGAAGCACTATTCACTCAGCATTTTTTGATGCAGCTACTTCCACATGGAGTACAGAAGCAGCAATATCCGGAAGCGATGATGCTTTCAATGCAAGAGTCGTATTTAATGAAGCAGGTCAAGTTGTTGTGGCTTGGTTTGTGCTTGACACAGTAGATAGCGTATACAATATAAAAACTGTAAAATACGATCCAACGACAAACACATGGTCTTCGCCTGTCATAATAACTGTAACTACAGAAGATGCAGCTCAATTCGATCTGAGAGTCAATTCTAAC